>NZ_JAMQOQ010000005.1:0-300000 GCF_031624635.1 Halogeometricum sp. S3BR5-2 | reverse complement strand
CGGCCGCCTGCTGGAGTTCGCGGACGTCGACGTCGGGTCGGACCGTCCCCTTCGAGTCGTAGAGTCGGCCGCGGACGCTCCCGGTCAGCGCGTCCTTCGACCCGAACTCGGCCTCAACCCGAGTGACGACGTGGGTGGCGGTCGACGCGAGATACCGGCGCGCCCGCGGGGAGAGGCGACCGCCGAGGTCGACGGGCGTCGCGGCGGTTCCGGCGGGAGCCGCGCCGCCCGGGTCGGTCGCCGACCCCGTCTCGGCGTCGTCCGCGTCGGCGACCACGGTCACGCTCACCGCGGGTTCCGTCAGGACGTCCTTCAACAGTTCGACGGCGTAGTCCACGGCGATCAGGTCCCGCTTCGCCGAGTAGAAGTGGAACAGCGCGTCGTTCGCGAGTCCCATCTCGAGGTCGCTGTCGGCCTGTCGCAGGCTCGCGCGGGCCGACGCGAGCGCCGCCTCGGCCTCTGCGACCGCGATGCGCAGTTCGCTGTCCGCGCGGGCGTCCGCTCTCGCCTCCGCGAGGAGAGCGCCGAACAGAGTCTCGCGGGCGCCGAGACGCCGAGCGTAGGCGGCGAACCGAGTCCGGTACGCGTTCGGCGACCACGGGAACGCCGGCCGGACGTACGCGAACGCGAGGAGCGCTCCGACCCCGAGACCGACGCCGATGAGGAGCCACGGCGGCGACGGGGCGGCGGCGACCGCGAGGACGTACGACGACCCGCCGACGAGCGCGGCGACCGCGAGGGCGTCGCCGGCGCGCTCGCGCGCCCATCCCGCTTCCTCCCTCCGGCCGAAGGCGAGCAGGAACCCCGCCCGGAGCGCGAAGACGCCGGCTAACGCGGCGACGGCGAGAACGACCGGCGAACGGAGCGGAACGCCGAACACCGACCCGGTCGCCGCGCCCGCCGAGGCGAACAGCATCGCGCCGACGACGGCGAGCGTCACCGCGGCGGCGCGAACCGCACTCCGCCACCCGTCGCGGCCGGAGCGACGCCGGACGGGGTCGAATCCGGCGTTTCCGACGAGGAGGTCCGTCGAAAACTCCGGGACGGAGGAACTCGGGGTCGACGCGCCGCCGCCGTCGTCCGCGGACCGGGGGGTAACCGCGGCGTTCGCGTCGGTATCGCGTCGTCGGAAATCGGAAGAGTGCATCGTGGGTACCTCTCTATCGGCCGGCCTCGAACGGTCCTAACTAGGTGATTCGGCGGCGGTACGATCCCCTCGTACTTCGCGCCGCGGGGAGAAATACTGGTACGCTCCGGAGCGGCGGTCGGCGATCGCTCACTCTTCACCGCCTCCTCCCCGCCGCACACCCCGGACGCTCTCGGGTCCGACCATTTAAACCGGGTGACGGCTTACTCCGCGCCAATGAGACCGGAGGACGTGCCGGGCCTGCCGGAGGGGGTGCCCGAACGACTGCAGTCGGGGGGCATCGAGGAACTGTACCCCCCGCAGGCCGAGGCGGTGGAGGCGGGCGTGACGGAGGGCGAGAGCGTCCTCGCCTCCGTCCCGACCGCGTCCGGGAAGACGTTCATCGCCGAGTTGGCGATGCTGTCGAGCGTGCGACGGGGCGGGAAGGCGCTGTACATCGTGCCGCTCCGCGCCCTCGCCTCCGAGAAGAAGGCCGAGTTCGAGCGCTGGGAGGAGTTCGGCGTCGACGTGGGCGTCTCGACGGGCAACTACGAGTCCAGCGGCGAGTGGCTCTCCTCCAGGGACATCATCGTCGCCACCTCGGAGAAGGTGGACTCGCTCATCCGCAACAACGCGGGATGGGTGAGCGACCTCTCCTGCGTCGTCGCCGACGAGGTGCACCTCGTGAACGACTCGCACCGCGGGCCGACGCTCGAAGTCACCCTCGGCAAACTCCGGAAGATAAACTCGAACCTCCAAGTGGTCGCGCTCTCGGCGACGGTGGGCAACGCCGAGGAGGTGGCCGAGTGGCTGGACGCGACGCTCGTCCAGTCGGAGTGGCGGCCCATCGACCTGAAGATGGGCGTCCACTACGGCAACGCCATCTCGTTCGACGACGGGACCCAGCGGGAGGTTCCGGTCGGGAAGGGCGACAGGCAGACGTCGGCGCTCGTCGCCGACACCCTCGACGAGGAGGGCTCCTCGCTCGTGTTCGTCAACTCCCGGCGGAACGCCGAGGCGGCCGCCAAGCGACTGAAGAACGTGACCGCGGAGTACCTCACGGGCGAGGAGCGCGGCGAGTTGGCCGAGTTAGCGCAAGAGATACGTGATGTCTCCGACGCCGAGACGAGCGACACCCTCGCGAACTGCGTGGCGAAGGGGGCCGCGTTCCACCACGCCGGCCTCGCGTCCGAGCATCGGAGACTGGTCGAAGAGGCGTTCCGCGACCGGTTGGTAAAGACCGTCTCGGCGACGCCGACGCTCGCGGCGGGCGTCAACACGCCGAGTCGGCGGGTCATCGTCCGCGACTGGCAGCGCTACGACGGCGAGTTCGGCGGCATGAAACCGCTCGACGTGCTCGAAGTCCACCAGATGATGGGGCGGGCCGGCCGCCCCGGACTCGACCCCTACGGCGAGGCCGTCCTATTGGCGAAGGACTCGGAGACGCGCGACGAACTGTTCGAGCGGTATATCTGGGCCGACGCCGAACCGGTCCGCTCGAAACTCGCCGCCGAACCCGCCCTGCGGACGCATCTCTTGGCCACGGTCGCCTCCGGGTTCGCGCACACCCGCGAGGGACTGTTGGAGTTTCTCGACCGAACGCTGTACGCGACGCAGACCGACGAACCCGGCCGGTTGGAGCGGGTCACCGACACGGTCCTGCAGTACCTCGAAGTGAACGGGTTCGTCGACATCGACGGGGACGACATCTCCGCGACGGCCATCGGCCACACCGTCTCGCGGCTCTACCTCGACCCGATGAGCGCCGCCGAGATAATCGACGGCCTGGAGTGGGCGGCCGACCACCGCGAGGAGAAACTCCGCGAACTGGCCGGCGTCTCCGATTCGGAGGCTCGCCGCGCGGCGAGCGACGCCGGGGACGCCGAGAGCGAGGAGTCCGCCGGGTTCCGGCGGGCCAGCGAGATGGTCCCGGAGGCGGACGGCGAGAGCGGAGACGAAGGGGAAGGCGAAAGAGAAGACGAGAACGTCGAAGCCCTCGAGACGGACCGCACGTATCCCACGGCGCTCGGCCTGTTCCACCTCGTCTCGCGCACGCCCGATATGTATCAGCTCTACCTCAAATCGGGCGACCGAGAGACCTACACCGAGGAGTGTTACGAGCGCGAACCCGAACTGCTCGGGAACGTCCCCTCCGAGTACGAGGACGTGCGCTTCGAGGAGTGGCTCTCGGCGCTGAAGACCGCCAGACTGCTCGAAGACTGGACGCGCGAGGTGGACGAGGACCGCATCACCGAACGCTACGGCGTCGGACCGGGCGACATCCGGGGGAAGGTCGAAACGGCGCAGTGGTTGCTCGGCGCGGCCGAGCGACTCGCCGGGGAGTTGGACCTCTCCTCGGTCGTCGCCGTCCGCGAGGCGAAAAAGCGCGTCGAGTACGGCGTCCGCGACGAACTGCTCGACTTGGCCGGCGTGCGCGGCGTCGGCCGCAAGCGCGCCCGCCGCCTGTTCGAGGCGGGCATCGAGACGCGGAACGACCTCAGAGAGGCCGACAAGTCCGTGATTCTCGCCGCCCTGCGGGGGCGGCGGAAGACCGCCGAGAGCGTCCTCGAAGCCGCCGGGCGGCGCGACCCGTCGATGGACGACGTCGACGAGGACGAGGCCGACGTGCCCGACGCGACGTTCGAGCGAGCGAGCGAACGGACCGACCGCGGCGACGGAAGCGGAGACGCGGACGACCCGCAGGAGCAGGCCAGCCTGGGTGATTTCGGATGAAGTTCGTCGAGGGCGTCGCCGACGTGGAGAGCGTCGACGCCTTCGTCGCCGCCGTCGGCCAGGTGGCCGAGGAGACGGGCGCGACGGTGCAGGTGTTCGACGCGCGGTACGTCGCCGGCGAGGAGCACCTCCGCCGCGCCGTCGAACTGGCGGACCGCGCCATCGACCGCGGCGAGAACGTCGCCCGCGACAGGGCCGTCGAAATCCTCCTGTACGCCGCGGGTCGACGGCAGATAGACGACGCGCTGACGATGGGCGTCTCGGCCGGCAAGACGCCCGCCGTCGCCCTCGTCGACGGCGGCGACGAGGCGGCCGCAGCGGCTCAACTGCGCGAAACGCTCGCCGAGGAACGGACGCTCGGCCGCTTCGACGGGGAGCGTCTGCGCGAGTTCTTCGCGGTGACCGACACCGAACTCGCCGCCGTCGACGGCGACCTCGGGTCGCTCGTCCGCGAACGCGTGGCGCTGCTGAACGTCGAGAAATAGCTCCGGGAACCCCTTCGTTTCGTGTGGAAATTCGAACGTATTCTCGGGAGGGGGGACCCCTTCGTTTCAACTGGAGAACGGGAGACAGCGGGGCGACGAAACGTCGAAACGAAATCCGGAGCGACGATACCGCGAGCGACTGGGTTACCGAGTAGCGGCGAGAGTCACTAAAGGGATTCGAATCGGACGAAGGGGTTCGGAGCGAAGACCGCGGGAGCGACGTGACGAAATGGTTAAGCGGGCTATCGTCGTTCCGGTCGGCGGAGAGCATCATGGATGGAGACACTCGACCGCCCGCGGTCGCGGAATCGCTCGTGACGGAGTGCGCCGACTGCGGCGGCGTCCGGGAGCACACGGTCACGGCCGCGGTGGAGACGGCACCGACGCGGGCGGGGGTGCGGAGAGAGGAGGAATCGCTTCGGCGGCGGATTCGGATCCTACGGTGTCGGACGTGCGGCGTCTCGACGACGGTTGACGCCGTCTGAGCGCCGTAGCGGATAGGAGCGGGAGCGGCCGAGGCGGGGACTGATTGGCGGCAGTGCGTACCGGCGCCGCGACGAGCGATTTCACCCTCCGCGCCGCGACGGCCGGCGCTCGCGGGCGTTCTCGGCTGCGATTACGACCGCGACACCGGGAAGCGCGCCACCGCGCCGTCGTCGACGTACGACACGTAGAGTCGCCCGTCGGCCGCCGAAACGTGTAACCGGCTGTACGACTCGGGTTCGTGCGACCACCGCGTCTCGCCGGTCGCGCGGTCGAGTACGACCACCTGTCGCCCGCCCGAGAGGGCGACCGAGTCCCCGACCGCGAGGAGGTCCTCCGCGTCCGGCGCCGCGGTCTCCGTCCGCCACTGGCGCCGCCCCGTCAGGTCGAAGCGGTCGACGCGCCCGAGGATGCCGCCGTCTGGGTCGTCGACGCGACTCCCCACGAACACGGCGTCGTCGGTCGGCGTCACCCGTCGGAGGTCGTACCCGGCGGTGTTCCGCCACGCGACCGACCCGTCGCGACGGTCGAGCGCGACCAGTTCGTCCGCCGACTCCGACCGTTGGTTCTGTAGGTACACCTGCGGACCGAGCGTCGGGTCTCGGTAGGACTCCGCGTCGACCGTCGACTCCCACCGGGCGGCCCCGCCCTGCGGGTCGTACGCTCGGACGGTCGACTCGCCGTCGGAGACGACCAGCCGTTCGTCGGCAGTGAGACCGGGATACCACTCGCTCGCCTCCGTCCGCCAGCGGACGCTCCCGTCCTCCGTCGCGACGGCGACGAGGCGCGTTCGATCCCCGCCCGCCGCCTCGCGGAAGACGAACGTCGATTCGAGCAGTCCGGAGAGTCGGTAGCCGGCGACGTCGCGGGCGAACCGTCGCTCCCCGGAGTCCGCGTCGAATCCGCGGACCTCGTCGATGTGGCGGTCGAGGTGTGCGAGCAGCGACCCGTTGCTGGCCACCGTTCCGCGCTCGTGCAATCCCTCCTCGCGCCACCGCAGGTCGCCGGCCGCGTCGACGGCGTAGACGTCGCCGTCGGTGCTGTGGGCGTGGTACGGCCCGTCGTCGCCGGACGCCGCGGGGCGCGCTTCGATGGGGCCGCCCGTCTCGTATCGGAACGCGGTCTCCCCGTCGTCGCGACGGAGCCCGTACAGCGCCTTGTCCTGCGCGCCGACGAGGACGTGCGCCGCCGAGACGGCGAGCGGACTCGCGGCGCTCGCGTCCGCGAACTCCCGCCGCCACTCCGGGTCGACGCCGCCGAGTCGAGGGAGGGAGCTACAACCCGCGAGCGCGAGGCTTCCGAGCGCCGCGATGCCGCCCAGCGCGCGCCGACGCGAGACGCGGTGGCGCTTCTCGCCGCCCGCGCGGTCACGCCGCATCCAGCACCTCCGGGGCGAGTCGGGCTACTTGCCACTCCTGTCCCAGGTAGACGCCGCCGCCGACGGCCGCCGCCCAACCGAGTTGTCCGCCGCTCTGGTAGCCCTCGAATCGCCGCTCCGTAATCCGCGTCCCGTCGGTGTCGTGGACCGAGAAGACCGTCGGCCCGAAGGGAACGGTGCCGCTCGACCCGCGAACTCGGAGGTCGCCGCCCGACAGCGTCACCAGTTTGCCGTCGGCCGTCGTCGGCCCGGACGTGACGGCGTTCGGCGTCTCCGTCCGCCAGCGCCGCTCCCCGGAGTCGGCGTCGAACGCGTACAGGTAGTAGTCCGCGGCGCCGACGAAGACGCGCCCGTTGGCGACGAGCGGCCGGGTGAATACCGTGTTTTCGAGGTCGGCCCGCCACCGTCTCTCGCCGGTCGCCGCGTCGACCGCCAGCACCGACTCGGTCGCGCTCCCGACGTAGACCGTCCCGTCCTCGACGGCGACGTCCGACATCGCGGCGCCGACGTCGAGGCGCCACGCGTCGGTTCCGTCGGCCCCGACGCGGCGGAGCGTCCCGTCCAACAGGGCGAAGACGACCCCGTCCCCGTCGCTCGCCGGGGCGCCCGCGAGGGATGCCGGAAGGTCGACGCTGAACCGCTCGGCTCCGTCCGAACGCGCGAATCCGACGAGCCTGTCGGGGACGTCGTCTTCGGTCCCGGAGACGGGCACGACGACCGTCCCGCCGGCGACGACCGGCGCGAACTGCACGACGCCCGGGTCGGCCCGGTTCACCGCCGGTATCGACGCCTCCCAGACGGGCGCTCCCCCCTCGTGCTCGAACGCGAACACCGTTCCCGTCTTCGAGAAGACGTAGACGCGGCGTCCGTCCGTCGCGGCCGGCGAACACCGCTCGTCGGGGCCGGAGACGGACCACGTCGTCTCTCCGGTGTCGGCGTCGACGGCGCTCAGCATCGGGTCGTTCGAGAACGGACTCCGGGAGGCGAAGACGACCCGTCCCTCGGTCGGCCGGACGCCGACCGTCGTCTCCCGCAGGTCCGCGACCCACGCCGTCGGCAGCGGTAGGTCGTCCTCGTCCCCCGAGAGCGCGCTGCACCCGGACAGCCCGACTGCGAGCGCGGGGAGCGACCGGAGGGCGTCGCGTCGCGTGTAGGAGACCATCGGTCGCCGCTTTCGAGTCGGTCGGTATCAGTCTTGTCACTCGTTCGGAGAGACGCGTTCGCTGTCGTGTCTCGGTCCCGCCGCCGTAACTTCTACTCGCGTGAGCGACCTGACTACGAGTGTGACCCTGGACCTCCCGCCCGTCGGATTCGGCACGCTCGGAATCACCGACGTCGACCTCCTGACCACCGGCATCGAGATGGGGTACGAGTACGTCGACACGGCCCAGTTCTACGGGAACGAATCGGAGGTCGGCGACGCCATCGAACGCGCGGACGTCGACCGCGGGGAGTTCACGCTGGCGACGAAAATCTGGTACGACAGACTCGGCTACGACGACGTGCACGACGCCGTCGAGGGGAGCCTCGACCGACTCGGCGTCGACACCATCGACCTGCTGTACGTCCACTGGCCGCTGGGCGACTACGACCCCGAAGAGACGCTCCGGGCGTACAACGAACTCGTCGCGGAGGGAACCGTCTCGAACATCGGCGTGAGCAACTTCTCCCCGGAGATTCTCGAGACGGCCCTCGAACACGCCGACCCGACGGTCGCCGCGAATCAGATCGAACTCCACCCGCTCCTCCAGCAGGAGCGCTCGCGCGAGTTCCACCGCGAACACGGCGTCGAGACCCTCGCCTACGGACCGCTACTCGGCGGTCGAACGGAGATGATTCCCGAACTCGAAGAAATCGCCGAGAAACACGACACGACCGCGAGTTCGGTCGCGCTGGCGTGGAGTCAGCGACTCGACGGCGTCACGCCCATCGCGGGCGCGGAGACCGAATCGCACCTCCGCGAGAACCTCGATTCGGTCGACCTCGAACTCGACGACGAGGACGTCGAGACCATCGAGACGCTCGGTCGAGAGATCAACGCCTACGGCAGCAACGGCGTCAGTATCGACCCGGGCGTCGACCGACTGTAAGGCGACCGTCCGTGGACGCGAGTGACCGTCTCGGACCACTGTCGGATCGAGCGTCGCTCCCGAAACCCGGTCGTCGGTCGGGCTACGCTTCCGGTTCGACGGTCACCGCGTCCGCCAGAGCGACGATCTCGGCCCGACTGGCGGCCGGATCGAGGTCGATATCGGCCGAGAGAGTCAGATCGAGGCCCGTCCCTCGCTCGCCCGTGATGCTCGCCGTGCTCGCTTCCCGAAACGACTCGGCGGGGTAGGCGCCGCCCGCGGCGAGCCCGGTGCCCGAGTCCTCCTTCCACGTCGAGATGAACCCGCGGACGGGGAGCGACCCGCCCTCGATCTCGATCGCGATTTCGCCGGCCCGTTCGTGTTCGATCGCCGCCGAGAAGCCTTCGTAGCCGAACTCGCCCTCGTACTCCCGCGTCTGACTCGCCACCTCCGGACGGACCGTCCCGACTTCGACCTCGCGGACGTTCCGTATCCCGCTCTCTCGCATCGTCTCTCTCAGTTCGTCGGCCGCGGGTTCGACCAGTCGCTCCGGCGTCGCCCCGAACGTCGTGAACCCCCGGAGATCGATATGCGCGGCGAAGAACCTCGCCAGCGGGCTATCGAACTCGCCCAACGTGAGCCGCTTCACGCGTTCGCGGAGGGCGGCGTTCTCGAACGTTCGGAAACAGACGTACGGCGTCGTCCCCAGTTGAGCGGGAAGCTTCATCCTTCGCGTCTCGGTCTCTTCCCAGCCGTCCGCTCTGTCCGACCGAACGACCGGCCGAGCGATCTCGATATCTGTCATTTCGTTCGGTGCCCACTATCCCGTCGAGGGACGCACCTACTTACGCGGACCGGCGGCGTAGTCGTCTTTCGCGGCGGTGGCGAGATACAAACGGTCAGTCTCCCGTCGTGCGACTCCGCGGAAGATCTCACGCGAGAAATCGAGAGAATAGTCCCACCAGGATTCGAACCTGGGTCGTTGCCCCCAGAAGGCAACAGGATTGGCCACTACCCCATGGGACTGACATGTCTGTCAGCAGCCACCCGCCGGCTCGTACCAACGGGACAGTCACACCTACCCCCCGATAGCGTATCAATGTTGCGAAACGGCACGATGGCGGCCGTCGAACCACGCGTCTCACCATCAAACCCGGACGGTGCTTGGATGTCGCCGCCCCTCAGTCGGAGTCGACGCGTTCTTTCGAGACGTCCCCGAACTCGGCGACCATCGCGGAGGGTTCGATATCCAGCCGCTCGAACCGGTAGTGAGCGTGTTCCTTCCGGTGACAGTTCGCACAGAGCACGTCACAGCGCCGTATCTCGGCGCGAATCGTGTCTCGCGACCGCTCGTTCGAGACCAGTTCGCTGACGTTGGCCGTCTTCTCGACGCCGTCGCGATGGTGGAAATCGAGGCAGACGGGATCCGATTCCGAACACCGAGTACAACCACGTTCGCGCTTGAGGCCGTACACCCACGCCCGGAGTTTCGCCCGCTTATCGAGCGTCTGCGTCGCGTTCTGTTCGCGGTGGCGGTAGTGCCAGCGCTGGTCGACGCTCAGTTCGGCCCACGCCTCCTCGGAGAAGTCCACATCCGTCGGCTTGGACTGAACGCGGCTCCCGCGACTCGCTGCGGTCTCTAACCCCGCTGCCTCCTTCGCGGCGTTCCATCCCCCCATCGTTCGGACGATGGTGGCCGACGCGGGGGTGAGACCGAGCGATTCGTACTGCGCCTTCGACGGTGATTCGCCGAGTCGGTCCGCGGCAGTTCTGAGTGCCTGTCGACAGTCGGTAGGAGAAGTGCTCGCCATCACTCGTTGCTGGCGAGCGATTATTTCTCACGCGATAGCCGAGATGCGAACCCAGATCCGATACTCAAGCTGAAAGGGTTGATTTGTAGCTCCGTTTTCCGCAAGTTCCGTCGACGGACTGTGACCGAGGAGCAATCAAGTCGGAACATCGATAGCGCACTCTCTCCTCTTTCGGGCATTCCGAGGAAAGCGTGGAGTGGAAACGACGGGGACCGACGCTGACATATCAGCTCTTAGATACTGGAGAATAGGATCGGAATCGAGCTACACCCCCGGTTTTTCCGGAGTCTGCCCCGCTGTGATGGATGTAGCGGGTACGTCGCGTCGATTCGGCTGTGTGTCCGTTTCGACGTAAAACGGTGGGTTGGTCTACGTCGATTTTAGCCTCTCATCGCTTCTCGCGACCGTTCGGGTAGGCATAGAGAGTACACGGACGAACGACGAATCGGTCCGCACCGACGCTCGAAATCGAATTCCTACGATACACCCCCGATTCATCGGGGTGTACCGGGGTTCCAGTATTTGTAGGGGGCGTTACTTCCGACGAGAAGGACGAACCCTTCAGCCAGTGTTGTTCGCAAACCCGGTTGAAAGCCCGGTTTTCGACGGGTTTGAGGTGATTTGAGAGTAGTTCGATGTCAATAGCATACCGACCGGACGCGTCGTCACCGAGGGTAGTTCTACACTCCGAAGACACGCTTTCCTTCCGGAGGAGTGTGTAGATGTACTCCACCGAATAGCGGATTTAGACGCCTCGTAGCGGTGAGATGCTCGTACAGAGGGGTGTACGGCGAACTCACCGCGAAACTATGTCAGGTTTCGTACGTCCGGCCCTCGGGGTCCGTGCGAACACCACCCGTCCAATCGGGCAGTCGTTTCTTTGCCGGCCGCCGCGTCGGCGCGAGCATGTCAGAACCGACGTACGTCATCGGGCACCGAAAACCGGACACGGACACCGTCTGCGCCGCACTGGCGTACGCCGAGTTGAAACAAGAGCAAGGCGAAGAGGGCGTTTCCGCGGCCAGGGCCGGGGACCTGAACCCGGAGACGGAGTTCGTACTGGACTACTGGGACGTCGAGGCGCCCGCCCTCCTCGAAGACGCGACGGGGACGCGACTGGTCCTCGTCGACCACAACGAGTACAGCCAGACCGTATCCGGCGCGCGGGAGGCCGAAATCGTCGAAGTCGTCGACCACCACCGCATCGGCGACGTGGAGACGAGCGCCCCGATTCCGTTCCGGAACGAGCCGGTGGGGTCGACGGCGACGATTCTGGTCGACCTGTTCGACGAGGCGGGCGTGACTATCGACGCGCGGACCGCCGGCCTCCTCCTCAGCGGACTGCTCAGCGACACGGTCGTTCTGCGCTCGCCGACGACGACGGAACGCGACCGGACGGTCGCCGAGCGACTGGCCGAGACGGCCGGCGTCGGCGTCGAGGAGTACGGCGAGAAGCTCCTCGCGCACAAGAGCAAACTCGGCGAGAAGGGTCCCCGCGAGATGGTGCTGGGCGACTTCAAGGAGTTCGAGTTCGGCTCCGGTCGCGTCGGTATCGGGCAGGTCGAAACGGTCGAACCCGGCGTCGTCTTGGACCAGCGAGACGCCGTCCTCGATGCGATGGACGGCGTCGTCTCCGAACGCGACTACGACGCGCTGTTGTTGCTCGTGACCGACCTGCTCGACGAGGAGTCGACGGTTCTCGTTGCCGGCGACGAAACCGCGACGGTCGAAGCGGGACTCGACGCGAGGTTCTCGGACCGGGAGGCGTTCCTCCCCGGCGTGATGTCCCGGAAAAAGCAGGTCGTTCCGCCGCTGGAAGCGGCGTTCGACTGACGGCGGGACGGAGCGGGCCCGAACTCGAACCGAATTCGAACCGGACTCGGCGGGAGAAGACCGCGCCGCGTCGCGTTCACTTCCGGTCGGAGGAGGCGCCGTCGGCGTCCGCGTCCACCGCGCAGGTGAAATGCCGCGACCGGTTCTCGGCGACGTAGCGGTAGACTCGGCGGCCGACGCGGGCGACCGGACCGAGGCTCATCACCCACGAGAGCGGAACGAGAACCGGGAACTGCTTCGCGAGTCGGCGGAACGCGTCGTAGCCGGCGTAGGCGTCCTCGCCGTCGAACACGTACATCGCGTCCTCGAAGCTCACGTCCTCGCGCCCGCGGTACCGGTCGGGGACGGTGTACTGCGAGTGGAACCGGACCGCGTTCGTGAAGTCGAGCAGTTTGAACGAGTAGAGACTCCGCGCGCAGAAGTAGCAGTGCTCGTCGTACACGAGGTCTATCGTCTCGTCCTCGTCGGGGCCGAGGTATCGGAAGAGCGAGTCCCACGGGAGGAGGAGCGCGAGGAAGACGTACTGGTCGAAGAAGAACGGACCGAGCGAGAGGGCGATGACCGTGTGCATCCCGAGCGTCCCCAGGAGGAGGGGCGTGATGGGCAACCCGACCAGAACGGCGACGAGCAACCCGAGTTCGAAGACGATGGTTCCCAGCGCGGCGCCCGTCAGGAGGAGCGGGTATCGGAGCATGAACTCGCCGAGTCGCGTCGGCGGGTCCCAGTAGACCAGGGCGGACGTCGCCCACCGTCCCAGCGCGGTCGCGCTGATCCAGTCCAGCGAGAGGTCGGACCCGAAGACGAGTTTCGTCCACGCGGAGCCGAAGTAGAGAACCGCGACCGTCAGGAGGACCAACTGCAGGATACGCATGCTGTGCTCGCCGGTGTTCGGCGAGCGGAGCGTCTCGTTCAGGTCGTCGATGCTCTCGGAGAGCGCCCCCCGAACGGCGTCGACGTTCAGGCGGTCGGTCTCCGCGTAGAGCCCGAAGAAGATCAGGAAGAAGCCGGCGATGAACATCGAGTTCACCCGACCGGAGTCGACGTAGGCGTTCATCACCGTCGCCAGGTGCGCCACCAACAGCGCGCTCACCAGCGCCGTGAGTCGCTGTCTGTACCCGACGAGGAACGCCAGCAGAAACACCAACAGCACGGCCTTCTCGACCGGAAGGTACTGCTGGACGACCGGCGGCTGAAAGAACAGATACTCCTCCGCCCCGGGCATCAGGTGCCACTCGTCGATAGCGCCGAACTCCATCGAACCGAAGTTCCAGAGGAGGTACGCCCCGAAGATGACGCGCGCGACGCCGACGTTGATAGGCGAGTCGCGCCGCGGGTTGCGGACGTAGTTCACGAACAGTTCGGGGACCCTCATACGCACCGCTCCTCGAAGGTGTACTCGACGTCGGACGCCGTCGCGTTCGCCGGGAGGCTGACCTCGAAGGCCAGTTCGCGCTCGGTGGAGGTCAGTTCGTAGCCGCCCTCCTCGAAGTGGAGGTGGAGTTCGTAGACTTTCAGCGTGACGAACTCACCGTATCCGTCCAGTTCGCTCTCGGTCCAGCGGAAATCCTGTTGGTGCCGCGGGAAGTCCACCCGCTCTACGAGCGACGGGGCGCCCGCTTCGATTCGCTCGCGGTACTCGTGGGACCTGTGCAACAGATACCGCCCCGCGGCCTCCGACTCCTCCTGCGAACAGTACGCGAGCGCACGAGCGACGTCGTCGTTCGGGCTGACGGTCGGAACGACGCGCCGGTCGAACCGAATTTCCCGCCCCGCGGAGTCCTCGACGTAGATGAGGTAGTTCACCTTCTCCTCGGACGGAATACCCGTGAACTTGTGGAGGTCCTCCATCGGTCGAATCTCGTACCCCGACGGCGAGAGGTTGACCAACAGAAGGCAGGCGAAAAACACCGCCAGATAGCTCGAGCGAACGTACCGGTGTCGGTAGAAAAAGGCCGCCGCGAACGTGCCGAGAAAGAAGAGACCGAAGAAGAGCGGAACGACGAGGTCCTTGTACGCGATGATCGACTGGACGACGTCGTCCAAAACTAGATACATGAGTTGTGATTTGTCGGGAGTACAATAGTATTTCTGCCCGATCATCGTCTAATCAAATCTCATCGAAGATGATCAGATAGTCCCGACGGGGCCGACGCGGACGGTTCGGTCGGTTCGTCCCGCAGTGGGGTTAGTGAAGGACCGCCCGTACCTCGTCGACGCGAGGCCCGTCGTGAAATGGATTTTAATCAGTAATATGACGCCAAAAAACATATACATATGTCAGCGATAGTAAGAGGCAGATGTTTAGACGCAAGTTTCTCAAAGCGGCGGGCGCATCGGGCGTAGCCGGTCTCGCCGCCGGTTGTATGGGCGGCGAGCAGAGCGAAGCGACGGAAGCGGCCGGCGGGACGACCGGCGGCGACGGGACCGCGACCGAAACTGCGACCGAAACCGAGACGGGAACCACAGAGTCGACGGCCGATGGAACCGAGAGCGGCCTCGGTGACGTCACCGGAGAAGTCGGCGACACCCCCGACGGTCTCGAAGTCGCGTCCCACAGCGTGTACGCGGAACAGAGCGCCGTCGGACTGCGAGGAACGGTCGAGAACACCGGCGACGAGGACTACCAGTACGTTCAGGCCCAGGTGACGCTCCAGGACGACCAAGGAGACGTTCTCTACGAGTTCTTCGACGAGACCGAGCAGGCGGACACCGTCACGCTTCCGACGGGCGAGTCGTGGGACTTCGACGTGCTGTTCGAGGAAGCGGACGACCTGAGTGCGGTCACGGCCTACACGGTCGACCTCGCCGCGAGCACGGGCGGGACCGGAACCGGTACCGAGACGGACGACATCACGGGCGAGACCGACCAGCAGGACCCCAACCTCGAAATCACGGACCACCAGCTGACGCGCGAGGAGTCGACGACGTACGTCAGCGGAACGGTCGAGAACGCCGGCGAGGAGGACATCGAGTCGGTCGAAGTGTCGGTCACGCTCTACGACGCCGAGGACCAGGAGCTGTTCGACTTCAGAAACACCGTCGAGCAGGAAGAGGACGTCCAGCAACTCGCGCCCGGCGAGTCGTGGAACTTCCGCGTGCAGTTCCCGGACATCGACATGCAGCGGATCAGCCGGTACGTTATCAGCGCCGACAGCGACATCGTCTAACGCTTTTTCGACGGAAGAGCCGACGGAACGACGCCGCGTCCGCGACCGGGCGGTCGTCCGACCGCACGCCGCGGCGCGGTCGAGCGAGAGGGACGGTCGAGCGGACCGCTCTCAGTCCGCGTGTTCGGTCTGCCCGCCGCCACCGCCGACGGCGTCGCGCGCGTTCGACAGCGTGCGACCGACGAGTTCCTGGAGGCTCTCGCGCCGCTTGAAGAAGAGCGCGAACCCGAGGACGAGATAGACGGCGGTGTAGGCGTAGAGGATCATCATGCTGAGTTCGGTCGCGGCGGGTTCGGAGACGGTTCGGATGACGTAGAACTCCGCGAGCACCTGCGAGACGAACAGGACGAGAAGCGTCACCGCCTCCCGCGTGCTTATCTCGAAGTTGGTCAGGATGGCGATGGCGAAGAGGCTCTGGGCGGCGGTGATCCATATCTCGGCCGCCTGCTTCGAGTCGAACGGCAGGGTCCCGACGGCGCCGGCGGAGATGGAGTAGACGACGGCGAGCGTCCCGATGAGCAGCGTCCACTGGTTCAGCTTCGAGGAGATGAGCGCGTTGAACCCCGCCGTCGAGCGCGCCTTGTTTACGAGGTAGGCGACGACGATGAGTTCGGGGCTCTCGGAGGCCAGAGGCGCCAGCCACTGTATCATGAAGAACTCGGGGATGCCGTACTGGAGGCCGAGCGTCTCCAACCCCTCGGCGAACGGGTGGACGGCGGTGAAGATGATGGCGCCGGAGAAGGCGAATCCCGTGAGGACGGCGGCGACGCGCACCGCCTTCGACTTCGCCTGGAAGTAGGCGGGCACGCCGACGTTCTCCTCGTGTTCCTCGACGCCGCCGCGGATGATGACGAACAGGTAGAGCACGTAGAGACCGACGAGAAACAGCGTGTCGACGGGGCCGATGCCGCCGCTGAGGGGGACGAAGAAGGCGAACGCCGTCGCCGCGAGGAGAAACGTTATCTCGGTGGCGATGCCGCGGTCGAGGCCGACCACGTCGGCCAGGAATCCCGAACGGTGTTCGACCGCCGGGTCGGAGCCACTCCTCGCGCGAAAGATGGTGAACAGAGCGATGCCGGACCAGCCGAGACCGATGAGGATGCGGTTGGCGCCGGTCATGTTCGCGACGGCGAGGTTGCCAGCCTGCTCGGACCCGGCGCCGGCCTGCCAGGCGTAGAGGGCGTCGACGGCGTACTCGGGAGCGACGGCGAGGACGGCGAGGACGGCGATGGCGAACGCCTGCGGGACGTCTTTCTCGGCCGTTTCGGCGGCCCACGCCAAGAGAAAGGACGCTCCCAGGATGGCGAGGCCGGCGACGAGGACGGCCGTGCCGGGCGCGATGTTCTCGCCGGGGTGGACGGTGCCGTAGCCACCGTAGGAGAAGAACAGTCCGACCCACGGAACCGTCAACAACAACGTGAGGACGACGGCGACAAGGGGGTGACGAAACCTATCGAGCATTAGTCGGTAGTTGTAGAACAAGCACCTACGTCTTTTGTTTAGCGGCCCGCCGTCGGACGGTCGCACGAACCGGGGATTGACCTCCGGACCGACCACAGGGTTATCCCTCTCATCCGCCTGTGGACGGTATGGCAGACACGAAGAAGGGGCGAGAGAAGCAGGCCCGAGACGCGGAGACCCGCCAGCAGGAACGGGACGTCGCCGAGTTCCGCGAACGCGCCGACGAACCCGAGCCCGAACCGCCGCGCGCAGACGAGGAGGCCGAGGAGGCCGAAGCGGCGGACGAGGGGGAGTCTCCCCGAACGTGTCACCGCCGCGGATGCGAGGAACCGGCGGCGTTCGTCGTCCTCGAACGGTACCAAGAGGACACCGGCCACGGTGCCGTCGAGGCCGAAGCGTTCCTCTGCCGGGAGCACACCGAAGAGGAGAGTCCGGTGAACCTCGACGGCGTCTACGAGGAGTACGTGTTCCGCGTCGAACCCCTCCGCTCGTCGGTCTGAGCGGAACGGGGCGGCCCCGCCGCCGCAGGGGAAGAACGTGCACAAATCACCACCTATTTAGCGTCCGTCTATGCACTCTCGTGTATGTACGTCGGACGGTTCATCGTCGTCGGTCCCGACTTCGGAGCGTATCGCGTCTCCTCCCGGTCGTTTCCCAATCGGCAGGTCGTCGAACGCGACGGCGTCCTCACCGTCGCGCCGACGCCGGACGCACCCGAGAGCGACAACCCCTACATCTCCTACAACTGCGTCCGCGAAGGGGGCGACGGCGTCGTCGTCGGCAACGGGTCGCACGTCGACCCCGTCGCGGAGAAACTCGACATCGGCTACCCCGCCCGCGACGCCCTCGCGGAGTCGCTTCTGGCGCTCGACTACGAGAAGGACGACTACGACACGCCCCGCATCGCGGGTGTCGTCGGCGAGGACTCCTACGTCGGCATCGTCCGGAAGGACGCGCTCCTCGTCCGCCCCGTCGAGGATGATCCCCTCCTCGTCGCCACCTACGAGGAGGACGACCCCGCGCCGGTCACCTTCGACGGGAGCGGGTCCCCCGCCGACATCGCCGAACGCGCCTACGGGATGGCCTACGAACACGCCGTCTGCGCCGCGGGCGTCGCCTACGACGACGGCGCGGTGGACGTCGGCTTCCACAACGGAGAGTGAGTCGCCGTCGGGGCCGTCGTCGCCGATATCGGTCACCGACGTTCTCGTTACCCTGACGGCGACGGCGAGGACGACGTCGGGAGTCGAAGCGTGAGGAGGACGACGACGGCGAGCACCGCGGCCAGGAGGACGTATCCCTCGTCGAAGTAGCCGCGGTCGGCCAGTCCGCCGAAGAGCACCGGCCCCGCCGCGCCGAGCGTCGCCACCGTGGTTCTGACGACGCCCAGACCGGTGCCGCGGACCTCCTCGGAGAAGGCGTCCGAGAGGAACGACTGCGTGACGGCGCCCGACCCGAGCATCGTGCTGACGACGGCGGTGAGGGCGGCCAGCGGCCAGAACCCCTCGACGACGGGCAGCAGCGCCAGCCCCGCGACGGGACCGACGAGGACGGCGACGAGCGTGTTCCGCAGACCGATGCGGTCGTACGCCGCGCCCGCGACCGGTTTGACGACGACGCCGAACGCGAAGAAGGCGCTGAACAGCGTCCCCGCGGCGGCGGAGGAGAGCCCCTTCTGTTCGACCAAGTACGTGGGGTACAGTCCGGTGAACGACTGCCAGATGAGGATATAGAGGAACAGAATGAACGAGACGAACCCGAGGTTCGAGCCGCGGAACTCGGCGAGCACGTCGCGCACGCTCTCGGAGGGGAGCGGGTCCGCGGACGCGGCGTCGGCGTCGGTACCCGAGTCGGACCCGCCGCCGGCCGGGAGCGTCACGCGGACGACGAACCCGGCCACGAGGAGCAAGGGGACGACGAACAGCAGGCCCGCCTGCCACGCGACGGCCGCCGCGAGCACCCCCGCGACGGGCGGGAGGACGGTCTGTCCGAGGTCGCCCGTCGCCATCGTCACGCCGAGGGCGCTCCCGATTCGGTCCGGGTATATCTGCGAGAGCATCGTGATGCGCGCGATGGGGTACAGCGACTGGCCGAGGCCGACCAGCGCCGTGGCGGCGAAGAGGACGAGGGCCGTCGGGGCGGCGGCGACGAGCACCAGCGCCGCGGCGACGACGAGGGCGCCCGCGGTCATCACCGACCGCTCGCTGTAGCGGTCGGCGAGGAGGCCGCCGGGGAGTTGGCCGACGGCCGACCCGAGCCACAGAACCGTCACGAGGAGGCCGGCGACGGTGAGGCTGATGTCGAAGGCGTCCCGCAGGTACGGCAGCAGGACGGGATAGATCATGCGCGCGCCGAGCAGCGTCCCCCACCCGCCCGCGATGGCGACGAGCGACGTCCCTCGGCCGCCGCCCCACAGCGCTCGGAGTTCGTTCAGGACGGACTGGAGGACCCTCATTCGGTGTCGGTGAGAGTTCCCGCGAACGGCTGATAAGGGTTGACGTACCCGCCCTCGCTCACCGCCTGTGGGCGCGACCCCCCGGTAGGAGCGGCGGGGGCAGCGGTGTGGGTCCGCGGGTCGTTTTTGAGGCTGCCGCTCCTACGTCGACGCATGCGAGTCGCCGTCATCTCGGACGTACACGGGAACCGGGTCGCACTCGACGCCGTCCTCTCGGATATGCCCGCGGTGGACGGAATCGTCTGCGCCGGCGACGTGGTGGGTTACAACCCCTGGCCGGCCGAGTGCGTCGCCGAACTCCGCGAACGGGACGTGCCGACGGTGATGGGCAACCACGACCGGGCCGTCGCTTCCGGGACGGCGTTCCGATTCAACGGGATGGCCGCCGCGGGCGTCGAGTACACCCGGAACGTGCTCGACGACGACGCGATGCGGTGGCTCTCGGAGTTGCCCGACGAACGGACGGAGTTCGACGGGCGCGTGAAACTCGTCCACGACCACCCGAGGATACAAGACAAGTACACCTACCCCGAGGAGTTCGACGCCGACTTCCTCGACGAGGAGGACGTCCTCGTCCTCGGTCACACCCACGTACAGGACCACCGCACGTTCGACGAGGGCATCGTGATGAACCCGGGGAGCGTCGGCCAACCCCGCGACGGCGACCACCGCGCGGCGTACGCGATACTGGACTTGGACGAGTTGTCGGTCGAAGAACGCCGCGTCGACTACGACGTCGAGGCGGTCGTCGAGGCGGTGAACGAGGCCGGGTTGCCGGAGCGCATCGGAACGCGACTGTACGACGGACAGTAGCCGGCGGCGGACGCGAGCGACGGAACCGAACCGTCGAAGGGATTCGACGGGGCCGATAGGGATTACCCGTCCGGGAGCGACCCGGTCTCAGCGACGGCCGGCGCGGTGACGCGCGGCCGTCGAAACGAACCATGTTCCCGTCACTCCTTCCCGTCTCCGTCTCGGTCGCCGCCGCCGTATTCGCCCTCCCCGGATTCGGGGACGGCGTCGTCGCCGAAGCGGTGCGGGCGGCGAGCGGGTGGGGCGGACTGGCCCTCATCTTCGTCTACTCGGTGCTCATCGCCGTCGTCCTACCGCTTCCGGGCGAGGCGGTGCTCGTCCCGGCGGTGGAGGGGACGCTGAAACTCGGCGCGCCGACGGCGGTGGAAATCGCGCTCGTCGTCGTCGTGAGCAGCCTCGGTAAGGCGCTCGGGAGCGTCGCCGCCCTGTCGCTCGGAACCCGCGCCACCCGGTCCGGTCCCGCGATTCGAGCGGTGCGCTCGCTCGGCGTCGACCCCGTGGCGTGGTCGCAGCGTCGCGTCGTCGACCTCGTCCAGCGGTACGGCTACGTCGGACTGGCGGGGACGCTGATGGTGCCGATGTTCCCCGATACGCTGCTGCTGTACGCCTTCGCCGTGCTCGACCTCGAACGGGCGAAGTTCGCGGCGGCGGCGTTCGTCGGGACGGTCGGCCGACTCCTCATCACGCTGTTCGTGCTGGAGAGCGTCGGGTCGGTCTCCTGAGAGTCGAACGTGAGTGAGTCGGGAAGAGGGACGGAGTCAGTCGGCCGAGAGAGAGGCCGAAACGGGTTCCAGCCGCGCCGAGAAATGCCGGAGTTCCTTCATCTCCGGTTCCTCGACGATTTCCAGCCCCTCGTAGCGCTCGGCGGACTCCCGCACCGCGGCGGCCGTCTCCGCGACGTGTTCGAGGTGTTCGCGCGAGTACGTTCGGCGGGGGAGCGCCAGTCTGACGAGGTCCGGGCGGTCGGTCCCGGGGAACGCGAAGCCGCCGAGTTCGACGCCGCGGACGCCGCCTTCGAGGTAGAGCGCGCAGACGAGTTCCTGCCCGGGGAAGCGCTCTTTCGGGACGTGCGGGAGGACGGACCCGGCGTCGACGTAGACGGCGTGGCCGCCGGTCGGTTCGTAGACGGGGACGCCCCGGTCGGTCAGGAGGCGGCCGAGTTCGGCCACCTGTTCGACCCGCTCTCCGACGTACGGCGGTTCGACGGCCTCCCGGAGGCCGACGGCCATCGCCGCGACGTCGCGCCCGGCGAGACCGCCGTAGGTGGGGAAGCCCTCGTAGAGGATGCCCCGTTGCTTGGCCGCCTCGAAGAGGTCGGGGTCGTCCATCGCGGCGAAGCCGCCGATGTTGACGAGGGCGTCCTTCTTGCCCGACATCGTCACCGCGTCGGCGTACGAAAGCTGTTCGCGAGCGATTTCGGCCACCGTCGCGTCCGCGAACTCGGCCTCTCGCTCCCGGACGAAGTGGGCGTTCTCGGCGAACCGACAGGCGTCAATCACGAACGTCGCGTCTATCTCGTCGGCGAAGGCGGCCACTTCGCGGGTGTTGGCGACGCTGACGGGTTGGCCGGCGACGGAGTTGTTCGTCACCGTGAGGACGACGACGGGAATCGCGTCGGCGCCGACTTCCTCGACCAGTTCCCACCCCGCCTCGACGTCGAAGTTCCCCTTGAACGGGTGGTCGGCGTCCGGGTCGCGGGCGAGTTCGTGCGGACAGTCTACGGGGTCGGCGCCCTGATTGGCGACGTGGGCGCGCGTCGTGTCGAAGTGCGCGTTGTTCGGCACGGCGTCGCCCTCGTCGACGAGGACGCCGTAGACGACGTTCTCCGCGCCGCGTCCCTGGTGAGTGGGGACGACGTGCTCGAAGCCCATCACGTCGCGGACGGCCTCGCGGAGTTCCTCGAAGCTTCGACTGCCGGCGTAGGCCTCGTCGCCGCGCATCAGCGCCCCCCACTGCTCGGCGCTCATCGTTCCGGTTCCCGAGTCGGTCAGGAGGTCGACGTACACGTCGTCTGCGTCGAGATTGAAGGCGTTGTACCCGGCGGCATCGAGGGCCGACTCGCGGTCCTCGCGCGAGGGGAGGGTGATGGGTTCGACCATCTTCGCTTTGTACGAGCGCATGGGAGAGCACACGCCGCCCGCCGTGAAGGTCGTTCCCGAGGATAATCGAGGGACTCCGGCGGGTTTCAGGCGACGGGGAACGGTCGGCGGCGGAGAGGACCGGAGAACGACGACAGTGGACGGAGTCGTCCCTCGACGCGCGGAGATGCGGAAAACCGGTGCCGAGGTCGAAGAGTCGGGAGTTAGAACTCGTCTTGGACGATGCTGAGCGTCTCCTCGCGGTCGTCCCACGCGACGAAGATGGCGACGGAGGTGGCGGAGGTGATGACGTCGTGGATGTTGATTCCGGCCTCGGAGATGGGTTGGACGATGTCGAGCATGACGCCCGGTCGGTTGGGGAGTTCCCCGCCCGTGACGCGGATGACGGCGAGGCCGTCCGCGACGGTGACCGAGGAGAGCGACTGCTCGTCGACGACCTTCGAGTGCAGGAGGTTCTCGGCCTCCTCGGCGCGGTCCTCGTCGATGTAGAAGGTGACCGAGTCCATCCCGCTGGCGACGGCGTCGACGTTCACGTCGCGTTCGCGGAGGGCCTGCGAGAGGTCCGCGAGGATACCCGGCCGGTTTCGGATGGAACGCCCCGCGACGGTGATGCACGCGAGGGGGTTCTCCTGCATGTCGATGAGGTTGTGAAACTCCCCCTCGATGAGCGTCCCGCCGGTCAGGAGGTTGCCGTGCTGGTAGTGGACGACGCGGACGCCGAGGGTGTCGTCCTTGTAGGAGAGCGCCGACGGGGCGACCACTTCGGCCCCGCGGAACGAGAGGTTCCGGAGTTCGTCGACGGTGATGCGTCCGACGTTCCGCGCCCCCTCGACGACGTGCGGGTCGCCCGTCATGACGCCCTCGACGTCGGTGACGATGACGACTTCGTCGGCGTCCATGTACCGGCCCATCATCACGGCCGTCGTGTCCGACCCGCCGCGGCCGAGCGTCGTTATCTCGCCGTCGTGATTCTGCGCGAGAAAACCGGTGATGACGGGGACGACGCCGTCCATGTCGGCGGCGAGTTTCGCGGCGCGCCGCTTCGTCTCCTCGACGTCCACCTCGCCGAGGTCGTTCGTGATGACCGGCCACGCCTCGGAGCCGGGTTCGACGAACAGGGCGTTCACGCCGCGGGCGGTCAAGGCCGCCTTCAGCATCCGGACGCTGGTTCGCTCGCCCATCGAGACGATTTCGGCCCGGTCGCGGTCGTCGGCCTCGAACTGTATCTCGTCGAGAAGGTCGTCCGTCGTGTTGCCCATCGCGGAGGCGACGACGGCTATCTCGTGACCCTGTTCGACGGCGGCGGCGACGGAGTCGGCGGCGCGGTTGATCCGGTCGCCGCTTCCGAGCGAGGTTCCCCCGAACTTCGCGACTACTCGCACGGCCCGACCCCCGGCCGATTCGCCCGCAGAGACTGAGACTGGTGCTGTGGCATGCGCGGGGGTAGCGTGGGGCCGCGTATAACTGTGTCTCCCCCTTCAACCGTTGCCGACGCCGACAGTCCGGTCCGACTGACAGGTTCGCGGTTGCGGGGGCTGTCGGACCGTCGGAGACGGGGGCCGCACCGACCACCGGCGGCGAGTCCCGTTCACAGCGACGCCTCCGGCCGACAGCGGCCTTTATCACTGCGGCGTGGTACCATACGGTATGGACGCGGAGGTACGAGACGCCCTCGAAACGGACGCCGAATCGCTGGCCGCCATCGCCGACGTCCCGACCGACGTGATGCGGAACGTCGTCCACGACCGGACCGTCCGCGTGGCCGAACGGCGGCGCGAGGCGTCCGACCCGAACGCCGACACCGACGCCGCGGACGCCGAACTCCTCGGCTTCGTCGCGTTCGACGTCCGCGACGACACCGTCCACGTCACCCAACTCGGCGGGTCCGCGGAGGCCGTCGAGCGACTGCTGGGCGAACCCGTCCGCTTCGCCTCGAATGAGCGCTTGCGCGTCGAGTATCTCGCCGTCGCGTCGGCCACCGACCACCACGAGGCGGCCGAGCGCGCGGGGTTCGAACGCCTCGGCCCCGGACCGCGGTTCATGAGCGAGGAGACGGTTCGGTTCGGGATGGAGCCCTGACGGCGTTCGGTCTCAGTCGTCCGCGCTCGCCTCGGACGGCACCTCGTGGTCCGCTATCGACGCGCTTGGGGCGAGGAACGCCTCGGGGTCGAACTCGTCGAGGTCCTCGACGTCGGCGCCCGACCGGACGCGGCGCGGCCAGTCGGGGTTCGCCAGCGCACCCGTCGCCAACGTCACGAGGTCGGACCCCGCCTCGACCGCCCCGCGGGCGTCCTCGGGGTCGGTGAGGCCGCCGTTAGCGACGACGGGCGCGTCGCCGTACTCGACGGCGTGTTCCGCCAGCGTCGGTCCCCCGTCGCCGAACGCCGGCGCCGTGACGTCGGGGTCGGTGACGTGCAGGTAATCCGCGCCCGCGTCGGAGAAGGCGCCGAAGAACGCCTCGGCGGCGTCTTCGCCCTCGGCCCACTCGTACTCCGCGTCGCTCACCTTCGTCTGCGAGACGCGGACGCCGACGACGAACTCCTCGGGCAGTTCCTCGGCGACGGCCTCGACCACACTTGCCGGGTAGCGAGCGCGCGCCTCCGGGTCGCCGCCGAACTCGTCGTCGCGGCGGTTCGCGTCCGCCGCGAGGAACTCGTTGAGGAGGTAGCCGTTCGCGGCGTGTATCTCCACGCCCTCGAAGCCCGCCTTCCGGGCGTTCTTCGCCGCTTCGACGAACCCCTCGCGGGCGTCCTCGAGTTGCTCCTTCGTGGCTCTGTTCGGGACGTAGTACTCCCCGCTCCCGCCGTACGCCTCGGCCATCTCGCCCTCGGGTTGGACGCCGGAGGGGGCGATGGTCTCCCCGTCCTCGACGTGCGGGTTGCCCTGCGCCTGCGCGCCGGCGTGCATCAACTGCGCGAAGATGGGTGCCTCGGCGTCGTGAACGGCGTCGACGACGCCGCGCCAGGCCTCGACCTGTTCGTCGGTGACCAGTCCGGGTTGGTTCAGGTAGCCCTGACTGTAGGCGTCGTCGGTGTAGGTACCCTCGGTGATGAGGAACGAGAACCCCCCGTCGGCGAACTTCGCGTAGTAGCGGGCCATCTCGTCGGTCGCGCGGCCGTCGTCCGTCGCGCTGACCCGCGTCATCGGCGCGAGGCCGACGCGACCGTCCAGTTCGATGTCGTTCAGCGTCACGGCGTCGAAGAGGGAGTCCGAGTCGGTCATCGTGCGTGATTGCGTCCGGACGCTGAAGAACGGGCGGCGGACGTGTCGCGGCCGCGCACAGTACGTGTGCTACCGCGGGGCGTAGGCGGGAGGTGTCGCGGAGTCGTCGGAATTCAGGAGAACTTTCGAACGGTCATCTCCAGCGTGTCCAAATCGAGGATGGGCGCGTAGCCCGCGTCGGGGTCGATGTTGACCGACTTCTGGAAGTCGGTCTGGGCCTGCCAGCACCCGGAGTTGACCGCGAGGACGTTGTGGTACTTCCCCCAGCCGAGTTTGTGGACGTGGCCCGTGTGGAACACGTCGGGCACCTCCTCCATCACGAGGTAGTCCTTCTCCTCGGGCGCGAGGCGGGTGTGCCCGCCGTACTGCGGGGCGACGTGGCGCTTCTTCAACAACTGGTACATCGCCTTGTGCGGTTCGTCGTAACTGGCCGACTCCGCGGGGAGTTCGGCGATAACCTCGTCCAGCGAGACGCCGTGGTACATCAGCACCTTCACACCCTCCAGGGTCACCGTCGAGGGGTTGCTCGTGATGTGTGCGTCGTGGACGGACATGATGTCGCGGAGGTGCTCGTCGAACCCGGGTTGGGGTTCGGCGAGGCGGACGGCGTCGTGGTTGCCCGGTATCATCACTATCTCCATGTCGCCCGGCACCTCTTTGAGGTGCTCGGAGAACTGCTCGTACTGGTCGTAGATGTCGACGATGTCCAACTCCTCGTCCTGGTTCGGGTAGACGCCGACGCCTTCCACCATGTCGCCCGCGATGAGGAGGTACTCCACGTGTTCGGCCTCCTCGGTGTGAAGCCACGAGGTGAATCGCTGCCACGCGTCGGTCATGAACTCCTGACTCCCGACGTGCACGTCGGAGATGAGCGCCGCCTGCACGTGTCTGTCCGCGGTGTTCGGCCTGTACGTCCGCGGCACGTCCGGGGAGTACATCGAGTCGACGAACATGATGCCCGCGTCGTCGGCCAGAGTGCCCTCGACGGCGATGCACTCGTCTAAGAGGAGTTCCTCCACCGCCGAGGCGAACTCGCGGTCCTTCATCACGAGACAGGGGAACGTCCCCGTCGTGTCCTCCAGTTCGACCAGCCAGTGACCGCTGGCCGTCGACCGGATGTCGTTGACGAGGCCGACCATCGCCGCGTCGCTGCCGCCGGACATCGACTGGATGGCCTCGGCGGGCCGGTGGTTCACCCGGCCGCGAAGCTGTCGGGAGAGCTTCTCGTAACGGTCCTTGAACACCTTCACGAAGTCGCCGTACTCGCCCGTTCCGGTGCTCTGTCCGGTCATGTCGTTGGCGACGTCGAGCGACCGGAGCGACGTGTCCAAACTGCGTCCGGACCGGTTCCCCTCTGTTTCGGGTGCAGCCGATTTCGGTCCTATCGAGTCTTCGTCGTTCGTTTCTCCACTCGAAGTAGAGGGGTCTGTCGAGGGGGTGGAAGCGGGGGTAGAGGCGGATTCGTGGGCGTCGTTATCCGCGGGTCTTCCGGCCGCCGCCCCGCCGTCCGTCGTCGGGTCGGTCGTTCCGGGGTCGGTAGGCGGGGTTTCGGCGGGCGAGGCGGGGTCGGAGACGGGCGCGTCAGTCGCGTTCGGGCCGGCGTCGAGCACCGCGCGGACGTCCTCGGCGGTGACGCGGAAGGAGTCGGGGCCGGCATGCTCGACGGCGCGCGCGAGCGTCGTCCCGGGGTCTGCGGCGCCCGCGATGAGCGTCACGGCCTCCCGTTCGGCGTTGTAGCCGTGGCGCGCGAGTTCGCGGACGATGCGGGCCGGCGTCTCCAGAGGCACACCGGTCGAACGGCGACGTCGGAGAAAAGCGTACTGAAAATCCGAGACCGAGTCCCAGAACGTTAAAACTCGACGGCGGAGAACGCAGGGGTAGATGAACGACGACCAGGGCGACGCGGGCGCCTCCGACGACCCGCCTCGTCCGAACCCCGACGCGTCGAGTACCGAGTCGTCGGACTCGCCCCTCCATCGACTGCTGAACGCGCAGGACGGCCCCCTGCTGTTCGTCCGCGAACTGCTGGTGAGCGTCTCCGCCGTCCTCGTTCTCGGCCTCCTCCTGTTCGCCATCGCCGGCGTCTGGCCGCCGATGGTCGCCGTCGAGAGCGGAAGCATGGAACCGCACATGTACCGCGGCGACCTCGTGTTCATCACCGAACCCGACCGCTTCAGCCCCGACTACGCGTTCGAGGACACCGGCGTCGTCACCGTCGACGTCGGGAGCGAGGAGGGCTACCAGTCGTTCGGCGGGGCCGGGTCCGTCGTCGTCTACGACCCGCCGTCGAGGCTGGGTTCGCCCATCATCCACCGCGCGCACTTCCACGTCGAGGAGGGGGAGAACTGGTACGACAGGGCGAACCCCGACTACGTCTCCGCCGACGACTGCGAGGAGTTGAGCTACTGCCCCGCGCCGCACGCCGGGTTCATCACCAAAGGCGACGCGAACGCCCGCTACGACCAGGCCAGCCGCATCGCCGAACCGGTCCGCCCGGAGTGGATACAGGGCGTCGCGCGACTCCGTATCCCCTTCCTCGGGTACGTTCGACTCGAACTCGCGGGGGCGATACTCCCGATGCCCGCGGGCGTCGAGACGGGCTATTCGACGACCGCGACCGCGGCCACAGGCGCGACCGCGACTGTGCCGAACTCGGCGACGAACGCGACGACGCCGGATTCGACGGCGCCGAATACGACGACTAACTCGGCGGCGGACGGACCCCCCGGTTTCCACTCCGCGAACAGAGCGGCGGGCGCCGCGTAGAGACCGTCCAGAGGCGAGCCGAGGCGTTTCGACTCGAACCGAAGGGGTCGAGAAGATGGGGGCGGGAGAGGGAGTCGCGGCGGGCGAAGTCGCTCAGTTGTCGAAACGGGCTTGGACAAACGGTTGCGCGTTCTCGATGTCGCCGAGGCGGGAGTCCGAGAGGAGGACCGCCTCCGTCTCGTCGATGGGAACCGACAGCGAAATCTCCTTAGTGCGGCCGTAGCGGCCCTTCGAGACGACGACGGCGTTGACGATGCCGAGCATGTCGAGTTCGGAAATGAGGTCGGTGACGCGCCGTTGGGTGAGAATGTCGGCGTCTATCTCCTCGCAGAGGCGCTTGTAGATGTTGAACACCTCGCCCGTGTTGATGTTGTGGACGCCGTTCTTCTCCAGGAGGATGATGGCGAAGAGGACGATTTTCGACTGGGTGGGAAGGGTACGGACGACCTCGACCACTCGGTCCAACTCTATTTTGTCCTGCGCCTGCCGGACGTGCGCCTCCTCGACGGTGTCGGCCTGTCCGCGTTCGGCGAGTTCGCCCGCGGTCCGGAGCAGGTCGAGGGCGCGGCGCGCGTCGCCGTGTTCCTGCGCGGCGAAGGCCGCACAGAGCGGGATCACGTCGTCCGTGAGCGCACCGTCCTTGAACGCCACGTCGGCGCGGTGCTGGAGGATGTCGCGCAGTTGGTTCGCGTCGTACGGCGGGAACACGATCTCCTCTTCGCCCAGGCTCGATTTGACCCGGGGGTCGAGGAAGTCGGTGAACTTCAGGTCGTTCGAGATACCCATGATGGAGATGCGCGAGTTGTCCAACTCGGAGTTCATCCGCGAGAGGTTGTACAGCGTGTCGTCGCCCGACTTCTCGACGAGTTTGTCTATCTCGTCGAGCATGATGACGACGACGCGTTCGTTGTAGTCGACGGCGTCGAAGAACGTCGAGTAGACGCGGTCGGTCGGCCACCCGGTCATCGGCACCGTCTCCATCTCCTCGCGGTCCGTCTCCAGTTGGTCGATGCGCTCCTCGACGGCGTCGAGCGAGTCGAACTCGGTGTCGGAGAGGGAGTTCGGGGCGTCTCCCGCGCGTGTGCGGAGGTCTTCGAGGCGGTCGAGTTCGTCTTCGATGACGGAGAAGTTCTTCTCGATGAATTTGTTCGCCAACTGCGCGAGGACGCGGTACTGCGTGTCCGTCACCTCGCAGTTGATGTACTCGACTTCGCAGGGGACGTCGTACTTCTGGGAGGTCGATTCGAGTTCCTGACTGACGAACTTCGCGCTGGCCGTCTTCCCCGTCCCCGTCTTCCCGTAGATGAGGATGTTCGACGGCGTCTCACCGCGGAGGGCGGAGACGAGAATCGTCGCCATCTGGTTTATCTGCTCGGTGCGGTGGGGGAGTTCGTGCGGGGTGTACGAGGGGCGCAGCACCTCCTTGTTCTCGAAGATGGGTTCCCCCGAGAGCAGGTCGTCGAACAGGCCGCGACTGTCGCCGTCCTCCTCGTCGAGGACGACTTCGTCGAGGCTCACGTCGGTCGCCGCCTCGTCGCCCGTCGCTCTTCCCGTTCCGTCGGTGCCGTCGGGACTCACGTCTCCACCCCCCGCGGTGTCGACTCCTGACTCGCCGGCGCCGGAGACGCCGTCGGGGCCGCCGGGACCGATGCTCTCGCTGATGTCGATGTCCTCGGCCGTGACTTCGTCGGCGGCGTCGGGAGCCCCGTCGGTACCCCTCTCGGCGTCGACTTGCGCTTCGTCCGTTCCGCGGGACGTTTCCTCGGTTCGGGGGTCGTCTCCGACCTCGCCCTCGCCCTCCGAATCTACATCCGTATCCGCGTCCGCATCTACGGCCGCAGACCCCTCTTCGGAGGGATGATCCTCGGTTTCGGCCTCGGTCGAGGCCGTCGTGTCCGTCTCGGACCGGTCGGCCGAACCCGACCCCTCGTCTCCGTCTCGCGCCGGTGTGTCGTCGTTCATGCGTGAGTAACCCCCTCATTTCGACTGGAAACCGCTCCGAAAACGGACCATAACGGGCCGGACGCCGTCGTATTCGCGGCATCGGACCTTAGAACCGAGGACGGAGCGTCCAAATGATGCAGACGAACCAGACGAAGAGGTGCTACAAAAAACTTGTCTATCAGTCGCACGGTTTCGGATGCACGGAACGGGAATGCCCTCTATACTCGTTCTAGTTGTAATAGGTCGAGGGTATCGATATCAATTCTCGGTCGACCGGAAGCGAAGGGGTTGGCCCCACGACACGGAGGTGTTTCGGATGCACCCGAATCAGTCAGTCCCGCCTGTGCGGGCCGTAAACGGAAGGTTCGGAGCGCCGCAGGAGCCGCGGACCCGAAGCGGAGGAGGGGCCACCCTCCCCCACCCCTTCGTTTCGGGTGGAACGGCGTAGAGGTGGGGTGGGGGGTTCGCGAGTGGCTTCTAGAGCCGGTAGTTTTAGTACCGTGTACTCACAACCAAACCCGTAGTGGGGAGAAAAGAGATAATTACGCCATATTCTTTTCTGTATTAAACTAGATGAGCTGCCGTCACCGAGAGCGGGGGGAGGGCTCTCGGCGCGTTCCACTCGAAACGAAGGGGTGGGGGGTCCGGAAGACACGAGAGAATGGACGGCGAACGGTCGTCCGAGGACGTACCGACGTTCTCCCATCGAGTCTCGCGGCGAAAGCGGTGACTCTGTGCCCTGTTGGACGTCGAACCGGGCCACTCGCTCGCTCGACTTGAAACAGAGGGGTGGGGGGCGACCCCCGGGTTTTCCCGAGAAGCGCGGTAACAACCCACAGTCGTCGATACTATCGATCCGGGATACTATTCCCCTCACGAAATTTCATCTAAAAAGATGTTTTCACACCGAAACACCGCTCTATCTCTCGGTTTCGTCCGCTCGTCTACCCGGTCGTTAATCGGGTTTCGGCCGGATAAAGCGGACGTGAACCTGACCGGTGTCTGACGTAGTACTTAAGTAATCACAGAAATGTGGTACCTGCATACGCCCCTCCACGACGGATTCGGGAGGTGCGGGAGGACAGGATGGGACTGCTTACAGGATTACGAGACAGCATCTCACGGGTCGTCGACCGGATGTTCTCGGACGCAGAGCCGAGACGAATCGGCATCTACGGACCGCCGAACGCCGGGAAGACGACTCTCGCAAACCGTATCGCCCGCGACTGGACCGGTGACGCCATCGGTCCGGAGAGCCACGTCCCTCACGAGACGCGGCGCGCGCGCAGAAAGGAGAACGTGGAGATAGAACGCAACGGGAGGAAAGTCACCATCGACATCGTCGACACGCCGGGCGTGACGACCAAAGTCGACTACAAGGAGTTCCTCGACCACGACATGGAGAAGGACGACGCCGTCCGGCGGTCCCGCGAGGCCACCGAGGGCGTCGCCGAGGCCATGCACTGGCTCCGCGAGGACGTCGACGGCGTCATCTACGTGCTCGACAGCACCGAGGACCCGTTCACGCAGGTCAACACGATGCTCATCGGCATCATCGAGAGCCAGGACCTCCCCGTCCTCATCTTCGCGAACAAGACCGACCTGGAGGACGCGAACGTCCAGCGGATATCGAACGCGTTTCCGCAACACGAGACGGTGCCGCTCTCCGCGCTGGAAGGTAACAACATGGACGAAGTGTACGACAAGATAGCGGAGTACTTCGGGTGAGTATCATGCCTGAAGTCACACCCGGCGACGACGGGGTGCAGATCGACCTCATCAGCGGAGCCCGCATGGAAGGGCTCGCGAGCATGGAGAAGATCCGTCTCATCCTTGACGGCGTCCGCGACGGCAACATCGTCATCCTGGAGGAGGGGCTCTCGCCAGACGAGGAGTCGAAACTCATCGAAGTCACGATGACGGAGATCAGCCCCGACGAGTTCAACGGCATCGAAATCGAGACCTACCCGCAGTCCCAAGGCGGACAGGGGTTCCTCGGCCGACTGATGGGCAAAGAGGAGACGAAGAAGCTGACCGTCATCGGCCCGGCGAATCAGATTCAGACGCTGCACAAAGACGAGAACCTCATCAGCGCCCTCGTCTCCCGGAAGTAACGCGGCGCCGCGCAACGCCACCCGCACTCGAACGCGGACCACCGACCCAACCCACACCAGACCACGAGAACGGACACACATGCCCCACCAATGTACGAACTGCGGGAGGGTGTTCGCCGACGGCTCCAAGGAGATGCTGTCGGGATGCCCTAACTGCGGCGGCAACAAGTTCCAGTTCAGCCCCTCGAAGGGCGGACGCGACGACGCCGCCGAGACGACCGGCCAGCGAGAGGCGTCGCCGTCGGAGTCGACGGCGTCGTCCGACGCGACGCCACCGTCGGATTCGGCGCAATCACGGAACCCGACGCAGTCACCGGATTCGACGCCGACGTCGGATTCCACACCGCCGTCGGGGCGGACCGCCGACGCGAACGCGACCGACGCCGAACCCGCAGACGAGACGTCCGGGTCGAACACCTGGCGACGCGCCGCCTCCCGGGCGGCGGACGCGGAGAGCGAGCGACCCGACGCCGACCGCGAGACCGAGGCCGGGGCGAACCCCCCGAACGACGTCGACGCCGCCCGCCGCCGCGGGCAGAGCCTCCGCGAGTGGGCGAACTCCCGCGGCTTCGCCAGCGAAGTCCAAGACGAGAAGGACGAGACCACGCTCCGGGAGAACCGCCGGCGGACCGGCGACGCGCAGCGCCGCCCCCCGGAACGCCGGTCGTCGACGGAGACGGAAACGGAGGCCGAGACGGGACCGGGGACCGACGAGAGCGGCGCTTCGTCCCCGGAGCGCCCGTCCGACCCCGCGGGCCCGGCAAACCAGACCGACCGTCCGTCCGACCCCGCGGACCGGTCCGCGGAACCCCCATCCGACTCCGCGAACCGGACCGATAGCCCGTCCGAACCGACGGAGACGGCGGACCGTTCGACCGGCCGCGCCGCCTCCGACGACGACGGCGAAGACGACGCGCAGGCGAGCGCCCGGTCCGACGTCGTCTCGCCCGACGAGATTCGCGCCGCCTCCGAGGCCGACCGCCCGACGGACGCGAACGGGCGCGTCATCGAACCGCGGAGCGACGACCGGCCGAACCTCGACGAACTCCGCGAGGAACTGAACGAGCAGTTCGAGAGCATCAAAATCGTCGCACCCGGCGAGTACGAACTCAACCTGATGGAACTGTACGACCGCCCCGAGTACATTATCTCGCTGCGCGAGGACGGCCGCTACGTCATCGAAGTCCCGGACACGTGGGGACCGCGCGACGACGACCGCTGAGGTCGCTCGCTTCGCTTCCCCCTCCTCGTTCCTCTCCGCAGTCCTCTCCGTCCCTTTCCTGCCGGCCGAACCCCTTCGTTTCCGGTCGAACCTACGCCCGACCGCCCGCACAGGTTCCCGACCGAGTAGTTCTGTCCGCTCCGACCGGGTACCGGTTCTATCCGCCGGTTGGTGAACGGCTACACGGGTCTCGTCCTACCGTCCGACGTGTCCTCGTCGCTCCAGCGCCGCGCCCACGACGCCCTGATGCGCTTTCCCGCGCTGTTGGCCCGACTCGGCCTCGTCGACCGCGAGAAGGGGTCGCGGGCGTTCGACCTCGCGGTGCCGGTGATGGTGACCGGCGGGATGCGGACGCTGCTCAGAATCGCCGACTTCCTGATGGTGAGCATCGCCTTGGGCGAGTCGGCCGTCGCGGGTCTCGAACTCGGCTTTCAGTACTACTTCATCCCGTTCGGCCTCGCCCTCGCCCTGACCAGCGGCACCATCAGCGTCGTCTCGCGGTTCGTCGGCGCCGAGGACTACGACGCCGCCGACTTCGCCGTCAAGCAGTCGCTGTGGCTCGCCCTCCTCGTCTCCCTCCCCATCACCGTCGCCGGGTGGGTGTACGCGACGCCGCTCGTCGACCTGCTGACGAACGACCCGGCCGCGATACGTCTCGGGAGCGCCTACCTCCGCATCGTCATGCTCTCGGTCGCCTTCCGCTTCTGGAGCATGATCGCGGCCCGCGCCCTCGCCGGCGTCGGCGACACGCGGACGCCGATGTACGTCCGCGTCCTCACCGTGCCGACGAACGTCGTGCTCAACGCCGTCCTCATCTTCGGACTGTTCGGCGCGCCGCGACTCGGCGTCGAGGGGGCGGCGTGGGGCACCGTCGCCGCCAACGCGCTGGCGGCGACCATCTTCTTCGGCCTCCTCGTCTCCGGGCGGCAGGCCATCACGCTTCGCCTCGGCGGCAAGCAGTGGGACTGGAGCGTCGCGAGTGAAATCGTCCGCGTCGGCCTCCCGCTCGCGGGAACGCGTCTCTCGCGGACGTTCGGGCGCTTTCCGTTCCTGTTCGTGCTCGGCGTCCTCGGCACCGACGTGGTCGCGGCGTACGCCATCGGCCGCCGCGTGATGCTCCTCGCACTGATGCCCGCGTGGGGGTACTCAACGGCTGCCTCGACGCTCGTCGGGCAGGCCATCGGCGGCGGCGACGACGCCGAGGCGACGGCGTTCGGCTGGCAGACGCTCCGCATCGCGCTGGTGACGCAACTGCTCGTCGCGGCCGTCCTGTTCGCCGGGGCGGAGTGGCTGGCGCAGTTGTTCCGCGCGGGCGACGTCGCCCTCACCGCGACGTTCGTGCGCGTGTTCGGCCTCGGCGTCGCCGGGTTCAGCGTCTCGCGGACGATGCGCGGCGCCCTTCGAGGTGCCGGCGACACGCGCTGGCCGTTCTACGGCGCGCTCCTCGGGACGTACGTCGTCCGACTTCCCATCGCCGCCGCGGCCCTTCCCGTCGGCTTCGGTCTCACGCTCCTCGGCGTCACGGTCGCGCCCGGTCTCGGGTGGGGACTGCCGGCCGTCTACGCGGCCATCGTCGCGGACATGTACGCCCGGGGCGTCGTCAACGCCGCGCGCTACCACAGCGGGAAGTGGCTCCGAGTCGCCCGGGAGTCGGGCGTCGGGTCGGCGTCGGACTGACCGCCGCCGAGACCCCTCGCTCTCCTCGGCTTCGCCCCTCCGTCCTCTCTCCTTCGCTCGACGGTACCGAACGGGACCGCGCTAGCCGATATTGAAGCCTTTAAGCGCCAGCGCTCTCAGCGTGACATCATGAGCCAAGCGACGAAGATCGTCATCGGTACAGTCGGCGTGTCCGCGGTTCTCGCCATCGCATTGCTCGCTATTCTCGCGTTCGGATAGCGGAGACACCGCCTCCGACCGAGGCGGGTACGCTCGACGAACCGGCGAACGCACCGCTGAAGGGTTCGGGGCCCGAACGGGGACCATGTTCGAATCTCTCGACCTGGCCGACGACGTGGCGGCCGTCCGCGCCGACCACGCGCCCGACTCGCTCGTCCTCTCGGCCGACGCCGACTTCGAGACGATTCCGCCGGCCGCGGCGGAGGACCTCGGACTCGTCGCCGACTCGCTCGACCCGAAATCCTACCCCGCCGAGTGGCTGCCCGAGGACGCGCCGGCGCTCCTGGTCCGCTACGCCGGCAGCGATTTTACCATCGGAATGCCGGGCGACGGAACCGTCGTCTGGACGCGACAGACCGTCCCGCCCGCCGTCATAGCCAAGAAGCGCGCCGAGGGGACGCCGACGGACTTCCTCGATTTCCTGTTCGCGGAGGCGTTCGTCCAACTCGGCACCGACGCGCCCGAGCACTGCCTCCCGTTCTTCGGCGAACACTACCGAGAACTCGACGCCGCCGTCCCCCTTCCGCCGAACGACGTCTACCAGATTGCCGCGGCGCTGTACGAGGCGTGGCTCGGTCTCCAGACCCGAGAGACGTTCGCCTCGTGGGAGGAGACGCACCCCCGACTGCACGGCGCGTGGGTCGACGCCGGCGAGCGGTTGACCGGCCGCCTCGACACCCTGCCCCGCGCCGTCGCCCGCGGCGGAACCTCGTTCGCGGAGGCGACCGAGTACGCCTGCTCGGCCGTCAAACACGGCCTCGACCTGCCGGCGCCGTTCGCCGCCCTCGACACCGCGGCGTACGTCGAGTACGGTCCGAGCTACGGCGTCCGCTGGGCGACGAAGACGTTCGAGCAGTTGGGCGAGGAGGACGGCGGAACCGCCGAGAGCGGAGGGACGGTCGAGGAGTAACGTCCCCTCCCGCCGCGACCGCTCCGGCGTCCGTTCGCCGCTCCGGTCTCAGAACTCGCAGGTGACGCTGCCGTCGACGTCGAGTTCGACGACGCCCTCGAACAGGTCGCGGAACCGCGTTATCGTCTCCTCCTCGTGCACCTCGTTCGAGAGGTGGAACAGGCCGACTGCCTCGTGTTCGTCGAGCAAGTCGAGCAGTCGCTCCGTCGCCTCGAACGCGCCGTCGACGTCGGCGTAGTACGCCATCTCCGTCACGGAGTCGACGCTGACGCGGAGTTTCCCCTCGTGGGATTCGAGGAAGCTCCGCGTCTGTTCGACGATGCCGTCCAGGTCGTCGGGCGAGGAGACGTAGTGGACGTTCTCGGAACTCCGTCGGGAGTAGCCGCGTTCGACCGAGAGCGTATCGAGGATGACCGCGCGGGACTCGTCGACGTCGTAGTGTTCGAGTTTCTGCTCGACTTCGCGGGCCGTCGTTCGGGTGGAGATGACGAGGAAGTGGTCGGTGTCGGTCTTCAGGAAGTCGGTGTCGATACGGTCCGTCTCGCCGATGCTCGGATGCAGGAGAAGAATACCTGTGCCGCCCGGAATCGTCTCCGGGGCGTTCTCGATGGCGAGGGTGTAATCCATGTCGGAAACTCCGACCGAGTGACCTTAAGACTGCGGGTGAGTCTCCGTCGCATCCGTCGATTCCCGGACCGAGAAGCTGCCTGAAAGAATCGGTCCGAGCGCCGCGGCACCGCCGCTCAGAAGACGGTGTCGGCCGTCGCGGCGCCGATGACGCTGAACACCGCACCGATGCTCGTCGCCTTCAGCGTCGTCGCCAACATCTCCCGCTGGAAGCCGAGGAAGGTGGTTCCGTCGCTGGCGGCCATGTCTTCGAGGAACGTCCCCGGCGCGTCGAACGCCAGGGCGAGGATGAACACCGAGAGGTAGGAGACGAGGATGAGCGAGACGAACCGAATCGGAACCCCGAGGACGTCTTTCTCCCTGTCGGGGTCCCTGTCGTCGGCCTTGTAGAGGGCGCCGTAGCCGACGACCAAGACGATGACGGCGGTGAGCGCTCCCTGCACGGCGGACATGCTCCGCGCGAGACTCCACACCTCCTCGGTCACGACGAACGGCCCCGCGAGCAGGAACCCCCCGACGACCTGTTGGGCCGTGTCCGCGAGCGCGAACCGGCGGCGTACTCCGACCATACTCCGATGCTGGCGGCGCCTCGGTATAAGCGGCCCGACCTTTCTTCCGTCCCGGCGACACGAAACCCGACAGACTTAGTCGCCCGACGCCGACGCGACGGTATGAGCGTCAGAGACGAGTTCGACGCGTGGGCCGCGGACGGCCGCGACAAGGGGATGGAGGACCGCCACTGGCACACCGCGAAGCACGTCCTCGCGCGGATGCCCGTCGAACCCGGCGACGTGGTGTTGGACCTCGGGTGCGGAAGCGGGTACGCCGGCCGCGCCCTCCGCGAGACGAAGGGCGCGGGCCGCGTGTACGGCCTCGACGGCGCGCCCGAGATGGCGCGCAACGCCCGGTCGTACACCACCGACGGCGGGGCCGCCGAAGATACCGACGAGGCCGAACTCGGCGATATCGGCTTCCTCGTCGGCGACTTCGACGAACTCCCCTTCGCGGACGACAGCGTCGACCACGTGTTCTCGATGGAGGCGTTCTACTACGCCGCGGACCCGCACCACACCCTCGAAGAGATAGCTCGCATCCTCGCGCCCGGCGGGACGTTCTTCTGCGCGGTGAACTACTACGAGGAGAACGAGGCCTCGCACGCCTGGCAGGACCGTATCTCCGTGGAGATGACGCGGTGGTCCGGTCCCGAGTACCGCGAGGCGTTCCGGAAGGCGGGCCTGCACGTCGCCGAGCAGGACAACGTCCCGGACGACGACATCGAGATTCCTCCCGCGGAGGCGTTCCCGACGGACGACTGGGAGACGCGCGAGGCGATGGTCGAACGCTACCGCACGCTCGGAACGCTCCTGACCGTCGGCGTCGCGCCGTAGCGTCCGGCTCCCTCTTTTGTCGCCCGACCCGCCGCTCAGTCGTCCGACTCGGGCGCCGACCCGTCCGACTCGGACTCCGGCGCCGACGGCAAGTCCTCGACGGCGGGGCCGTCGACGACGCCGCCCTCGTAGTCGAACCGGGAGCCGTGACACGGGCAGTCCCACGTCCGGTCGCCGTCGTTCCACTCGACCAGACAGCCCATGTGCGGGCAGACGGCCGAGACGGCGTGCACGTCGCCCCCGTCGTCGCGGTAGACGCCGCGGACGTCGCTCCCCTCGCGGAGCACCGTCGCCTCGTCGACGTCGAGGTTCCGAACCTCCTCGGCGCGCGGTTTCGTCACCCAGTCGCCGGCGAACGACTTCGCCACCTCTGCGTTCTCCTTCGCGAAGTCGCCCGCGGCGGAGAGGCTGAACCGGTTCGGGTCGAACACGTCCGCGTGCGGGTTCGGTTCGTCTCGAATCAGGTCCGCGATGATTCGCCCCGCGGCGGTGCCGTTCGTCATCCCCCACCCGTCGAACCCGGTGGCGACGTAGACGCCGTCGGAGACGGGACCCATCTCGCCGGCGTACGGCAGGTCGTCGATGGGGGTGAAATCCTGCGTCGACCAGCGACACTCCACCGACTCCACGTCGAAGTGCTCGCGGGCCTGCCGTTCGAGCCGCTCGTAGCGCTCGCGGACGCTCCCGCCCTTCCCCGTCTGGTGGCTCTGCCCGCCGACGAGCACGATGGGTTCGTCGTCGGCGCTCGCGCCCGCCGACCGAATCGAGAGGTACGGCTCGGACTCGCGGTAGAAGTGCGCCTCCGTCGGCGGGTCGGCGACGCGGACGCCGACGACGAGGGAGTGTTTCGGCGTCTGCCGGGCGAAGTAGCCCCCGCGGTCGAAGACGGGGAAGTGCGTGGCGACGACCACGTCGTCGGCGACGACGTTCCCGCGTTCGGTCCGCACGCGGTGCGGTTCTCCCGCGTCGAGGTCCGTCGCCCGCGTCCGCTCGAAGACGACGCCACCGGCGTCGTCGACCGCTTCGGCGAGGGCGAACAGGTACGCCCGCGGGTCGAACTGCGCTTGGTCGTCGACCCGGACGGCGCCGACGGCGTCCTCGGAGACGGGAATCTCCTCGACCAGCGACGCCGACAGACCCGCCCGTCGAGCGGCCTCGAACTCCGACTCCACCGTCTCGCGCTCCGAGTCGTCCTCGACGTACGAGTACGCCGGGAGACGGCGGAATCCGACGTCCGCGTCGGCCGCCTCGCACCGCCGTTCGACGTAGTCGACGGCCGCCTCGTTCGCCGCGGCGTACCCGCGTGCCGTCTCCTCGTCGAACTCCTCGACGAGACTCGCGTACCGGAAGCCGTGCAGGGAGGTCACCTTGGCCGACGACCGGGCGGTGACGCCCTCGCCGACGCGGTCGCGTTCGATCACGGCGACGTCGCGGCCGGCCTCCGCGAGTTCCAGCGCCGCCGTGAGACCGGCGATGCCGGCGCCGACGACGGCGACGTCCGCGCGCACGTCGGTTTCGAGGGGGTCGTACGGCGGTCCGGACGCCGTGCGGAACCAGTAGGCGTCCCGTTCGGCGGTCGATTCGTCCCGCTCTGTGGGTGAGTTGTTAGAAGACATGGGTGCGCCCCGCCCGCGGCGAGGTAGGTCAGGTAGCGACCCCGACGGAAAACGTCTGCTGGCCGTCACGCCCGGCCCTCCTCCAGTTCACTCCACTCTATCCCGCCCTACCCCACACCTCACTCCACTCTACCCCACCTCACTCCACTCTACCCCACCTCACCCCACCTCCGTCGAACCCCTCCGTTTCCGGTGGAGACGTTACCGATTCCCATCGGATTCCGGCGGGTCGCCGGTACGCGACGGAAGGAAATCGGGGGAGACCAGGCGCTCAGAACCCGCCTCGGCCGCCGGTCCGTCCGCCGAAGCGCTCGATGACGACGAAGCTCAGGCCGGTGACGGCGAGGAGGACACAGCCCATCGCCGTCGCCGGGCCGAGGCGTCGCCCGAGGTAGCGCTGAACGGCGACGGGCATCGTGTAGCTGCTCGACCCTTCGGCGAGGATGACCGTCGAGTCGAACTCCCCGATGCTGATGGCGAAGGCGAACGCCGCGCCGGCGACGACGCCGGCGGCGACGAGCGGTAACTCGATGTCGAGGAGCGCCCGGACGCGACTCGCGCCGAGCGTCCGCGCGGACTCGACGAGTCGCGGGTCGAGGCCGCCGAGAAGCGGGGCGACGGTGCGCGTCACGAACGGGTACGCGCCGACGGCGTGGGCGGCGACGACGGCCAGGGCGCCGGTCACCTGTATCCGAGTGCCGAACACGACGGTGCCGAAGACGAGGCCGCGGAGCATTCCCAACCCCACGACGATGCCCGAGACGGTCAGCGGCGCCATCAGGAGCGCGTCGAGCACCTTCCGCCCCCGGAAGTCACGCGTCGTCAGCACGCTCGTCACGACGCCCATCGGCAGCGCAAGCGCGAGCGTTCCGAGGCCGAAGACGAGGGAGTTGCGCACCGCGGTGAGCGGTCTGACCTGGTAGCTCGTCCCCGTCTGCTGACGTTCCAGTAAGAAAAGGTAGTGGTCGAGCGTGAATCCGCCCTGCGGACCCGTGACGCTGGCGAGGAGCATCGAGGCGACGGGCGCGACGAACACGAGGAGGACGACGACGCCGTAGCCGGCCACGGCGAGTCGCGTCGCGGCGGCGCGTTGCGTCCACGACGCGGGCCACAGGGGGCGGCGACGCTGCGGGCGCGCGCCCCGACCGCTCGACGACATCCGCGCCTCGTACCGGAGGTAGCCGTAGGTCAGACCGAGCGAGAGAGCCGTCTCCACCACCGCCAGCGACGCCGCCTCCGCGAACGCGAGGTTCTGGACGCGCGAGTAGATGAACACCTCGACGGTGGCGAGTTGGTAGCCGCCGAGGGCGAGGACGATAGGGAACGAGGCGAACGTGAAGATGAAGGTGAGCGTCGCGCCGACGGCTATCGCGGGGAGGAGTTGCGGCAGCACCACGTCGCGGAAGGCGCGCCGGGGGGAGGCGCCGAGCGTCCGCGCCGTCTCCACCGCCGAGGCGTCGACGCTCTCCCACACCGCCGTCGTCACCCGCGTCACCAGCGGCGCGTTGTAGAAGGCGTGCGCGACGACGATGGCGGGCAGCGAGTACAGCAGCGTCACCTCGGGCAGTCCGAGCGCCCCCAACACCGCGTTCAGCGTCCCGGTCCGGCCGAACGTGGCGACGAAGCCGATTGCGACCATGATTGAGGGCATGACGAACGGGAGGATGGTGAGCGACCGGAGCGTCTCCCGTCCTCGAAAGTCGAAGCGCGCGAGCACCCACGCGCCGGGGAGGCCGAGGGCTACGGAGGCGGCGGTGGACAGCAGCGCCTGGTACGCGGTGAACCGGAATATCTCCCGATAGAAGGGGTCGGTGAGCACGTCGGCGAGCGGTCCGAGCGTCCACTCGCCTCCCGCGTACACGGCGTCGACGAAGACGGTGCCGACGGGGTAGTAGAAGAGCAGACCGAGGACGAGGGCCGTCAGCAGGGCGACGGCGGTCAGCGCGCGGCGCTCGCCCCACCGCCGGAGGGCGTCGACGGCGCGGCGCACGCTAGTTCCCGACGAACTGCCGTTCCCACGCGGAGGTCCACTCACTGAGGTTGTCTCGGAGCGTGTCGTAGTTGAACGTGACCGCTTCCGGCGGTTCCTGCGCGTACCGCGCGAACGACTCGGGTAACTCCGCCGTCGTCGTCGCGGGGTACTGGACGTTGCGGACGGCTATCTCGGCCTGCACCTCGGGTCTGAGCACGAAGTCCATGAACGTCCGCGCGAGTTCGGGTCGGTCGGTGCCCTCGAACATCGCCATCCCCTCGGGGTTGGCGTAGCCCTGCCCGTTCGGGAAGCGCAACTGGTGCTTCGCCAAGTCCTCGCCCTCCTCGTGGGCGTACACCTGGTCGGTGGAGTAGGAGACGACCATCGGCGCCTCGCCGTTCGAGTAGGCTGTGTAGGAGGTGGTCCAGTCCTCGAGGACGCGCACGCCGTTCTCCTGGAGGTTCCCCCAGTAGTCGAGGTAGCCGTCCTCGCCCTTCGCCTTGATGGTGTGGAGCAGGAACGCCTTGCCCGTGGCGCTGGAGATGGGGTTCTGCGTCAGCAGGTCGCCCGAATACTGCTCGCGCAGGAGTCCGTCGAACGTCTCCGGCGCGGTGAACCCGCCGTCGCCGAACGTCTCGTCGTAGACGATGCAGATGTAGCCCGTGTCGTACGGGACGGCGCGGCCCCGCGGGTCGAACTCCAGCGACTCTTTGACCGTGTCGCGCCGGTCGAGGCCGTCGACGGGTGCGAACAGCCCCGAATCGAGGTTCTCGTCGATGCGGATGAGCATGTTCACGTCGAGGCCGACGTAGAGGTCCGCCGGGATGTCCACGTTTCGGAGCGCGCGTTCGATGTAGTAGTTCACCTCGCTGTCGGGCGTCTCGTAGCGGAGCGTCGCGTCGAACTCCGACTCGAACGTCTCCTTCAGCCACGGTCCGGGACTCGTGCTCGGCGCGTCGACGAACGCGCCGTACGTGCCGACGACCAACTCCGGCACTTCTCCGCCCGCGGTACCCGTCGTCGTCCCGTCGGTCCCGGTGTCTCCCCCGGTTTCGCTGCCCGCCTCCGTCCCACCCTCCGTCGCCGTCCCGTCGCCCCCGCCGGTACACCCGGCGAGCGCCGCGACGCCGCCCGCGCCCGCCGCCGCAAGGAAGCTTCGTCGTCTCATGACCGGGTAGTTTCACCCGGTGATACTTAACGCGTGCCATCGCGGGTCACGTGCGACGACGCTCGCATTTCCGCGCCCGCTCGGACCGTTCCGTCGACGTCGCGGGCCTGATACTCCGTGAGGAACGACTTTGTGCGTTCCCCTACATTACCAGTCGTGACTCTCGAACGTCGGCACGTGTTCGGCGGGTTGTTCATCCTCGCGGGCGTCGCCGCCGCGTTCCTCCTCCGCTCGGTGCTCGGGACGGTGTTCTTCTCCGTCACCGTCGCGTACGTGCTCTGGCCGCTTCGGCAGGCGCTGGTCCGCCGCGGCCGGTCGCTCCGCGTCGCCAGCGGACTCGCCACGACGGCCGCGTTCCTCGCGGCGTCGCTCGTGCTCCTTCCGCTGGTAGTCGTCGTCTACCTCCGGTACGACTCGCTCGTCGCACTCGTCCGCCGTCTCCCCGACGAAGTCGTCGTCGAACTGTTCGGCATGGTCTACCGCCTCACGCTCGAAGAACTGGTTCCGGTGGTTCTCGGATTCTTCCGGACGCTGGCGGGCCTCCTGGCGGTCGCGACGCCCGTCCTCCTCGTCAAGGCGACGCTGTTCGTCTTCGTCGTCTACTCGCTGCTCGTCCACGGCGAGGACGCCCGCCGGGCGGTCCTCGCGCTCGTTCCCACCTCCTACCAGGGCGTCGCTCGGGCGATGAACCGCCGCGTGCGCGAGACGCTGTTCGCCATCTACGTCCTCCAGGCGGCGACGGCCGCCGGAACCTTCGCCCTCGCGCTCCCGGTCTTTCTCCTCCTCGGCTACGACCCGTTCGTCACGCTCGCCACCGTCGCCGCCATCCTCCAGTTCATCCCCATCGTCGGCCCGAGTTTCCTCCTCGGGGGACTGGCGGCGTACCACCTCCTAATCGGGGAGGTGACGCAGGCGATTCTCGTCGTCGTCGTCGGCGGGGTGGTGGTGGCGTGGCTTCCGGACGTGCTCATCCGCCCGCGCTTGGCCCGCAAGACGGCCGACATCCCGGGCAGTCTCTACTTCGTCGGCTTCTTCGGCGGCGCGCTGACGCTCGGCGCCGTCGGCATCGTCGCCGGTCCCCTCGTCGTCGGCCTGTTCGTGGAGACGGCGTCGCTGCTGTCGACGGAACTCCACCCGGAGTCCGTCGAGGACGCCGAATAGCCCGGTTCGCGCGTTCGGTGTCGGTCAGTCCGCTTCCGTCTCGCTCTCCGTCTCCGTCGGCCCGCCGCGCTCCTCCCACTCGGTGAGGCTCCCCTCGTAGAACGCCACGTCTTCGTACCCCAGAGACCGCAGGACGACGTACGTGTGGCTGATGCGCCGCGCCGTGTTGCAGTAGAGGACGACGCGCTTCTCGGGACCGATTCCGACCTTCCCCAGGACGGACTCCAGTTCTTCTCGGGATTTCAGTCCGCGCGTCTCGTCGTCGACGAGTTCGCGCCAGTCGAGGTTCACCGCGCCGGGGAGGTGGCTCTCCTCGAACTCCCACTCCTCGCGGGTGTCGACGACGACGGTGCCCTCCTCGTCCAGACTCTCCAGAACGGCGTCGTAGCCGACCAGCGGCGACCGCTCGGGGTCGCGCACCTCGTACGCCGTCTCCTCGTGTTCCGGCGTCTCCGTCGTCGTCTCGCGCTCGCGGTTCCACGCGCTGTAGTCGCCGTCGAGCAGGTGGAGGCGGTCCGTCGGGTGGCCGTACAACTCCGCGGTGACGAGAAAGCGCGCGGCGAACACGCCGTGGGTGTCGTCGTAGGCGACCAGGTGGTCGTCGGGTCCGACTCCGGCGGCGGACAGCAGCGACTCCCACGCCGCCTCGCCCGGAAGCATTCCCTCCTCACCCTCCGAGGACCGGAACTCGTCGAACGGGATACTGACCGCGCCGGGGAGGTGGCCGATGCCGTCGAACTCCCAGGCGTCGCGCACGTCCACGAGGCGAACCGCGCTCTCGTCTCCGTCCTCGTCCGCTCCGTCGTTCGCGCCGTCCGCGCTCCCGTCGCCCTCCGCCCCGAGTCGTGCCGCGACCCAGTCGGGGGAGACGACGATGTGCTCGTACATGCGACGACGTTACCGCGGCGGTGCCTTCAACCCGGCCGGTCGGGGTGTCGTTCGCCGGGCGTCAGAGAATACGGACTTTGTTGCCGATACTCTCCGGAGCCGCCGGCTCCGTCTCTCTCGCGGCGACCGTCTCCCGCGACGAACGCGAATGTGTCGGCAACATATTCCTCATCATGTGATGATGGGCAGTACGCGCCGTAGATACGAGAATTAAGCCGGGGGAGCCCGTAGGGGAGGATGTAATGACAACTGACGGTTACGCGAAGGACGTGCTCGTCTCGGCGGACTGGGTGGAGGACCGCCTGGACGAGTTCCAGTCCGACGACCCGGAGCACCGCCTCGTGGAAGTTGACGTCGACACCGAAGCCTACGACGAGGGCCACGCGCCCGGCGCCATCGGCTTCAACTGGGAGACGCAACTGCAGGACCAGACCACCCGCGACATCCTCGACAAGGAGGACTTCGAGGACCTGCTGGGGAGCCACGGCATCTCCGAGGACTCCACCGTCGTCCTGTACGGCGACAACTCCAACTGGTTCGCGGCGTACACCTACTGGCAGTTCAAGTACTACGGCCACGACGACGTCCGCCTGATGAACGGCGGCCGCGACTACTGGCTTGACAACGACTACCCGCTGAGCGAGGACGAACCCGACTTCGACGCCGTCGACTACTCGGCGAAGGGGCCGTACGAGTCCATCCGCGCGTACCGCGACGACGTGGACCACGCCATCGGCGAGGGCCTCCCCCTCGTGGACGTCCGCTCGCCCGAGGAGTTCTCCGGCGAGATTCTCGCGCCCCCGGGACTGCAGGAGACGGCCCAGCGCGGCGGCCACATCCCCGGCGCGGAGAACATCTCGTGGGCCGCGACGGTCAACGACGACGGGACGTTCAAGTCCGCCGAGGAACTCCGCGAACTGTACGCCGACCAGGGCATCGACGGCTCCGAGACCACCGTCGCCTACTGCCGCATCGGCGAGCGCTCCTCCATCGCGTGGTTCGCGCTCCACGAACTGCTCGGCTACGACGAAGTCGTCAACTACGACGGCTCGTGGACCGAGTGGGGCAACCTCGTCGGCGCGCCCATCGAGAAGGGCAACTAAGCGGCGACCGACCGCCGCGCGTTCGTCGCGCGGGAACTCGTTCCCGCCGGCTTCGAGCAACCGACGGTCGACGCCGCTCGAACCGACGCCTCGATTCCGGATTCTTTCGTTCGACGCCGAGGCCCGCGAGTCCCGACTCTCCGTTCGACGGGACGGCGGTGGCGGTGACGGCGCGACGGCGGTTCGCTCAGTCGGCCGTCGCTCGCGGCAGCGACACCGAGAACACCGTTCCCTCCGGGCTCCGACTCTCGGCTCGAATCGCTCCGCCGTAGGACTCGATTATCTCCCGCGCGAGGTGGAGTCCGAACCCGCTCCCGCCGCTGTCGAGGCCCTTCTCCCCCTTCTCGAACAGTCGTTCTCTCACTTCCTCGTCGATGCCGGAACCGTTGTCCGCGATGCGGACCGTCGTCTCCTCGGCGCTCGTCTCGACGCTGACGACCACGCGGGGGGTCTCCTTGTCGTTGTGCCGGACGGCGTTGTCGAGCAGGTTCTCGAACGCCTCCCCCAGCAGGTCGTCCGCCAGCACCGCGCCGGCGTCCGCGACGCTCTCTCCGAGGACGAACTCCGCCTCCCCGAACGTCCGCCGGGCCTGTTCGACCTTCCCGACCAGCGCGCCTTCGAGGTCGGTCGCCTCCAGGTCCTCCGTTTCGGTCTCCACGACCGCCCGCATCAGCGACCGAATCTGCTCGACCAGGTCGACCATCTCCTCCGTCCGCTCCCGGACCGTCCTCGCGTGGGGGGCCATCTCGGAATCGACCGCGCCGTCGAGGAGTTCGGCGCGCGCGCTGACCACGTTGAGGCCGTTCAGCAGGTTGTGACGGACGAGGCGGTTGAAAAACTCCAGTCGCTCGCGCTCGTGCGCCAGTTCCCGTTCGTGGTCGATGACCGCGACGGCCAGCCCGATTATCTCGCCGAGTTGCGAGAGGATGTTCCGCTCCTTCGCGTCGAACGCGCGTTCCCGGGTCGTGTAGACGGTCAGCACGCCGTAGCGCTCGTCCTCGTAGGCGACCGGAACCGACGCCACGCCGGTGATTCCCCGCCCGGCCAGTTCCCGCCACGGTTCGGAATCGCGCCGCGCCTCGGTGTCGCGGAGGACCTGCGGTTCGCCCGTCCGGGCCGCGCGGGCCGCGAGGCCGCCCGTCCCGAGGTCCGCCAGTCCGGCGGCGTCCCGGTCGGTCGCGCGGGTCGTCGGTACCACGTCGCTGCCCTCGACGGTACCGAGCCACGCGAACGCGTACGACTCCGACTCGGCGAGTCGGTCGCACACCACGCGCTCGACTTCCTCGCGGGTCGACTGCTCGGCCAGTTCCCCGTTGATGTCGCGGGCGGTCCGATTGAGGTCGTCCAGCGCGACGAACTGGTCGCTCTGCCGTCGCTTTTCGAGTTCGTAGCGGACCCACTGACCCACGAGGTGGTGGAACGCCTCGTCGGCCGTCGAAATCTCCTCGCGCGGCCGTCGGCTGACGAACCAGAGCGTCCGGTCGTCGGCGTCGTCGAACGGGAGGTACGTCCCGAGGTACGTCCGGACGCCGAACCGCTCGTAACAGAGGTCGTCCTCGAACGGTCCGGTGTCGGTGATGGCGCAGGTTCCGCCCTCGGCGACGGTCGCGCGGCAGTACGTCTCCGAGAGCGGGTACTCGCTTCCCGGGACGAGGTCGGGGTGGTCGCCGTTCGTCGCCTCGACCTCGAACCGGTCGGTCTCGGCGTCGACCCGCGCGAGCGCTCCCATCTCCATGTCGAAGCGCTCACAGCCCAACTCGAGCAGGGCCGAGAGCTTCTCCTCGAAGGTCCCTTCGACGTCCGCGACGACCTCGTAGAGGGCGTGCAGGTCGCGTTCGTGGTCGCGCAGGGCCACTTTCGACTCCGCCTGCTCCCGCAGCGTTCGGAGCCGTCGGTCGACCCTGTCGCCCGGCCGGTCGGGGCCGAGCACCTCCTCGGGCGGCGTGTAGTAGACGTTCTCCGAGACGGTCTCGCCCTGAGCGATCAGCGGATGCGTCTCGATGACTTCGTCGATGACGCCGTCGGGGAACCGCGTCCGGTCGTACTGACAGAGGAGGGCGCACTGGTCGGCGGCGGCGAGGGAGTCGAGCGTCGCCTCGTACTCGACCAACCCCTCGGGAGTCGACTCGCCGTCGAGCGCCAGCGTCATCTCCGCCGTCGCCCGGAGGCCACCGTGACCGTCGGATTCGGCGTCCGCGATATTATCCCGCCAGAATTCGAGCATCGCCTCTCTGTCGAACTCCCCGCCCGGTCGACGCGATTCCGGCGGCGTCACCACGGTCAGCGCGCCGGAGTCGAGCGCGGCGTCGGCGTCGATACCCCGGTCCCGCAGTTCGGCGAGAACGGCGTCCGGAGCGTCCTCGTCCGCGACGTAGAGGCACCGTTCTCCCAGTTCGAGGCCGCGGCGGAGGAACGGCGCGACGGCGTCGAACCGCTCGGCGCGGTCCTCGTAGACGAGCGCTCGGTGCCCGCCGTCGTGGTCGTGGTCGGCGGGACCCGGTCCGGTCGACCGCCGAAGCGTCCGACCGCTTCCGGCCTTCTCGCCGGTCCGTCCGGGAGTCGTCTCCTCTTCCCTATCTCCGCTCCCCTGCAGCGTGGTCATTCGCCTTGCCGTGAGAAAACGTCCCGAGCACAAAAACTCTTGTCGAAGAATTTCACCGAACGCGGTCACTCGACCCGGTTCGGGGCTCGACCGCCTCGCGCGCGTGTCGAGTAGACTACCCGACCAGCAGCGACGCGATTCGCGGCGTGAGGAACGCCTCGACGAACGCGGCGACGACGAACAGCGGAACGAGGCCGAGGAGCACGCGGTAGGCGCGGCGAACCGCCGCCGCGAGGCCGTCGACGCCCGTCCGGCCGCCGGCGACGCGCAGGCCGACGCCGCCCAACCAGACGCCGATGCCGCCGCCGAGAACGAGCGCCGGCACCTCGATGACGCCGTGCGGGACGACGAGTGCGGCGAACAGCCGCGAGTCGAACACCCCGCCGAGCGCCCCGACGACGAGGCCGTTGAACACGAGGCTCGTGACCGAAGAGACGCCGAAGACGACGCCCCCGTACGCCGCGTCCGCCGCGACGAGCCAGTTGTTCACCGCGAGGTTGACGAACGTCGCAAGCGGGAACGAGCCGAACACCGCGGCTATCTCCCCTTCTATCGGTACTTCGATGGCGTAGGGCGACGTGGCCGCCCACCCGCCCGCGAAGCCGCCGGCGAAGCAGACGGCCGAGACGGCGTTCGCCAGCGGGTGCTCGCGGACGAACGCGCCCAGCGCCCGCAGGCCGCCGCCGTAGGCCGCTCGGAACCGGTCTCCGAGCGGCGGCGTCTCCCGCCGCGGCAGGTCGCGTTCGGCGTACAGCGCGGTCTTGAAGCCGTCGAGCACCGGCGGGACGAGGACGGCGCCGAGGAGTGAACTCACCCGCGCCGCGCCGCCGAGCGACGCGACGAGCGCCACGCCGCCCGCCAGGATGAGCGCGCCGAGGGCGACGGCGACGTAGCCGACGAAGTCCGTCGGACGGCGGAACGGGAACCCCGCGCTTCGGCGGACCGCCGCGACCGCTCCGAGGCCGTCGACGGCGACGGCCTGCTCGGCGAAGGCGAACAGCAGGAGGACGGCCAGCACTAGCAGACCCGACAGCAGGGCGCCGGCCAGCGTCCCGAGGACGGTGGCGGCGCCGGCGATTCCACCGCCGTGCGACAGTGCGGACCCGAGCAGACTCAGGAGCACGAACGGAACGGCCGAGGCCGCCAGCGCGACGAGGAGCAGGAGCTGAACCCCGAGGAAACTGAGCCAGTCGTCGCGGGCGCCGAGGAGAGCCGACCGGACGGCGTCGTCGCCGCGGAGGGGTCCGAAGACGCCGTGGACGCTCGCGGCGTTCATCACCGGCGAGATGACGAACGAGAGGAGAAGCGACCCCAGCACACCGAGACCGACCAGCGCCGCCACCTCCGGGGAGAAGAGGTTCGCGACGGCGTCGCCGAGTCCGGGGGGAATCGCGCCGGGGTCGACCGTCCCGCCCTCGATTCCGCCGCTCTCGACCTCTCCGAAATCAATCTCGCCCGCGATGTCGAGCACCCGGCCGAGGCGGCCGTCGAGCGAGACGAGGGCGAAGGCGGCGAGGAGGGCGAGCACCATCGGGACGCGGACGACGCCGGACAGACCGGTCACGAGGAGGTACACCGGCAGGACCGACGCGGAGTACTCGGAGAGCATCCGGACGCCGGCGCGGAGGGCCGTGGAGACGTTCACGGGCGTATATCTCAGAGAGCCGTCATAACGATGTGGGATTCGACGGCCGCGTGCGGTCCGATGGCTACAAGCGGCGAGGTATCCTACCGCGTCGCATGAACGGAGACGACCTCGCAGACCGCGTTCGCGACGACCACGAGACGGCGTTCTCCCGCCTCGGTTCCTCGAAGGCGCTGTACGCCCTGACCGGCGGCGAGATGGAGGCCGCGTCGGTCCGCGCCGCCGCGGCGGCCGACCACCACGCCGTCGCGGACGTGCTTGACGACTGGGCGATGGCCGAACACGGCGACGCCGCGCCCGTCTTCGCGGACCTCGCCGAGGAGACGCGCGACCGCGCCGAGTCGCTCGAACCCGACGGGTACGAACCCGGGGACGACCCCGACCTGTACGACCGCCTCGCGTTCGAGGACGGGACGCCGGGCCGCGTCGGCGGCCTCCTGGGGCGCTACCTCGTCGTCTCCGAGTACGTCGGGCAGATGGTCGGCTTCTTCGTCGGCGACGCCGACCCGAAGGCGGCCGACGAGTTCCGCACGCTCCGCTCGGCCGTCGAGGACGAACGCGACCGAATCATCGACCTTCTCGACGACGTCTGCGAGAGCGACGACGACTGGGACGCCGCGGGCGAGGCGGCCGACGCCGTCGTCGAGGCGGCGTACGACGACTACGTCGAGACCTTAGAATCGATGGGCGTGAAGCCGAAGAACGTCTGCTAAACCCCCACCTTTCTTTTCGAGGGTCCTCGCAGACGGCTTCGCCGTTTGCTCGAACCCCCGGAAGAAAGCTGGACCAAAGAACCGCCGCGAGGACTCGCTCACTTCGTTCGCTCGCCTCGCGGTACGATACGTTACCTCTCCGCACCGCCTCCGCTTCCCGCCACCCTGATACCGCCTCCGCTTCCACTGCACCGCTTCGGACCTCGTTCGTCGCCGGTGACCGTCCTCGTAACCGCACCGCTGAAACCGTGTCACTCAGTTCCGTACATCTGACTGAAGAGAACTATCACCGTTTTCCACTCGAAACAGAGGGGTTCGTGAACGAGTCTCAGACGCCCTCGACGCCCTTGCGGTACTCGAAGACGTGGTCGCGGGCGGCCGTCGTCCGGTCGCTCACCTCTCCTTCGGTCTCGCGCGCTATCTCCGCGAGGATGTTCATATGCCGGTCGAGTCGGCCGTGGTCCGGTTCCGACTCCGCGAGTTCGGCCAGCGCGTCGGCCTGTTCGGTGAGTCGGTCCCGCGTCTCGCCGTCGGCCGCTTCGGCGGCCGACCGGAGTTTCTCGCTCGCGGCGGTGAGTTCGTCTGCCATGTGCTGACCGTGGACGGACCGAGTAAAAAAGCGGGCGGTCGAGCGGCGTTCGTCGAAGTCGACGGGCGCCGTTCAGTTGTTCTGGCGACGCTGGCGGAGGTACAGCGCCATCGCGAGTATCGTCTGGGGCCACTGGCCGACGAACAGGCCTCGCTCCGTGTTGCCCTGCACGTAGTACTCGTACAGCGAGAACGCGATGGATGCCAGCGACGCGAAGAGGAAGAGGTCGGTGCCCTTCGCTTCCTCTATCTGCTGCTGCTGATTCTGCTGCGTTGCGGCGTTCGACTGCGATGATTCAAACAGACTCATACATTAAATTCGTAGAGCTGGCTTTGATTAATTATACCGGCGAGAGACTTTTCCCTGTCCCTCCCTGCACCCCCGTTCGGCGCCGCTGCGGGCCGTTTTAGTGGTGCGACCGCGCGGCTAAAGTGCCTCCGTCCCCTCGAACTGACAATGAGTGATTCGTCCGGTTCCGGCGGCGCACTGACTCCGGACCGTCCCGGCGCTAACCGTCGGTTCCGCGTCGACGCCCCGTTCGACCCGGCCGGCGACCAACCCGAGGCCATCGAGCAGTTGGCCCGGGGGTTCCGCGAGGGCATGGAGAAGCAGACGCTCCTCGGCGTCACCGGGTCTGGCAAGACCAACACCGTCTCCTGGACCGTCGAAGAGGTGCAGAAACCGACGCTGGTCATCGCGCACAACAAGACGCTCGCCGCGCAGTTGTACGAGGAGTTCAAGAACCTCTTTCCCGACAACGCGGTGGAGTACTTCGTCTCCTACTACGACTACTACCAACCGGAGGCGTACGTCGAGCAGACGGACACCTTCATCGACAAGGATATGTCCATCAACGAGGAGATAGACCGCCTGCGCCACTCGGCCACCCGGTCGCTTCTCACCCGGGACGACGTCATCGTCGTCGCGTCCGTCTCGGCCATCTACGGCCTCGGCGACCCGAACAACTACACCGACATGTCGCTCCGTCTGGAGGTGGGCGACACGATGGACCGCGACGACCTGCTCGCCCAACTGGTCGACCTGAACTACGAGCGCAACGACGTCGACTTCCAGCAGGGGACGTTCCGCGTCCGCGGCGACACCGTCGAGGTGTTCCCCATGTACGGCCGCTACGCCGTCCGCATCGAGTTCTGGGGCGACGAGATAGACCGGATGCAGAAACTCGACCCCTTCAAGGGCGAGGTCCAATCCGACGAACCCGCCGTCATCGTCCACCCGGCGGAGCACTACTCCATCCCCGAGGACCAACTGGAGCGGGCGATTACGGAGATAGAGGACCTGATGGAGGACCGAGTCGGCTACTTCGAGCGACAGGGCGACCTCGTGGCGGCCCAGCGAATCGAGGAGCGAACGACGTTCGACATCGAGATGCTGCAGGAGACGGGTTACTGTTCGGGAATCGAGAACTACTCGGTCCACATGTCGAACCGCGACCCCGGCGACCCGCCGTACACGCTGCTCGACTACTTCCCCGACGACTTCCTCACCGTCATCGACGAGTCCCACCAGACCCTCCCCCAGATTCGGGGGCAGTTCGCGGGCGACAAGGCGCGGAAGGACTCGCTGGTCGAGAACGGCTTCCGCCTCCCGACGGCGTACGACAACCGCCCGCTGACGTTCGAGGAGTTCGAGGAGAAGACCGACCAGACGCTGTACGTCTCCGCGACGCCCGGCGACTACGAGCGAGAGCACTCCGAGCAGATAGCCGAACAGATCGTCCGCCCGACCCACCTCGTCGACCCGAAGGTCGAGATATCGGAGGCGACCGGGCAGGTGGACGACCTGATGGACCGCATCTCGGAGCGAATCGAACGCGACGAGCGAACGCTGGTGACGACGCTGACGAAACGGATGGCCGAGGACCTCACCGAGTACCTCGAAGAGGCGGGCGTCGCCGTGGCGTACATGCACGACGAGACGGACACCCTGGAGCGCCACGAACTCATCCGCGACCTGCGCCTCGGCAACATCGACGTGCTGGTCGGCATCAACCTCCTGCGGGAGGGATTGGACATCCCCGAGGTGTCGCTCGTCGCCATCCTCGACGCCGACCAGGAGGGCTTCCTCCGCTCGGAGACGACGCTCGTCCAGACGATGGGGCGGGCCGCCCGCAACGTCGAGGGCGAGGTCGTCCTCTACGCCGACGAGACGACCGACTCGATGGCCGCCGCGATAGAGGAGACGCAGCGACGCCGCGAGATTCAGACCGAGTTCAACGAGAAGCACGGCCACGAACCGACGACCATCGAGAAGGAAGTCGGCGAGACGAATCTGCCGGGCAGCGACTCGGACTCCTCGCGGTCCTCCTCGGAGCAACCGGCGAACGAGGAGGAGGCGCGCGAACGCCTCGACTACCTCGAAGACCGGATGCAGGAGGCCGCGGACAACTTGGAGTTCGAACTCGCCGCGGACATCCGCGACCGGATGCGGAAGATACGGGAGGAGTTCGACGCGTTCGAGGCGGACGAGGGCGTCGAACCGGAGGCCGACCCGCTGGAGGACGACGGTCTCGCCCCGCCCGAGGACTTCTGAGCGTCTGAACGCCGAGCGGAACGGTCGCACCGCTCTCGCGCCGAACTTCCTTCAGAAGCGAAAGACGCGCGGAAGTCAGTTTCCCGCGCGGTCCGCACCGTTCCGGAACCGCGCTGCGATTTACGAACTCTCGGTCGTCATCGTCTCGTTCATCGCCGTACCGGTACCGTCGCTCACCGTCTCGTCGCCGGGCGACTCCGCTCGGTCGCCGTCGAGTTCGATGGTGTAGTTCGCGACCTCAGCCATGTTGGCCTCCTCGAAGACCACGTCGAACTCCCACTCCGAATCGGGTGCGAGCGTCTGGGTCGCCTCCGTCTCGGCCTCGTCGATGAACTCGTAGAGCACCTCGCCCTGGTCGTCCTGAAGCGTGACTTGGACCTGCACGTTCTCGTAGGGCACGTCGCCCGTGTTCGAGACCGTCCCTCGGAAGCCGACGGCGCTCGCGTTCTGGTAGAGTTCGCGGTCGGTGACCTCCAGACCGGGCGGGGAGTCCTCCAGAATCTCGCCGTCGATATCGAGGGCGTCGCCGCTTCCGGTGCCGGTGCCCGACCCTTCGGTCGTGCCTTCGCCCATGCCGTCGGTCGTCTCCGTGCCGGTAGCGGACCCGGTGCCCGTCTCCGTGCTCCCGCCGGAGCTACCTGAACATCCCGCGAGCAGACCGCCGACCATCGTCGCACCTGCCGCCTTGACGAACTTTCTACGGAACATCGTATCGATGTGAAACATTGCGCCGTAGCCGTGTTAAAATCAGTGGCCAGATGTGTGAATAATAGTCGCACCGACCGGTCGAGACGGGCGCTCCGTAGACGCGCATGTGTTTGGTACTAGGTCTCTAAGAGCCACTGCAACCTCAAGACTTTTCACCGATTCGTCGCTACGGGCGGGTCACGATGCTTTGCGACACGGCCGACGACTGCGCCGAACTCGACCGCCGCGTCCCGTTCCCCACGGGGGGGCTCTCCTGAATGAACAGCGGTCACGACGCAACGGCGACCAGCGACGACTCTGTCCACTCCCAGCACCCCTCGGCGCGAACCGCCGACGGCGCCGACCACTGATCTCCAACATGAGTTCTGACACCTCGGACCCCCTACGGAAGACGCTTCTCAAGTACCAACACGTGTTCGTGCTCCTCGCGCCGGTGGTTTTCGTCACCATCCTCCTCATCGCCGCGCCCACGCAGGGGAGCGTCGGCACGGACTACTGGCTGGAGTTCTGGTGGCTGTTCCCGGCGTTCCTGCTCGGCGCCACTATCGTCAACACCGTCGGAATCAGCGGGTCGGCGCTGTTCGTGCCGTTTCTCATCTTCATCTTCCCGCTGTTCGCCGCACCCCTCGAACCCGAGACGATAGTCAAGGTCGGTCTCATCAGCGAGGCGTTCGGCCTGTCGAGTTCGTCCATCGCGTTCATCCAGTACGGCCTCGTCGACCGCCGACTGGCGCTGACGCTCGTCGGCGGCGCCGTCCCGTTCGTCGTCGCCGGCGCTCTGCTGTCGTTCGTCATCCCCGAGGTGGTGTTCCACTCGCTGCTCGGACTGGCGCTCCTGGCGGCGTCGTACCTGCTGTTCCGCGCGGACCTCGGGCACGACGAGTCGGGCAGTAGCGACGAGGCCGTCGCCGACGGCGGCCCCGTCGACCCGGACCTGCCGAACGACGACGGGAAACTCGGTCCCGCCGGCGTCGACACCGACACCGACGGCAACGTGACGCGCGTCGACCGCGACGGCGACGACTACAGTTACACGCGCGGCGGCTACACCCGTCGGTTCGCCAACTACAGCATCGGCGGTCTGTTCCAAGGGCTCGCCGGGTTCGGCGTCGGCGAACTCGGCATCATCTCGATGCTGGGAACGAAGGTGCCCGTCCGCGTCGCCATCGGCACGAACCACATCGTCGTCGCCCTCACGGCCATCCTCGCCTCCCTCGTCCACGTCTTCGGCGGCGGACTCGTCGGCGGCCACTCGCTCAGTCTGGCGACGACGCCGTGGAACATGGTGGTCTTCACCGTCCCGGCCGCCACTCTCGGCGGACAGATAGCGCCCTACGTGTCGAACGCCTTGGAGACGGACACCATCAAGAACTTCGTCGGCGTCCTCTTCGCCATCATCTCGGTCGCGCTGTTCGTCATGGCCGCGGGCAACGTCATCTGAGGCTACTTCCCTCCTCTCTACTGGCTTCCGGCGTCGTTGGCGTCGCCGTCTTTGTCCTTGTCGACCAACCCCTCGCCGTCGTCGAGGTCGCCGTCGCCGTCGAAGCCGTGTTCGCGGAGTTGCTCGGAGGGCGTCGACCCCTTGTCGTCGACGTACACGTCGGCGTGCCCCTTCTCCATCCGCAGGCCGTGCCAGTCGATGCCCCACTCGGTGAGGCGGGCGACCGTCTCCTGTGCGGCCTCCCAAGGCCGGGCGGTCCAGACGATGATGGTGTGACCCTGCCGGTACTGGTAGTTCACCCACTCGACCATCTCCTCGTCGGGGTCCTCGGGGCGTCGGGTGATGTAGGACTCCTCGCCCTTCGTCAGCGTCTTGTCGAAGTCGACGGCGATTCGCTGGTGCTCCTCGGCGTCGAACGGTTCCTCGCCCTCGAGCATCACGCCCTCGCCGTCGGCGTCGCTGTCGCTCATACTCGAACCCGAACCCCCAACGAGAAAGGCGTATGGGCCGCTCTCGGGCGCTACCGTTCGCTCGACTCGATTCCGCCCCGCGACGCGTTTCCGCCGACCGCCCGTACGCGCATCTCGACGTACCGTTCCGACCACGTCCGGAGGTGCCGTAACACTCGGGCGACGACGCCGTCGTCGGCCGTCGGCCGCGGTGCCGGCGCCCCCTCCGGTCCGGTCGGTCCGCGCTCGTGACTCATGGTTCCGTATTATGAACTATTGTTCATAAAGTTTGTGCGGGAGTGACAGGGTACCGCCGCGCCTACCGCTCCCGCGTCTCTTCGAGGTGGACGTCCCGCTCTCCGGCGTCGCCGTTCGCCAACTCCTCCACCTCGCCCAGAATCTCCTCGATGTCGTCGAGGCCGATGAGTTCGCGCGTCTCCTCGTCGAACTCCCGGCTCTCCAACCCCGCCGACTCCTGGACGTCCGAATCGCTCAACTGCCGGCCGTACCGCCCTAACAGACTCGTGAGTTCCTGCGGGAGGACGTACGTCGTCGACGGCGACTCCCCGATGCGGCGGAGCGACTCCAACCCCCTGTCGACGATGGCGCGTTCGCCCATCGACTCGGCGGATTTGGCCCTCAGGACCGTCGAGATGGCGTCGCCCTGCGCCTCCAGAATCTGGCTCTGTTTCTCCCCCTGCGCGCGGATGATGTTCGACTGCTTCTCCCCTTCGGCCTGCTCGACGGCGGAGCGCCGCTTCCCCTGCGCCTCCAGAATCATGGCGCGGCGGCGGCGCTCGGCGGAGGTCTGTTCTTCCATCGCGTTCTCCACGCCGGGGGAGGGCCGCACCTCGCTCACCTCGACGGACTCGACTTCGACGCCCCACTCGTTCGTCGGTTCGTTCAGTTGGGCGTAGATGCGGCGGTTTATCTCGTCGCGCCGCGACAGCGTCTCGTCCAGTTCCATGTCGCCGATGACGGCCCGCAGCGACGTCTGCGCGAGGTACGACACCGCGTTCCGGTAGTCGTCGACCTCCAGAAAGGCCTTCTTGGCGTCCTTCACGCGGATGTAGACGACGGCGTCGGCGGTGACCGGCGAGTTGTCCTCGGTGATGGCCTCCTGAGAGGGCACGTTCAGCGTCTGCGTCCGCATGTCGAACGGGTACGTCTTCGAGACGAACGGCGGCACGAGGTTGAACCCCGGTTCGAGCAGTTTCCGATACTCGCCGAACACCGTCAGCGCCGTCCGCTCGTAGGCGTTCACTAGCTCGACGGCGCTGAACACCGTGGCGACGACGAGGACGAGGGCGAGGACGCCGAGGAGGACCGCCGGGTTGAACCCGACCACCGCGAGGGCGACGAAGACGGCGAGAACGCCGGCAACGCCGGACATCAGCCAATCCGGGGGACCGCTCGCGGACAGGCGCCCGAGTTCGCGGAACAGGTTTGCCATAGTCGTCCCTTAGTGTCGACGGCATTAAGCGTACGTCCGTTCGGACCCCGATTCGGCTCGATTCGCGCGGGCCCGACCCGGCGCCCCGGAAGACACTTCGCCCCCGAGTGCGACTCGACGGCCATGTTCCCCGACGCGCGCGGCAAACTCGACGTGGAAGACCTCCTCAGATTAGTCCTCGTCCTCGTCGTCGTCTGGCTCGTCCTCGAAATCGTCGGCGGCGTCCTCGGCATCCTCGCGGGCCTGCTCGGCCCCCTCCGACCGCTCCTCGGTATCGCCGTCGTCGCCCTCATCGTCCTCTGGTTGCTCGACCGCATCTGAACGGACGCGGAACAGACGACTTTTCCCCTCCGACGCCGACGCTCGGACGTGTTCAGCCTCAACGTGCCCGTTCCAGGCCGGGTCGAACGCCTCGCCTCGGAGCTCCACCCGGCGCTGACCTCGTTCGACTCCATCCGCGAGCGGCATTCGCTGGTCGTCAAGCGCTTCGACACGTCGCTCGACGACGACGCGGACTCGCTGCCCCGCCTCCGCGAGCGACTCCGGGGGACGCTCCGCGGCGTCGACCCGTTCGAGGTGCGAACCGACGGCATCGGCGCCTTCGAGATACCCACCAAGGGGTCGGGACCGGTCGTCTACCTCGCAATCGACAGCCCCGGCCTGTTCGACCTGCACGACCGGCTCTGCGCCGAGTTCGGCACCGTCCCCGAGATGGAGGGAGACGACTACACCCCGCACGTGACGCTCGCCCGCGGCGGGCGAATCGAGGACGCGAGAGCGCTCACCGAGCGGAGAGTGGAGGACGTCCGCTGGACCGTCGAGGAGGTCCGCGTCTGGGACGGGCGCTACCGCGAGGACGCCGCGCGCATCCCGCTCTGACTCTCCCTACCGCTCGCGCAGTCGCATTCCCATCGGCTCCTCGGGGTGCATCGTCAGCGACCCCCGCAGGCTGAACGGCTCGTCCCGGACGTAGTCGAGTTCGTACTGCTGTACCACCGTCGCGAGGATGAGTTGCGCCTCCATCATCGAGAAGCGCTTGCCGATGCAGTGGCGCGGGCCCCCGCCGAACGGGAAGTACGAGAACCGCGGCCGCTCGGCGCGACGGGCGGGGAGCCACCGGTCGGGGTCGAACTCCTCCGGCGAATCGTACCACCGCGGCGACCGGTGGACCACCCACTGCGGGAGCATGATGGCCGACCCCGCCGGGATGCGGTACCCCCCGAGGCGCACGTCCACCTTCGGTTCGCGGAAGACGACGTACACCGGCGGGTACAGCCGCATCGCCTCCTGAATCACCCGCTCGACGTAGTCGAACCGCCGCACGTCTGCGGCGGTGGGCGTCTCGCCGCCGCACACCGCTTCGACCTCCTCTTGCACCTCGGCCTCCGCCTCGGGGTGCTGCGAGAGCAGGTACCACGTGTACGTCAGCGTCAGCGCCGTCGTGTCGTGCCCGGCCAGGAGCATCGTCATCATCTCGTCGCGTATCTGCCGGCCGGTCTGTTCGCCGCGCCCCTGCGCCCGCAGGAGCACCGACAGGAGGTCCATCGGCGCGCCGCCTTCGTCCCCGTCGGCGACGGCCGCCGCCGGGTCGTCCTCGGTGCCGCGTCGCTCCGAGACGACGTCGTCGATGACCTCCTCCAGCACCCCGACGGACTCGGCGTACTCGCGGTTCTCCCGCGTCGGCGCCCAGTCGGGGACGAGAAAGCGCATCGGGTCCGGTTCGAACCGCTTGCCGAGGGGTTCGAGGTTCTCCTGAACCGCTTTCACCCGCTCGTCGTCCAGCGACGACCCGAACATCGCCTCGACGATTATCTTCACCGTCACGCGGGCCATCTCCAACTGCACGTCGCGCACCTCGCCGTCCGACCAGCCGGCGACCATCGACTCGGCGTGGTCGGTCATCGTCTCGCCGAGCGCCGAGATGCGGCCGGGGGCGAAGGAGGGCTGCGCCAGTCGGCGCTGTTTTCGCCACCGTTCGCCCTCGCTCAACAGCAGTCCGTCGCCGAGCAACGTCCCGAACGCGTCGTCCTGGAAGTCGGGCTTCCGATAGCGCGCGTCGTTGGACACCAACACCCGCTCGACGTCGGCGGGGTTCGTCAGCATGTACGTGTCCAGCGGTCCGAGTCCGAACCGGACCACGTCGCCGTACGACTCCGACACCTGCGTCAGGAAGGTGAACGGGTCCTTCGCGTACTGCCGTCCGCTCCCGAACAGCGGTACGCCGTTCGGACCCGGCGGTCGGATGCTCATGCGGGGGCTTAGCTTGGATACGTATGAACGTCTCGGATGTACGCAAATCTGACAGTTTGCGCGTCGGATTCGGTCCGAGCGCGGTTCTCACCACCGGGCAACAGGCTTAAGCGCCAGACGGACATGGTACATTTTATCGACATTTTGTGTACGGTGCGGTTGAATCAGCCGTGACGTGCGCCGGCCTCTATGACGCCGTCTCACTCGCCCGTCGGTGACGATTCGTCCGACGCGGGTGGAAGACGACCGACCGAACGGATTATCTCGACAATGAATACTACTCGGCCGAAGAGAGACGAAACGGAGAGTTCGTCGCGCCGACGGTTCTTGCGGACGTCGGCCGTCGCGGGCGCGGGAGCGCTCGCGGGCTGTATCGGGTCTGCGACCGAACTCGATCGAACCCTGACGATGGGGTACCAGCCGTTCTCCGCGCACGCGTGGGAGGCGCTCGTGATGAAACACAGCGACATCCCGCAGAAGTACCTCCCCGACGGTTACTCGTTGGAGTGGCAGTCGGCGCTCCAAGGAGCGGTCATCGGGAACCGCATCAGCGTCGGAAAGAACCAGGCGGGGTGGATGGGAGACATGCCGGCGCTGACGACCATCGCTCAGAACGAGACACCGGCCAGCCTCGTCGGCCTCGCCAACTGGTCGCGGGGCCAGCAGTGTAACCTCCTCGTCGTCCCCCGCGACTCCCCCATCGAGGAGACGTCGGACATCGCCGGCGAGACCGTCGGCGTCACGAAGGGGTCGTGTACGCACCGCTATCTCCTCCGACTGCTCGAAGCCGAAGACATCGACGTCACCATGGAGGACACCGGCATCTCGACCATCCTCGCGAACCTCCGGGAGGGCCGAATCGCGGCGGGTCTCGGATGGGAGCCCTCGATAGCGAAGTCGGTGTTTCAGGACGACCTGACCCGGTACGTCTCGACCGGCGCCGAGTACGACGTCATCGACGCCGGCGGTATCCCGATGACCGACAACCTGATACACAACCACCGCGAGGCCGCGAAGGGGATTCTGAAGGCCGAACTCGAAGCGACGCGGGTCCTCGCGACCCAGCACGAACGGACGCTCGACCTGGTCTCTCGGGAGGGCGACCTGCGGTACTTCGACCGGTCGTCGCTTCGGTGGGGCGTCTACAGGGACCCGCCCATCGGCGAGGACGTCCAACGCCTGAAGTACGCGACCGACTTCGAACGGGCCGAGGAGCCGGGCCGACTGATGAAAGAGACCGGCCCGCGGTTTCTCACCCGGCAGGGGGCGCTCGAGGCACCCCCGCCGTCCGACCGGTACAAACCGGAGGTCCTCGACGAGGCGGCGGCCGAACTCGACGACGCCGTCGAGTGGTCGCCGCGGTCGACCGGCGGCGACGCGTCGAGAGCGACGAACTCCTCGAACGATGGGACCGCGACGGGGGAGAGCCCGTGAGCACCCGGTCGACGACCGAGCGCGTCGGCGAGTGGTTCACCGGGTCCTTCCCGTCACCGACGCGGGGGGTCCGAAAGCTCCTCTCGCTCGTCGGGTTCCTCGGCGTCTGGTGGCTGTTCTACCAGTTCGGCGTGCTCAACTTCGAGCACTTCGTGAGCCCCGGAACGGCTCTCGTCGCGTTCGGCGAGGTGCTCGTCGGACAGCCGCTGGTCGAGGGCGGGGACACCATCTACCTCCACGCCGCCTACTCGACGGCGCGGGTCGCGGTCGGCGTCGGCGTCGCGGCGCTGCTCGCCGTCCCCCTCGGTCTGGTCGTCGGCACGAGCCAGCGATGGGAGAACCTCCTGTACACCGCGCTCGAAGCGCTCCGTCCGATACCGCCCATCGCGTGGCTCCCGGTCGCCATCATCGTCTTCCCGGCGCTCACGCTCGGGGCGGTTTCGATTCCGCTCTCGGCGCTGTTCGTGGTGTTCATCGGCGCCTTCTTCCCGATATTCACGAACACCGTCGAGGGCGCGCGGAACGTCGAGGCGGAGTTCCGCCGGGCGGCCGAGAGCCTCGGCGCGTCCTCGAGGAACGTCTTCCGGCACGTGGTGCTGCCGGCGACGCTGCCGTCGATCATCACCGGGCTGTCGCTCGGCGTCGGCCTCGGGTGGATCACGGTCGTCGCCGCCGAACTCGTCACCGGCGGTCCCGGACTCGGCTACATCATCATCCGGGGGTCGCGGCTGCGGAACAAACAGACCATCGTCATCGGTATGCTCGCGGTCGGCGCGCTCGGATACGCGTCGTCCGCACTCGTCGCGCGACTCGGCCGATGGCTCACCCCCTGGACCGACGCGGAGTGACGTCTTCCGGAGATACCTACTATGAGTGAACGCAACACCGACGACGCGCGCACCGACGCGAACGAACGACCCGCGGACCGAACGGGACCGGACGGCGACGAGCAGTTCCGCTCGTGGACCGAATCCAGCGGGACGGGCACGGTCAACATCAAAGATATGTCGAAGGTCTACGACGCCGACGGCGGCGACCTGACCGCGGTCGACGGGATGGACCTCCACATCGAGGCCGAGGAGTTCGTGACCGTCCTCGGCCCCTCCGGATGCGGGAAGAGCACCGTGATGGAGTGCGTCGCGGGCTACCTCGACCCGACCGAGGGCGAGGTGCTGGTCAACGGCGAACCGGTGGACGGACCCGACCCCTCACGCGGGGTGGTCTTCCAGGAGAACCGGCTGTTCCCGTGGAAGACCATCAACGAGAACGTCCGGTTCGGGCCCCAGATGCGGGACGCGGTCGACGAGAACCGCGTCGAGACGCTGTTCGACCAGATGGGGTTGGAGGGGTTCGAGAACTCCTACCCACACGAACTCTCGGGCGGGATGCAACAGCGCGCCGAACTCGCGCGACTGCTCGCGAACGACCCCGACATCATGCTGATGGACGAACCGTTCAGCGGACTCGACGCGATGACTAAGGAGCTGATGCAGGAGAAACTGCTCGACGTCTGGGAGGACGACGACAGGACCGTCCTGTTCATCACCCACGACGTCGAGGAGGCCATCCTGCTCGCCGACCGGGTGGTCGTGATGACGGCCCGACCGGGGCGGGTGAAAGACGTCATCGACGTCGACCTCGACCGACCGCGCGACACCGACGTCGTCACCACCGACCGGTTCAAGGAACTCCAGCGGCGGGCGAACGAGAGCATCCACGAGGAGGCCGAACGCGCGATGGAGCAGGCGGAGGGACGGGCCTGATGCGCTACGCCAAGCGCGCCGAGCAGTCGGCGTCGCTCCTCGCGGTGCTCGCGGTCTGGGCGGCCGCCACGATGGTGTTCGCCACCGACCCGAGCCTCCCGACCCCGCCGCAGGTAGTCGCGGCGCTGATCGACTCGGCGACGGGGTCGTACTTCTGGGGCGAGGTCGCCCTGAGCACGTTTCGGGTGTACTTCTCCTATCTCGTCGCCGCCGCGGTCGGCGTTCCGCTGGGACTGCTGATCGGACGGAGCGAGGTCGCCGAGGACCTTCTCTTCCCGGCGCTGGAGGTCCTCCGGCCGATTCCGCCCATCGCCTGGTTCCCGGCGCTGACGATCATCCTGTTCACCCCGCAGAACATCGTCCGCTTCATCATCTTCCTCGCCGCCTTCTTCCCCATCCTGCTCAACACCATCGAGGGCGTGCAGGCCGTCGAGGAGGAGTACTCGCAGGCGGCTAGTTCGCTCGGCGCGTCCAGGTCACAGACCCTGCGTCACGTCGTGCTTCCCGGCGCGCTTCCCTCCGTCTACACGGGTCTCGTCAACGCGATGGGGCTGGCGTGGGTCAGCCTCGTCGCGGCCGAGGTGCTGTCGAGCAGCGGTCTCGGCTATTTCATCTGGAACGCGTTCACCGCCGGTGCGTACCCGAACGTCGTCGTCGGGATGGTCGCGGTCGCCGTTCTCGGCTACGCGTCGTCGGCGCTCGTCCGCCGACTCGGCGCCCGAGGCCTGCCGTGGCTCCAGTCGGCGTCCTGACTCGCCCGTCCGACTCCGCCGGTCGCGGTCGCCGTCGCCGTCGCCGTTACGGCCGCGGCGGGTCGCCCGCGTAGGCGTCGTGGTCGCCGTAGAAGTTCAGCATCGCGAACTTCAATTTCTGCGCGGAGACGTCGACGAGTTCCGCCCGCTCCTCGGCCGGGAACGACGAGCGGACGCCGTACTTGCCCATCTCCGAACTCATTCGCGTGTAGCGCTTGTCGGCGAGGACGCGCACGCCGAAGTCCTCGGGCGAGCGGATGACCCGCCCCAGCGCCTGTCTGGTCTTGCGGATGGTCGGAATCTCGACGGCGTAGCGCCACCCCGCCTCCTTCCGACCGCTGTACGCGCGGTCGTAGGCGTCCTGAATCGCCTCCATCCGCTCGGAGAGGTGCGGGTACGGCACGCCGACGACCACGACGGTCCGCGCGTCGTCGCCGTCGAAGCTCACCCCCTCCGCGAGCGTTCCCCACAGCGAGGTGAGCATCACCGCCCCCTGACTCTCCACGAACTCCGAGCGAATCTCCTCGGTGTCGGTCCCCGCCTCGTCCAAGAAGAGGCGGTCGGTCACCTCCATCCGCGACTGCAGGCGCTCGTGGTAGCGCTCCGCCTCGGCGTACGAGGGGAAGAACACGAGCGTGTTCCCCGGCGTGAACCGCGCGGCGTCGGCCACCACCTGCGTCAGTTTCTCCTGCGTCGCGGGTTCCTCGCGCTCGGAACTGAACAGCGCCGGCGTCTCGACGGCCAGCGTCCGTCGGTTCTCCTCGGGATACTCCAGCCCGTAGGCCATCGTCACCGGGTCCGAGAGGCCCAGAACGTCTTCGGTCACGTCGAACGGGCGGAGCGTCGCGGACATGAGGACGCTCGCGTGCACCTCCTCGAACAGCGCCTCGGTCACCTCCCGGGGGATGCAGGTGTACAGTTCCGCGCGGCCGTACACCTCCTCGGTGCCGCCGTCCCGTCGAACCGAACACATCGGGTGCTGGCCCAACTTCGCGCCGTCGGCCATCCACGCGCCGACGAACTGGGCGGCCTGCAGGGTCTGACACTCCTTGCGCGTCGTCGTCTCGCCGTCCTTGTACGCCTCCTCGTACTCGCCGTCGAGGCGCTTGCCCAACTGGAGGGCCAACTCCACCTCCGCGTCGATGCCGCGGCCCTCGTACTGCTGGAGGAACGTCAGCGTCAGGTCGTCGCGCCTGTCGCGGTTGGCGATGGGCAGGTCGTACCAGTTCTCCCCGACCTGTTCGCGTTCCCCGAAGCCGAACGCCTCGTCGTACGTCTCCCGGAGGGCGTCGAGGAACGCCGAGAGGACGTTCTCGGCGGCCTCGGCGCGGGAGTCGTCGGTGTCATCCAGTTCGTCCAGCGCCTGCTGTAAGGTGTTCTCCGTCAGCGTCCGACTCGCGTGGTCGCGGGCGGCCGACTCGATGTTGTGCGCCTCGTCGAAGACGGTGATGACGTCGTCGGGGTCGCGGTCCAGCCACCGGAAGAACTGCTCGCGGATGTTCGGATCCAACAGGTGGTGGTAGTTGCACACCACCAGGTCCACTCCCTCCATCCCCTCTTTCAGCAGTTCGTAGCCGCACAGCGTCCGTTCCTCGGCGTACTCGTAGACGTCGTCGGGCGTCCGCACGTCGTCGAACAGCCACGAGAAGAACTCCTCGGTGTCCTCGGTGAGGTTGTTGTAGTAGTACTCGCAGACGTTGCCCTCGCGGAGTTCCTCCAACTCCTCGTCGATGTCCTCGAGTTCGTCGGTGACGGCCGTCCGCGCCTCCGCGGCGCCCTCCTCACCCGCGCGCATCCGGTCGACGAGGGCGTCGGCCTGTTCGGAGAGTTCCGCTTTGTCCTCCTCTCTCTCCACGAGGCTCCGCGTGGTGTCGCGGAGCGTCTGACACTCCTGATAGTCGACGCCGATGTGACACATCGACGACTTCCCCTTGAACACCACGGCGCGAATCGGCTCCGTCCGGGTGATGGCCCGGGCGTCCTCGACGAACTGGCGCATCTGCTGGTGGACGTTCGTCGTGATGACCACCGTCTTGTCCTCGCGGCGGGCGTACTCCAGGGCGGGGACTAACGCCGAGAGCGTCTTGCCCGTCCCCGGCGCGCCCTCGATGAGCACGTCCCGGCCGCCGTCGAGGGCCTCCGAGATGCCGTCCATCGCCGCCTCCTGGTTCGGGTACGGGCGGTCGTACGGGAAGAACCGCATGTGTCCGCTCGTCTCAGCCACACGCGTTCTTGCGCGCCATCGGTTATAACGTCCCGGTTGGGCCGACATCGCCCCCCGTCGTCGCGGTTCGAAAGTACTGGAGCGACGAACATCGATTGTAGCTACCAAAATCGGTTTTATCAGGGGGTCCTATGCTGTGTCCGCAATATGTCCGTTCTCAGCAGCGCGGCGGCCGCGCCGTTACAGACGACGCCGAACCCGGACCCGATTCCCGATTCGGTGAACGAACTCCTGACGCAGTACGGCGGACTCGTCGGCAAAGTCGTCGCGTTCGTCGTCGCGTTCTTCGTGGTCTGGATACTCGCACGCCTCGTCCTCGTCCCCATCGCCAAGCGCCTGATGGAGGGAGCGGGCTACGACGAAACGGTGCTGACTCTCGCGGATAACGTCCTCGGCGCTCTCGCCGTCGTTCTCGCCGTCGCCATCGCGTTCACCGTCGCCGGGTTCGGCAACGTCATCGCGGCGTTCGCGACGCTCGCCGGCGCTCTCGCCCTCGCACTCGGATTCGCCGCGCAGGACCTCCTCTCGAACTTCGTCGCCGGCGTGTTCATCCTGAAGGACAAGCCGTTCGAGGTGGGCGACTGGATCGAGTGGAACGACATGTCCGGGCGCGTCGAGGACATCGACCTGCGCGTCAGTCGCGTGAAGACGTTCGATAACGAGCGCATCACGGTTCCGAACTCCGAACTCGCGGACAACGCGGTGAAGAACCCCGTCGCCTACGACAAACTCCGCCAGAAGTTCGTCTTCGGCATCGGCTACGACGACGACATCGACCACGCTCGCTCGGTCATCGTCGAGGAGGCGGAGACGAACCCCGACATCCTCGACGACCCCGCGCCCGACGTGCGCGTGACCGAACTCGCGGACTCCTACGTCGGCCTCCAGTCGCGCTTCTGGATAGCCAACCCCGGCCGCTCGGACTTCGTGCGCATCCGCTCGGACTTCGTGCAGGCGGTCAAAGAGCGCCTCGACGCCGAGACCATCGACATGCCGTACCCGTACCGCCAACTCACGGGAGCGGTGGAGACGACGGTCACCGACTCGGGAACGCAGCAGTCGACGGCGACCGACGACTGACGACCGACGCCCCGGTCGGTCGATTTCCGGGCGACCATCACGTCTTCGGGACCGTCTCCCCGACGAGACGGTCCGGTGCGGATTCGCGCGACCGGTCGATGCTGTGCGGTCGGCCCTCCCGACCGAGAGAGGATTTTGCCCTCCGCGCGCCTCGTAGAAGACGTTATGTCCACGAGAGCGACGTCCGAGACGGTCGACCGAACCGACGGGATGGAGACCAGCGAGATGACCGAGCGCATCGCGGGCGTCGAAAGCTGGCAGGCCGGCGTCGTCGCGGGCCTCCTCGGGTCCATCGCGTTCGGGGCGCTGCTGGCCGTCGTCGCCCCCGGCGCGCTGACCGCGGCGATTCCGGCGATGTACGGCCTCTCGGGCGGCGTGGCGGGGATGGTCGTCCACCTCTCGCACGGCGCCGTCCTCGGGGTCGCGTTCGCGGCCATCCTCCGCGCGCGACCCGACTTGGGGAACACGGTCGGCCGCGCGACGGCCGCCGGCGCCGCCTACGGCGTCGTCCTCTGGGTGCTCCTCGCGGTGCTCGTGATGCCCGTCTGGCTCTCGGCCGTCGGGTTCGCGGGCGCTCCCCCCTTCCCCAACGTCGACGCGATGAGCCTCCTCGGCCACGTCGTCTACGGCGCCGTCCTCGGCGCGGCGTACCCGATGCTGCGCCGGTGAGCGAACGAACGCTTCCTTTTAACCGCTAACTCCCCTTCACTGACCCGCGGAGAAGTCACGAGCGAAGAGAGTCGACCTCGGCGGGCAAACAGCCTCTTCCGTCTCACGATGCTACTCGTAGTTATGTTCGGAGCCTATACTGTCGGAAAGAAGGCGGCGAAGTTCGGCTACAAGCGACTCGGCATCCCCGGCGCGGTGGCGTCCGGCGCCCTCGGCCTCGCGGGCTACGTCGCCGTGCGACGGGCGCTGAAGTCCGCCGTGAAGTCCGACGACGTCTCCTCGGCCATCGACGCCGAGACGATACGGGACGCCGTCGAGCAGGACGGACTGAGCGCGGTGAGCGACCGGGAGACGCTGGACGAGGCGATAGACGAAGAGCGGTTGGACGACTCCGTCGACTTCGAGGAGGTTCGGTCCTCGACGGCCGAGGAGTCCGAAGCGATGACCGACGACGACGGCGGCGTCGACATCGACGTCGACAACGTGAAAGAGGTGGACGAGGCGGACGACGTCGAACCCGTCGAGACGGACGAGGTTGACATCGAGGACGCGGAGGAGACGGGAACCGGCGGCACGAACGACTCGGTCGGCGACGACGAGGACGACGGCGAGAAATAGACCGCAGACGCTCCCGCGGCACCGCGGGTCGAAGCGGTTCGACTCGTTCTCCTCACTCGGCCTCTTCGAGCAACTCCACCAGCAGTCCCTTCTGAGCGTGCAGGCGGTTCTCCGCTTGGTCCCACACTAGCGCGCGGTCGGATTCGAGCACGTCGGCGCTTATCTCCTCGCCGCGGTGGGCGGGCAGGCAGTGCATCACCTTCGCGTCCGTTCCCGAGAGCAGGTCCTCGTTCACCTGATACCCCTCGAAGGCGGCCAGTTTCTCGTGGCGTTCGCCCTCCTGTCCCATCGATATCCAGACGTCCGTGTACACCACGTCCGCGTCGGCGACGGCCTCCTCGGGCGTCTCCGCGACGGTCGGTTCCCCGCCGTACTCGGCGGCGTGCGCTATCACGTCGTCGTCGATGCCGTAGTTCTCGGGCGTGGCGACGGTGACGTCCAGTCCCGCCATCGCCGCGCCGACGACGAACGACTGGGCGACGTTGTTGCCGTCGCCCACCCACGCGGCGTTCACGCCGTCGAAGCCGCCGAACTCCTCTCTGATGGTCAGGAGGTCCGCGAGCGTCTGGCAGGGGTGGGCGTCGTCGGTCAGACCGTTGACGACGGGCACGTCGGCGTACGCCGCTATCTCCTCTAAGTCCGAGTGGTCGAACAGTCGCGTCATCACCACGTCCACGTAGCGCGAGAGCACCCGCGAGGTGTCCGACAGCGGTTCGCCGCGGCCGAGGTGGATGTCGTCGGGGCCGAGGAAGATGGCGTGCCCACCGAGTTGCGTCATCCCCGTCTCGAAGGAGATGCGCGTGCGCGTCGAGGGCTTCTCGAACACCATCCCGAGCGTCTGGTCTTCGAGGCGGGCGTCGTCCGCGCCCGACTCGATGGCCGCCGCGCGGTCGAGTACGCCTGTCAGTTCGTCCGTAGCGAGGTCGTCGATGTCGAGAAAGTGCGTGGTTTCGAGCATCTCTGTCACTCCGTCAGCGTCTCGCAGACGTTCGTCAGCACCTCGATGGCGGCGTCGTACTCCGCGAGGTCGAGGTGTTCGTTCGGCGCGTGGTCGAGGTCGGAGTTGCCGGGGCCGTACGTGGCCATCGGGCAGTCCCACGCGCCCGCGTAGATGTTCATGTCGCTGGTGCCGGTCTTCCGCAGGAGGCGGGGGTCGCCGTCGGCCTTCCGGATGGCGACGCGGAACGCCCGCGCCACCTCCGTCCGCGGGTTCATCATCACGGGGGGGATGGGCCGGTTCCAGTGGACGCTCCCCTCGGTGAGTTCGCCCTCGGCGACCTCTCGCACGTCGTCGATACCGAACCGGGGCGGGACGCGGAACTGCACGTCCACCTCCGCCTCGACGGCCAGTCCGTCCTCCGTGGGGCCGCCGTGGAACGTCACGGGTTTCGTCGTCACGGTGTCGAAGACGCCCTCCTCCTCGTCGGCGTCGAAGAAGTCCGCGACGCGGGACCACCAGTCGACGGCCGACTGGATGGCGTTGTTCTCCGGGCGCGAGGAGTGGCCGAGTTCGCTCGTCCCGACGTACGTCCCCGAGAGGATGCCGCGGTAGCCGAGGGTGATTCCGTCCCACCCCGAGGGCTCGCCGTTGATGACGGCGTCGGGCGCCTCCCTGTCCTCGACGAGGTGCCACGCCCCCTTCGAGGTGGTCTCCTCTTCGACGACGCCGACGAAGGAGACGCCCGTCTCGACGGCGGCGACGGCCATCGACGCGAGGGGGCCGGTGGCGTCGACGCTGCCGCGCCCCCAGAGCACGTCGTCCTCTATCTTCACCGGCACGTCACCGGGGACGGTGTCGATGTGCGAGGTGAGAAGCACCGAGTCGTCGGCGGGCGCGCGGACGTTCCCCACCTCGTCTATCCACACCTCGCGGCCGTGCGCCTCGAAGAACGCCTTCAGACGCTCGGCGGCGGCCGACTCGTCGCCGGAGACGGCCGGGGTGGCGACGAGGTCCGCGAGCAACGCTTGCGCCTCTGTCAGTCCGTCCGTGAGGTTCTCTTGTACCTGAAACTGCATCGTCTCGGTCTCGGCTCCGGTCGTCTCCGCGTCGTCGTCGGCCGCCTCCGACGACGCGCCGTTCGTCTCCCCGTCGCGGGCCGTCCCGTCGTATCGACTCGCCTCGACGGCCTCCTCGTGCCTCCGGCGCTCCTCTTCGAGTTTCGCGCTCATCGCAGCACCTCCGCGAACGCGTCGACGAACTCGTCGGCGTGGTCCTCCGTGACGACGAGGGGGGGCAGCAGGCGCACCACCGACCGCCCGGCGGGCAGCGCCAATACCCCCTCACTGATGGCGAGGTTCTTCAGGATGCGGTTCGCGCCGCGCTTCACCTGAATCCCGAGCATGAGGCCCTGTCCGCGCACCTCGCGCACGGGCAGGTCGTGCTCCTCCGTCGCCGTCTCGATTTCGGATTTGAGGTACTCGCCGACGGCGGCGGCGTGGCCCGGAACGTCCTCGTCGACGATGGTCTCCAGGGTGGCGTTGGCCGCCGCGCAGACGACGGGGCCGCCACTGAACGTCGACCCGTGGTTGCCGGGGTCTTCAGCTATCCAGTCGGCGACGAGCGTCGCGCCCATGGGGAGTCCGTTGGCGATGCCCTTCGCGGAGGTGAGGATGTCGGGTTCGACGCCGGCGGCCTCGCAGGCCCACAGCGTCCCCGTCCGACCGAGACCGGTCTGAATCTCGTCGAAGACCAGCGCCGCGCCGGCCTCCTCGGTGGCCTCGCGCGCCGTCTCCAGATACTCCGTCGCGGCGGGGTGGATGCCGCCCTCGCCCTGCACGGGTTCGAGGAAGACGGCCGCCGTCTCCTCGTCCACCGCTTCCGCGAGTTCCTCGCCGTCCCCGTAGGAGACGAACTCCACGTCGCCGGCGAGCGGTTCGAACGGTTCCTTGTACTTGTCCTTCCACGTCATCGCCAACGCGCCCATCGTCCGGCCGTGGAAGCCGCGCTTGGTGGCGATTATCTTCGAGCGACCGGTCGCCGAGCGCGCGAACTTCATCGCCGCCTCGTTGGCCTCCGTCCCGGAGTTACAGAGCCAGACGTTCGAGATGTCGCCGGGCGCGAGGGTCCCCAGTTTCTCGTACAGTTCCGTCCGGACGTCGACGGGGTAGGACGCCTGCACGTACGTCAGTTTCTCCGCCTGCTCCTGCACCGCTTCGGTGACCGCGGGGTGGTTGTGCCCGAGGGAGGCGACGGCGTAGGAGGCGCCGAAGTCGAGGTATTCGGTGCCGTCCTGGCCGTAGAGGTACGCGCCCTCGCCGGACTCGATTTCGATGGGTTTCTCCGAGAAGACGAAGCCGCTCATGCGTTCACCTCCTCGGCGACGGCGGCGGCGTCGACGTGCGTGCCGCCCCCGTGAAGCGCCTCCACGACGGGGTCGTTCACGTTCGCGTCCGCGACGATGACCTTGGACGCGCCGCCGGTCAGCGCCTCCTTCGCCGCCATGACCTTCTTCGTCATGAAGCCCTGAGCCGCGGATTCGAGCGCCTCGAACTCCGCGGGCGTCCGGACCGACTCGATGAGCGTCGATTCGTCGTCGGGGTCCTCGTAGACGCCCGTCACGTCCGTGAGGACGACGAGTTCCGCGCCGAGGGCGCCCGCGACGGCCGCCGCCGCGCGGTCCGCGTCGGCGTTGACCGCGACGCCGTCGTCCGCCAGCATCGGGACGGTGACGACGGGCACGTAGCCCTCGCCGAGCAGCGTCTCCAACAGTGAGGCGTTCACGCCGGTTATCTTTCCGGAGTGATCGCCGCGTTTGATCTTCTTCTTGCCGTCCTCGACGACCCGCACGGCGGACTTGCGCGGTCCCGTCAGGAGGCCGCCGTCGACGCCGGAGAGGCCGAGAGCGTTCACGCCCGCGCCCTGCAGCGTCGTCACGAGGTCGGTGTTGAGTTTGCCGGGCATCACCATCGAGAACACCTCCATGGTGCGCTCGTCGGTGAAGCGGCCGACGACGCCCGAGGGCGTCTCAACGTAGGTGGGTTCCTCGCCGAGTTCTTCGAGCGTGTCGTCCACCGCCGTCGACCCGCCGTGGACGACGACCACGTCGCGGCCGTTGGCGACGAGGTGCGCGACGTCCTGCACGGCGCCGGCCGGGTCCACCGCCCGCGCGCCGCCGACTTTGACGACCACCGGCGGTTCGTCCGCCGGAACGGTGCCGCCGTCGGCGCGGAGCGTCTCGTTGTCGGCCAGTTCGTCGTGCATCGCGCACAGTTCGTCGCGTGTGTAGTGGGTCATCGGTTGGGTCGAAGCGGTCGTGTGGATTCGGTGTGTGGGTGTCGCGTAGTCAGTCGCGGTCCGGTTCGGTTCGGTCCGTGGTTCGGCGGCGGGTCTCAGGGCGACCCGACCGGGTGGAGGCCGGCGAACTCCAGACCGGCCGTCTCCTCGACGCCGAGGGCGACGTTCGCGGCGTGGACCGCCTGCCCGGCGGAGCCTTTCATCATGTTGTCGATGGCCGAGAAGACGACCACCCGGCGGTTCGAGGGGTCGAGTTCGAAGCCGACTTCGGCCATGTTGGTCCCGGCCACCGACTTCGGTTCGGGGTAACGGTAGACGCCGCCGCCGCCCGCGACGGTGCGGACGAACGGTTCGTCGGCGTAGCTTCCTCGGTACGCCTTCCAGAGGTCGCCCTTCGAGACGGGCGAGTTCGGGAAGACGTGACAGGTGGCGCTGGCGCCGCGGACCATGTCCACGGCGTGGACGGTGAAGGAGACGGAGAGGCCGAGGAACTGCTCTATCTCGGCCTCGTGGCGGTGGCCGATGGGCGCGTAGGGGCGGACGATGCCCGAGCGCTCGGGGTGACTGGAGGCGTCGCCGCCGCCGGCGCCGCCCTCCGAGGAGCCGACTTTCACGTCGACGACCACCTGCTCGTCGCCCTCCAAGATACCGGCGTCGAACATCGGTTTGAGACCGAGAATCGTCGCCGTCGCGTTACAGCCCCCGGAGGCGATGAGGCTCGCTCCGGAGAGGTTCTCGCGGTTTATCTCGGGGAGGGCGTACTCCGCTTTTTCGAGGTATTCGGGACGGACGTGCCCGTCGTACCACTCGTCGTACTGCGCTTCGGTATCGAGCCTGAAATCGGCCGAGAGGTCGACCACCGTGTCCGCGGCCGCCTCGAACTCGTCTATCCGCTCCATCGAGACGCCGTGGGGCGTCGCGGCGAACAGCACGTCCACCGATTCGAGGTCCTCGGGCGAGGTGAACCGCAGGTCCATCTCGCGCAGGTTCGGGTGGACGTGGCCGACGGTCTTGCGCTCCTTCGAGCGACTCGTCGCCTGCACCACGTCGAACTCGGGGTGCTGGTAGAGGAGGCGGAGCAGTTCCCCGCCGGTGAAGCCGCTGCCGCCGACGACGCTCGCGGTGTATTCGGACTCCGCTCCGCTCATGCGGTCGCCTCTGCGAACTCCGTCTCGCTCTCGACCTTCGCTTCCAACCAGTCGACGACGAGGGCGGGCACGTCCACGTCGACGGCGTCGTTCAGCGCCTTGAACTCGACGGTGTGGTTGACCTCGTGAACGGTGTAGTCGTCACCGGTCTCCATCAGGTCCACACCCAAGAGACCGCCGCCGACGGCGTCGGAGGCCTTCTCCACCAGTTCCAGTGCGCGGTCGTCGAGTTCGAACTCGGCCACCTCGCCGCCCTTCGCGGCGTTCGTGAGCCAGTGGTCCGAGGAGCGCGTCATCGCCGCGACGGGGTCGCCGTCGACGGCGAGCACGCGGATGTCGCGGCCGGGTTTCTCGACGAACTCCTGCACGTAGAACACTTTGTGCTCGTAGTTGCCGAGCGTGGATTTGTGTTCGAGGATGGCTTCTGCGGCCGACTCGGAGTCTATCTTCGCCATCAGCCGGCCCCACGACCCGACGACGGGCTTCAGCACGCAGGGGTAGCCGAACCGCTCGATGGTCTCCATCGCGCTGTCGGTGGTGAACGACACCTCCGTGTTCGGCGTGGGGACGCCCGCCTGCTGCAGGGCGAGGCTGTTTTTCACCTTGTCGGCGCAGACGTCCGCCGTCTCCGCCGAGTTCACGACGGGGACGTCGTAGCTCTCGAGGAACTGCGTGACGTACAGGCTGCGACTCGTCGCCAGACAGCGGTCGAGGGCGACGTCCACCTCCTCCAGTATCGCCGGCGGTTCCGCGATGCTGAACTGCTCTTTCCGGACGTCTATCTTCGTCACCTCGTGCCCGCGTTCGCGAAGCTCCGAGAGGAGGAGCTTCTCGTCCCTGCGTATCCGGGAGTAGAGCAGCCCAACGTTCATCTTACTCGCCCCAGTCCTCTTCGAGTTCGGGCGCCTCCTCCAGTGTCACGGGGTCGACGGAGACGACTTCCAGTTCCGCGCCCGTCGCGGGGCTGTCCACGATTTCGCCGACTTCGACGTCGGCGGGAATCTCTATCTCTTCGCCCGTCACCGGGTCTTCCGCGGTAATGGTGTCTGCCATCGTACTCCTCGCTCGGCTGTGAGGAGACTTAAACCCATCGAACTTATTGGAGAATTGAAACGAACGGAGACGGCTCTATCGGGGGTCAGAAGGTCGAACGGGCCGAGCGTGCGAAATCGATGTCTGATTTCATATGTTAGTTGTCCCCGGGCGGGGACGGTCGTCGCGGCGGTCGCGGGACCGGTCGAAGCGGCTTCGCGTCGGTGCGGCGCGGGGTAGTCTGCGCGTTCGAGTCAGTCACGGGTCATCACCTCTACGTCCGCCGCGAGTCTCTCGGACGCCGAGTCGAGCGCCTCCCGGCGGTCGGCGAGGGCTTCCCGGTGAGAAGCGAGGTCCGCCGACGCCTCGTCGAGTTGGGCCGCGACGGCGGCGGGGGCGGGTCCGCCGGCGGAGTCGCGACTCTTCACGGAGGCGACCGGGTCGAGCGCTTGCTCCACGTCACTGCGACTCACGTAGTCGAAGAGGGACGCATCTAATACGTCCTCCGCGGATGCGTCAAGTGTTGCGAGGTCCGGCGTTTCCGCTCCACCGCGTTCGGCGGCGGCGGCGACGACTTCGTGGGCCGTGCGGAACGGCAGGCCGGCCATCGCGAGGGCGTCCGCGACGCCCGTCGCCGTCGAGAACCCCTCGCCCGCGGCGGCTTCGAGCGTCTCCGCGGGCCACGTCGCGGACGACACCGCGCCCGCGGCGACGGCCGTCGCCTCGGAGACGACGTCGACCGTCTCCCAGGCGTGCGGCGTCGCGCGCTGTAAGTCGCGGTTGTACGCGCGCGGCAGTCCCTTCAGCGTCGTCAGCAGGCCGGAGAGCCCGGACGCCGCGTCGCCCGCGACGGCGCGGACGAGTTCGAGGGTGTCGGGGTTGACCTTCTGCGGCATGATCGAAGAGGTCGAAGAGTAGTCGTCGGACAGTTCCACGAACCCCTTGTTCGAGAATATCACGAGGTCCTCGGCGAGTCCCGACAGCGTCGTCGCGTGCGTCGCCAGCGCCGAGACGGATTCGAGCAGGAAGTCGCGCGCCGAGGAGGCGTCCATCGAGTTGCGCAGGACGCCGTCGAACCCGAGCAGGTCGGCCGTCCGTGCTCTATCTATGTCGAACGGCGTCCCCGCGAACGCGGCGGCGCCGAGGGGCGACCGGTTCGTCCGGTCGTAGGCGTCGAGGAGGCGCGCGGTGTCGCGGGCGAACGCCGCCTCGTAGGAGAGGAGGTAGTGCGCGACGGTCGTCGGCTGTGCGGGCTGGAGGTGCGTGTAGCCCGGCATCACCGTCTCCGTCTCCTCCCCGGCGGCTTCGACCAGCGACTCGCGGAGCGCGACGGTGGCCTCGATTGCCTCGAAGAGGTCCTCGCGCAGGCGGTAGCGGATGCACGTCGCCACCTCGTCGTTGCGGCTGCGGGCGGTGTGCATCTTCCCGCCGTCGGGGCCGACGCGCTCGATGACGGCCGTTTCGATGGCCTCGTGAACGTCCTCGCCCTCGGGGAGGGCGGAGTGACCCGCCGTCTCCACCTCGTCGAGGGCGGCCAGAATCTCCCCGGCCGTCGTCTCGTCGACGATACCCCGCTCGGCGAGCATCACGACGTGTGCGCGGTCCACCGCGAGGTCCGCGGCGAAGATGCGCTCGTCGGCCGCGAGGCTCGACACGAACCCGCGGGCGGGGCCGCCGCTGAAGCGGTCCCGGCGGACGACGCCCTCGCTGCCGTCGTGATTCTCGCTCATCCGTCTACTCGTCCTCGTTCGCCTCGGCGTCCGACCCGCCGTCGCTGGCGAGTTCGGGTTTGTCCTTCGAGGCGTTCTCTATCGCGGCGTTGGCGAGGCGCGACTGGAAGCCGTGGTACTTCGCGACGCCGGTGGCGTCCTCCTGCGTGATGCCGCCGACCGTCTTCGTGTTGAACGAGGCGGCCTCCTCGGAGTAGACGGCGAACTCGGACTCGCGGGCGACGGGGCGGGCGCGGCCGCCGTCGAACTTGATGGTGACGGTGCCCGTCACGCGCGTCTGCGTTTCCGCGATGAACCCCTCCAGCGCCTTCACGAACGGCGCGTCGATGAGACCCTGGTAGCCCTTGTTGGCCCACTGCTGGTCTATCTGCTCTTTGAAGTCGCGCTCCTCCTTCGTCAGCACGAGTTGTTCGAGCCCCTCGTGGGCGGTGAGCAGCGTCGTCGCCGCCGGGTGCTCGTAGTTCTCGCGCACCTTCAGCCCGAGCATGCGGTCCTCCATCATGTCCGTGCGGCCGACGCCGTACTGGCCGGCGAGGGCGTTCACGTGCTCGATGAGGTCCGCCGGGTCCATCGCGTCGCCGTCGACGGCGACGGGGTAGCCGTTCTCGAACTCGATTTCGACCGTTCCGGTCTCGCCCGTCGGTGCCTCGGTCCACTCGTAGATGTCCTCCGGCGGGATGTAACCGGGGTCCTCCAGTTGGCCGCCCTCGATGGAACGGCTCCAGAGGTTCGTGTCGATGGACCAGACGCCGTCGTTGCCGGCCTGCACCGGCAGGTCGTGCTCGTCGGCGTACTGCTTCTCCCACTCGCGCGTCAGGCCCATCTCGCGGACGGGCGCGACGACTTCGAGGTCCGAGGAGCGCCAGATGGCCTCGAAGCGGAGTTGGTCGTTCCCCTTCCCGGTACACCCGTGCGCGAGGGCGTCGCAGCCCTGCTCCTGGGCGACCTCGAGGATGGCCTGCGCGATGACCGGGCGCGCCAGCGCCGTCCCCAGCGGATAGCCCTGGTACGTCGCGTTCGCGCGGACCGAGTCGAAACAGAGGTCCGCGAACTCGTCTTTCGCGTCGACGACGTGAATGTCGAGTCCGTGCGCATCCGCCGTCTGCTTGGCTTCCTCGAACTCGGATTCGGGCTGGCCGACGTCGACGGTGACGCCGACGACTTCGTCGTAGCCGTACTCTTCCTGTAGCAGCGAAACGCAAACCGTCGTGTCCAGTCCGCCGCTGAACGCGAGTGCCACGCTTGTCATATACCTCACTGTGGCCGTTCGGGGGTGATAAATTACACGGTGTTAAGCCACGAAAATAAAGGGTAGAGATGCCTATACGGGAGCTGAGCGCTTTCGAGTTTTCCAACAAACCGTCGAAGTGTAGTGTGTAGTAGGCCCTAGAGGGCCGGTCGTCGCGGTCGTCGGACGCCGACGGGCCGCGCCGGAAGAGAAACCGTCGTCGCGGGCGCCGAGGCGTCCGGACGCGCGGCTCTCGGGGAGTCGTTGACGGCGACCGCCGAGACCCGCGTCATTGAGACATCTCATCGAGTACGTCCTATTAAATCCTTCCGAGAACGCAACGGTTGCCGCGCGGAGCGGCGGCCGACGCGGGGTTCGGCTCACCCCGTTGGCTCGGTTCCCTCCTCCGGGTCGCGGAAGACGCGCCGCTCGATGACCGAGGACTGGCCCATCAGGACCGTCCCGAGCATGCTCATCAGGAGCACGTAGCCGACGGCGAACGCGGGGATGATTTCCCGCATGACGGGCGTCGACCCGCCCGCGGCGAGCGCCGCGATGACGAGCGAGAACTCCCCGCGCGGCACCATCCCGAGACCGGCCCGGAGCGACCGGCGCTTCGAGAGGTCGTAGGCGCGCCCGCCGAGGTAGCCCGACAGCAGTTTCGCGGGCGTCGTGAGGGCGACGGCGAGGACGAGGGGGACGGCCGCCGCGGCCAGGAGCGTCGGGTCCGTACCCACGCCGATCCAGAAGAAGAACACCGCGCCGAACACGTCGCGGATGGGGCTGAGGCGGCGCTCTATCTTCTCGCGGTGCCCGCTCGTCGCGAAGCCCATCCCGACGAAGAACGCCGCGACGGCCTCGCTCACGCCGAGCGCGAGCGCCACTCCCGAGATGGGCACGACGACGGCCAGCGTCCGCAGCACGAACGCCTCCTGTCCGGCGCCGCCGAGGAGGCGAGCGAACAGCGACGTCCCGTACTGGACGGCCAAGAGGAGCACTCCCAGGAAGCCGAACGCCACCGCCAGCGACTGGACGATGCTGCCCGTCCCGGCGTCGGCGCCGCCGAGCACCAGCGAGGTGACGACGGCGAGGTAGACGGCGATGAAGAGGTCCTCGAAGACGAGCGTCCCCAACAGCGGTTCGGCCTCCGGGTTGGCGATCCAGCCGAGGTCGATGAGCGACTTCGTGATGATGGCGCTGGAGGAGATGTAGACGATTCCGCCGAGGAGGAGCGACTCCACCAGCGACCACCCGAGGACGAGGCCGATGGCGACGCCTATCGGGAGGTTCACGACGAGGTCGACGACGCCGGCGCGCGTTATCTGCGTGCGCGACTCCAGCAGTCGGTCGAGGCTGAACTCCAGTCCGAGGAAAAAGAGGAGGAGGACGATACCAACCTCCGCCAGCAGCGTCACTATCTCGCCGTTCGGGACGTACGGCAGTCCGAACCGCCCGGCGACGAACGGGCCGGCGAGGACGCCGCCGACGACGTACAGGGGGATGACCGACAGGCCGAGACGGAGCGCGATGGCACCGGCGACAGCGAGGACGACGAACAGGTGGCCGAGTTCGAGGAGCGCCGCCGCCATCAGTCCCCGCGCACCATCGACGCCACGTCTCGGCACGCCTCGGACGGTCCGATGACGATCAGCGTGTCGCCGGCCTCGATGGTGGCCTCACCGCCGGGCGAGACGATGACCCGCTCGCCGCGTTCGATGGCGATGACGGACGCGCCGGTCGCCTGCCGGAGGTCCGAATCGGCGAGCGTCCGCCCGACGACGGGCGAGTCCTCGCCCACCTCGACCCACTCCAACAGCGTGTCGCCGCCGAGAAGCGTCTCTATCTCGTCGGTCTGGACCGGTTGGAAGTACGCCCCCTCCAGCAGGGTCCCGACCTGTCTGGCGAGTTGGTCGGAGAGTTCGAACAGTTTCTCCGAGTCGCTGTCGGCGTCCGCTCGGCGGAACACCTCTCGCTTCCCGCTGTTGTGCGTCACGATGACGAGGCGGGCGCCGTCGCCCAGTTCGACCTCGTGCTTCTTTCCGACGCCCGGAAGGTCGCTCTCGTAGACAGTCACGGGTGAACTTCGACGCCGGGCGACAAAAACGCTCCCCGCCGGGCGGCCCCTCCTCGCCCGCTTCCTCTCATACCGCCGACACGCCGACGACCCACAGCACGGCGGCTATCGCCAGACACGCCGCGGGCGGGATGGAGGCGTTGTCGTCGATGACGTAGCCGCGGACGACCGGTTTCATCCCGTCGGCCACCGTCGCGCCCGCCGACCCCGCGACGGCGGCGAGGAGGCCGCCGACGCCGGCGACGGGGTAGAGGACGGGCGCGCTGACGGCCAGACAGACGAGGAACATCGCGGCCAGCGTCCCGAGTTGCTTGAACTCGTCCGCCTCGCGCGTCCGCCCGAGCAGCCCGCTCACCGGGTCGCCCACGGCGAGCATCAACATCCCGGGGACGGCGACGTACGGTTCGAAGACGAGGGCGACGGCCGTCATGCTGTACACGTACAGCGCGTAGCCCGCGAGGTTCGTCTGCTCGTACGACCGGGTGAGTTCGTCGTATATCGCCCAGTCGAGGCCGACGCGGAGGCGCAGGAACTCCAGGACGGAGACGACGGCCGAGAACAGGACCATCAGGAGGGTGAGCTGTCGCCACGAGATGACGCCGAGGAGGTAGGCGAGCGGAACGGTCGCGCCGCTGACGTGGACGAGGCGGCGCTTGACCTCGCTCTTCGAGAGCGAGGAGAGGCGGGGACGCACCGTCGTCTCAGGCGTCCGCTAGTTCGTCGTACTCCTCGGCCAGTCCGTCGAACGTCCGGTCGCCGCGCCGCACCGCGTCGAGTTCGTCCGCGAGGGCACCGACGGGCGCGCGGACCTGCCGGCCGGAGTCGCGTTCGCGGATGGTGACCGTCTTCTCGCCGTCGCCCTCCAGACCGTCCCGGTCGACGGTGACGCAGAACGGCGTGCCGACCTCGTCCTGCCGGCGGTAGCGGCGGCCGATGCTGCCGGAGTCGTCGTAGACGACGGAGAACCCGGCCGCCCGGAGGTCCGCGACGATGTCGTCGGCGAGGTCGACCAGTTCGTCGACGTTGCTCACGAGGGGGAACACGCCCACGTCGCGGGGGGCGACGCCCGGCGACAAGGAGAGGTACGTCCGCTCCTCGCCGTCCACCTCGTCCTCCTCGTACGCGTGCGCGAGGAGCGTGTACACCGTGCGGTCGACGCCGAAGGAGGGTTCGACGACGTGCGGCGTGACGTGTTCGCCGCTGATGGTCTGCTCTTCCACCGAGAAGTTCGCCACGTCCGTCGGGACGGCGAACTCCTCGCCGTCCGCCTCGACCGTCACGTTCTCGCCCTCGAAGGCGTCGGGGTCGCGTTCGGCCAACGCTTCGAGCGCCTCCTTCACGTCGGCCGCCGCGCCGCCGAACTCGGGGCCGAGCACGGACATGTCGGGGTCGACGACGGCGCGTTCGACCGTCTGCGGTTCGTCGTACTGTCTGAAGACGGTGAAGTCGTCGTCGGCGTGTTCGCCGTGCTTCGAGAGGTCGTAGTCGGAGCGATAGGAGAAGCCGGCTATCTCTATCCAGTCGCCGTCCACCTCGCTCTCGGCGTCCCAGCAGTCCGAGGAGTAGTGGGCGCGTTCGCCCGCGAGGTGCTGGCGGAACCGGAAGCGGTCCATGTCGACGCCGATTCGCTCGTACCACTCCTGTGCGATGCCGAGGAAGTAGCCCAACCACGCGTTGCCGATGGTGCCCGCCTCGACGGCGTCGCCTATCGTCGTCTCGACGTAGTCGCCGTCGTCGGCCTCCTGTTCGGTCGCCGGGTAGAGCAGCACCTCCACGTCCTCCACTGTCGATAAGTCGGGTTCGTCGCGCTCGGGGTCGATGAACTGCTCCAACTCCGCCTGCGTGAACTCCCGCGTCCGAACGATGCTCTTGCGCGGCGAAATCTCGTTGCGGTAGGCCCGACCCACCTGCGTCACGCCGAACGGGAGGCGGTTGCGCGCGTACTCCTTGATGCGCGGGAACTCCACGAAGATGCCCTGCGCCGTCTCCGGGCGGAGGTAGCCCGGCGTCGACGACCCGGGGCCGATGTTCGTCTCGAACATGAGGTTGAAATCCTCCACCGACTGGCCGGCGAGGTCCGCGCCGCAGTTCGGGCAGACGAGGTCCAGGTCCGAAATCATCTCGGCGGCCTCCTCCGGCGAGAGCGTCTCGGCGTCCTCTAGCTCGGAGTGGTCCTCGATGAGGTGGTCCGCGCGGTGGGACTCGCCGCACTCGGCGCACTCGACGAGCATGTCGTCGAAGCCGTCCAGGTGGCCCGACGCCTCGAAGACGGGTTCGGGCATGATGGTCGGGGCGTCTATCTCCATGTTGCCCTCCTGCGTCGCGAAGCGGTCGCGCCAGGCGTCCTCGACGTTGGACTTCAGCGCGGCCCCCTGCGGACCGTAGGTGTAGAAGCCGGAGGTGCCGCCGTAGGCGTCGCTCGAACCGAAGTAGTAACCGCGGCGCTTCGCCAGTTCGGTGAGGCGTTCGCCCTCGGTGCGGTCCTCGGCCATTACAGCGCCTCCAGCAGGTCGACGTCGCGGACGATGCCGACGAGTTGGTCGCCGCTGACGAGCGGTATCTGCTCGATGTCCTCGGTGATCATCGCCTGCGCCGCCTCGACGGCAGAGGTGCGCTTGGAGACGGTCACCATCTCCGTGCTCATGAACGTCGAGACGGGTTCGGCCGGAATCTCGACGTTTCGGGTGGGGATGTAGCGGCTGCCGACGGCTTTGATTCCCTCCCACATCCACTCGTTGTCCTGGCTCGCCATCGACTCGCCCGTCTCCTCTTCGCCCTCGACGACCCGCGCCACGTCGATGATGTCGACTTCGGTGAGGATGCCGGACATGGTGCCGTCGTCGTCCAGTGCGACGGCGTACGGGACGTTCGCGTAGAATATCTCCCGCTCGGCGACGGTCAGGGGGGTGCCCTCGTACGTCGTGTTCACGTCGTCGGAGGCGACGTCCGCGGCGGCGATGTCGAGTTCGACCTCCTCGCGGGCGATGACCCGAATCACGTCGGTGACCGTGACGATGCCTTCGAGTTCGCCGTCGACGACGGGGACTCGGCGGGTACCCTCCTCGACCATGAGGCGGGCCACCTCCTCGACGCTGGTGTCGGCGGACGCCGTCGGCACCTCGTGCATCAGGACGGCGAGTTGGTCCTCGTCGGGGTGTTCGATGAGGTCCTCGCGGGTGACGAGGCCGCGGAACGCCTCGCCGTCGTCGGTCTGCTTGACGACCGGTACGGAGGAGAAGCCGCGCTCTTGGAGGTACTCCAACACGTCGTCGCGGGTACCGGGGAGTTCCACGGTCACCACGTCCTCTCGCGGCGTCATCGCGTCGGCTACGTTCATACCCCGTCGTACTTGCCGCCTCCTCTTGTAGTCTGCGAAGGTTTGCGACGCCCTCTCGCTGTCTCGTATCGGGGTTACCCGCCGCGGTTTCCGCCGTTCCCGCGGTCCCCTCGGACCGTCCGCCCCGCTCTCACTCCGAGGCGTCGCCCGCCCCGCCGGTCGCGTCGTCGCTCGCGCCGACATCGGCCGCATCGGCTCCCGACGCGTGCCGTCGGACGGCGTCGAGGTCCGGGAAGAACTTCTCCGGTTCCTCGTGTTCGACGACGCCGACGACGGTGCCGTCGAGTTTCTGGAGGCGGGTGTACATCAGTCCCGTCTCGGCGGCGGCCGTCGCGCATCCGAGCGCGTTCCGGAGTTCCCACGCGCCGGCGACGAACACGGCCGTCTCGATATCCGGCGCGAACAGCGCCGTCACCGTGTACATCAGCCCGTCGTTCTCGGCCCGGTAGACCTCGTACTCGGGGAACGACGCCCGCTCGAACAGTTCGGACACCTCCTCGGCGTCGTCGCCGGGGACGACGTACGCGAGTCCGAACGCCTCCCCGTCGCCCTCGTTCTCGTTCTCGTTCTCGTCGCCGTCTCCGTCCTCGCTCTCCGCCTCCGCCGACGGGCCGAACGGCCCGCAGTCCCCCGCGGCGATGCGGAGCGTCCGCCAGCCGTCCGCCTCGAACTCGTCGGCCAGCGCGTCCATCTCTTCGAGGGTCGCACCCCACGCCTCGCGGCGACGGTCCGCCCCGCTCGCGATGCGTTCGGCCTCGGACACGTCCTCGTCACCGGCTTCGACCATACCGCTCGTGGACGGCCGATGGGGTAAAAGGCGTCGAAGCGCCGCATCGCGCGGCCCTCGCGGCCGGTTCGACCGGCTCAGTAGTTGATGCCGAAGACGACCTCCATCAGGAACGACGCGAGGAGGATGCACACCGACCCGAGGAACAGTTTCACCCCGCTCGACGGGCGCTCCTCGGGCGTCGGTCGGAGCCGCGGCGGCAGCACCCTATCGAGAGCGACGCCGACCGCCCGCTCGATGCCGACGGGTTCGTCGCTCCCCGAGAACAGGCCGCCGCCGTCTCCCTCCTTCCAGGCCGCCTTCGGCCGGAGCTTCAGCGACGCGTAGCCGAACACGGCGAACCCGGCGAAGAACATGAACCACTTCGCGCCGGGGAGACCGCCGCCCGCGGCGGCGCTGACGAGCGCACCGACGACGAACGCGACGACGGTGAGGACGACCGCGTAGGCCGCCGCGTCGACGGCTTTGACGGCGAACCGGTGCGAGTCGAACGCCATGGCTCAGTCGGTCAATCGCTCGAACACCGTCGCGGGCTCCTCGTACTCCGGTTCGTGGCGGTGACAGAGGCTCACCCGTCCGTCGCCCACCGCCTCCTGGTCCGGCATCTCGTGGTCGCAGACGCTGTTGAACTCCTCGCGGAGGTACGTCCGCGCGGCGTCCTCGTCGCCGTCCTCGGCGTACTCCGCGGCCTCGCGGATGTGCCGCATCACCTCCTCGTCCGTCTCGTGGCCGTCGAACACCTCCGCGACGATGTCGTCCATGTCGGCGCGGTGGGTCTCCCGCCCAAGCAGCGCTCGCGCTCGGTCGCTCAGCGACGGGTTCGCCCGCGAGCGCTCGCGGAGCACCTCGCGGAACACCTCGATGCGTTCCCACTGCCCGCGGTCCATCTCCTCGTACCCCTCCGGCCGTATCTTCACCGGACAACGCGTCGAGAACGGACAGCCGGTCGGCGGGTTCCGCGGACTCGGCGGCGTCCCGCGGAGCGTGATGCGGTCGCGCTTCGCCGTCGGGTCCGGTTCGGGAATCGACGACAGGAGCGCGTGGGTGTAGGGATTCGCCGGGTCGTCGAACAGCGCCTCGGCGGGGCCTATCTCCATGATGTTTCCGAGGTACATCACGGCGACGCGGTCGCAGATGTGGCGGACGACCGCGAGGTCGTGCGCGATGAAGAGGTAGGTCAGCCCGAACTCGTTCTGAAGGTCCTCGAGCAGGTTGAGAATCTTCGCCTGCACGGACACGTCCAGCGCCGAGACGGGTTCGTCGAGGACGACGAAGTCGGGTTCGAGCGCCAGCGCGCGAGCGATGCCGATGCGCTGTCGCTGCCCGCCGGAGAACTGGTGGGGGTAGCGGTAGTAGTGCTCCTCCTGGAGGCCGACGGTTTCGAGCAGTTCGCGCACCCGCGCGCGTCGTTCGCTCGGCGTCTTCCAGTCGTGCACGTCGAGCGGTTCCCGGACGAGTTCGCCGACGGTCATCCGCTCGTTGAGGCTCGAATCGGGGTCCTGAAAGACCATCTGCACGTCCTCGCGGAACTGCTTGAGGTCGTCGCCGGACAGCGTCGTGATGTCCGTCCCGTCGAGTCTGACTTCGCCGTCGGTGGCCTCTTCGAGGCGCATCAGCGTCCGCCCCAGCGTGGACTTCCCGCACCCGGACTCGCCGACGAGTCCGAGCGTCTCGCCGCGCCGGATGTCGAAGGAGACGCCGTCGACGGCCTTCACCGGGTCGCCGCCGAGGAAGCCGCCGCCCTCGTAGTACGTCTTGAGGTTCCGCACCTCCACCAGCGCGTCCGACCCGGCCCGCCGTCCGACCGCCTCGGACGCCTCCGAAGCGCCGCTCATCGCGTGTCACCTCCGCGGGCGCCCTCGGTTCGGTGGACGTCGACCGCCTCCTCCGTCTCCAACTCCTCCGGGTACAGCAGGCACGCCGCCCGGTGGTCCTCGGCGTCCTCGGAGACGTCCACCGGAACCGGGTGGACCTGCCGGCAGTCCTCGAACTCCTTCGGACACCGAGGCGCGAACCGGCAGTACGTGGGCTCCTCGTTCGGCGTCGGCACGTCGCCCTCGATGGTGGCGAGGCGCTCGCCCGCGTCGAGTCCCTGTCCGGGGATGGCGTTGAGCAGTCCCTGCGTGTAGGGGTGCTTCGGCGACTCGAACAGTTCGACGACGGGGGCGCTCTCGACGATTTCGCCCGCGTACATCACGTTGACGCGGTCGGCCACCTCCGCGATGACCCCCATGTCGTGGGTGATGAACATGATTCCGAGGTCCCGTTCCTCCTGTAGCTCTTCGAGCAGTTCGAGAATCTGCGCCTGAATCGTCACGTCCAGCGCCGTGGTCGGTTCGTCGCAGATGAGCAGGTCGGGGTCGCAGGCGAGGGCCATCGCGATGACCGCGCGCTGCCGCATCCCGCCGGAGAACTGGTGGGGGTACTCGCGGATGCGCCGACGGGCGTCCGGAATCCCGACGGCTTCGAGCAGTTCGACGGCCTCCCGCGTCGCCTCCGACCCGCTCATGCCGCGGTGGAGCCGGAGGGACTCCTTTATCTGGTTCCCGACGGTGTAGACGGGGTTCAGACTCGTGAGCGGGTCCTGAAACACCATCGCGATGCTGCCGCCCCGAATCCCGCGCATCTGCTTCGGCGTCTTCTCCAGGAGGTCCTCCCCCTCGTAGACGATGCGCCCGTCGTCGATGCGGCCGGGGGTGTCGACCAGCCGCATGATGGAGCGCGCCGTCACCGACTTCCCGGAGCCCGACTCGCCGACGATACCGACCGTCTCGCCGCGGTGGATGTCGAAGGAGATGTCGTCGACGGCGCGGATGACCTCCTTGTCGGTGTAGAACGCCGTCCGGAGGTTCTCGACCGACAGCAGCGGCTCGTCCGTCCGCTCGGGGTCGGCGGTGCGTTCGACGCTCACGCGCCACCACCTCCCGCGGCCGCGGCCTCGGTCTCGCCCGTGTCGGCCTGCGGGTCGATGGCGTCGCGGATACCGTCACCGAAGGCGTTCAGCCCCGTCACGACGAGCGTGATGAGGATGCCCGGGATGAGCGAGATGTGCCACGACGGGCTCGCGACGTACTGCTGTCCGTTGGCGATGAGCCGACCCCACTCCGGCGTCGGCGCGGTGATGCCGATGCCGAGGTACGAGAGGCCGGCGACGCTGATGATGATACCGCCGAGGCTGAGCGAGGCGTAGATGAGCATGTAGCTGAACACGTACGGCGCCATGTGTTTCCGCATGATTTGCGTGGGCGTCTGTCCGAACGACTTCGCGGCGTCTATCCACTCCTCCTCCGAGACCTGTAACGCCGGTCCGCGGATGGCCCGCCAGATGAACGGCCAGTACACCAGGCTGAAGATGAGGATGAACAGCACCGCCCCGTCGTACAACTCCTGTATCCACGTCCCCTGGAAGACGACGATCATCAGAATGAGTACCATGATGACCGGTAACGCCTGTATCGAGTCGGAGGTGAGGATGACCGCGAAGTCGGCCAGCCCCTTGTAGTAGGCGGTCACCATCGCGAGCGCGAGTCCGATGAGGCCCGCGATACCCATCGACAGGACGGCGATTGTGAGTGATATCCGCGCTCCGAACGCCGTCTGCGTGAACAGGTCTTTGCCGCTCACCGCCGTTCCGAACGGGTGGAACCGACCGAACTGGTCGTACGTCATCGGGCCGACGTTCTCCTCGCCGGCCCCCTGCGACCCGGACGCGAGGTTCGCCTCGCCGACGAGCAGCGAATCGACCGTGTCTGTCTCCTCGTTCCAGTAGCTTATCTCGTAGCTGTACGGCTGGAGGATGTTCTGCTCCATCGTCGTCGGTCCGACCGTCGGCGCGAACACCGCCAGCACGACGAAGAGGACGACCACGAGGAGTCCGAAGTTGCCCCAGGTGTGCCCGCGGAACCGGTCGATGACGTCGTCGCGCGGCGTCCATCCGACGCGGCGGTAGTGGCGGCGGAAGCGGTTGTAGCCGTTCCAGAGCCACCCGAGGACGGCGAAGGCGTAGGCGTACACGACCAGCAGTCGGAGGGCCCACGCCCCGGCGGGCGAGAGGTTGAGGAAGGTGTCGACGTACCGGCTCCCGTTCCAGTAGCCCTGATTCGGTATCACGTCGCGCGAGATGAGCGTCGGAATCGCGTCGAAGGCGGCTTGAAGCGACTGCACGGCGCCCGCGCCGGGGTCGCCGGGCAGGAGGTTGACCACGACGCCGGCCAAGGCGCCGACGACCTGGAGGATAGCACCCAGTTCCACGCCGAGGAGGACGGCGCCGACGGCGGCCCATATCAGCGCGGGTTGGGGATTCTCAGCGACTCGTCGTCGAAGCGTCGTTTCGGTGTTATCTGTCGTAGCCACGATGAATCACCCGTCGTACCCGACGCGCGGGTCGATGACCGTGTACAGGAAGTCCTGTAGGATGTTCGTGCCGACCAGGATGAGGATGAAGATGTACATCAGCGTCCCGATGAGCGGCAGGTCGCCGTTGATGGCCGCGTTGAAGAACAGCCACCCGAGACCGTTGATGGCGAAGACCGTCTCGACGAACACCGACCCGCCCAGGAGCAGGAACGCCTCGCCCGTGATGATTGGCACCAGCGGGATGAGCGCGTTCCGGAAGATATGCTTCCAGACGAGCGAGCGGCCGGAGACGCCCTTCGCTCGCGCGGTCTCGACGTAGTTCGAGTTGATGGTCTCGAGGACGGCCGTCCGGCCGATGCGCATCTCGTTACCCATCGACGCGGACCCGAGCACCAGAGCGGCCGGAGCTATCTGCTTCGTCGCCCGGAGGAACGATTCGAGCCAGCCGGCGGGGTCGCTGAGGAATCCCTCTATCGGCGACCGGAAGAACCCGAGCGCCGGCGGCGTGACGACGTTCGTCCGAACGATCCACGTCTGCCACGCGAACAGTCCGTTCGTCCACGTTCCGAGTTGCGAGAGGGCGGTGACGAGGATGATGGCCAGCCAGAAGTTCGGCATCGCGCGCCAGACGATACCCCCGAACGACGCGAGGTAGTCCGAGGAGGTGTTCGGGTTCAACCCGGCGTAGAAGCCGAGCGGAATCCCGACGAACAGCGCGATGAGCACCGACCAGAAGCCGAGCCAGATGGTCCGGGGGGCGTACACCTCGATGAGTTGGTACGCGCTCGTCCCGGGGGCGATGACCCACGACCGGCCGAGGTCGAAGGTGAACAGTCGGTACATGAACTCGAAGTACTGGCTCCAGAGCGGTTCGTTGAGCCCGAGGTTCGACCGTATCTGCGCCGCGGCCTCCGGGGTGTACTGCGTCCCCAGAATCGCGGACACCGGGTCGAGCGGTCCCAGTCGGATGAGCGCGAACGTGATGGTCGTCCCGAAGATGACCACGGGAATCGACATCAGTATCCTGCGGAGGAAGTACTGCCACCGACTCATGGCGTCTCTCCGCGAGCGGTCCGTTCGAACATTGAGTGAACGTTCACTGGGTAATGTGGATATGTCTTGCGTTTCTGTATCATCGTATTCCACCGTACAGCGGCTCTGCTGTCCGCCCGTAGGGCGTTCCGAAATAGTACTGCACGGCTGTCAAAAACTATTGAAAGTTTTTGGTCAGCGGTGGGTGCTTCTATCGGGTCAGTTCGACTGCTCGGTGAGCGTGACGTTGTTGAGCTTCTGCCGGCTCGGACCCATGCCGCCGAACGGCTCTATCTCGACGTTGTCGTACCAGAACCGCTCGTCCTTGGCGTTGTAGATGGGCAGCATCGCCACGTCCTCCCAGTTGGCCTGCTCCATCGCCACGTAGGCCTCGTTGCGGGCCTGCTGCGCCTGGTCGGTCGGCGCCGCGTTGTTGACGACCGTCTGGTAGGCGTCCGTCGCCTGCTGAGCCGCGTCGCCGTTCTCGCTCGTCCAGTTGACGTACGAGATGGGACCCGGCTGCGAGGTGTCCGTCTGCGGCGGGTTCAGAAGCTGCAGGAAGTTGTCCGGCGCGGGCCAGTCGGCGATCCAGCCGAGCGTGTACGCCTGGAGCTGTCCGTTACGACCGCGTTCGAGCAGCGTCGAGAAGTCGGCCTTCTCTATCTGCATGTTGATGTGGGCCGACGCGAGCTGGTCGCGCAGGATGCCCGCCATCTGCTCCCAGGTGTTGGAGTTGTACTGCGTCCACTGCACCTCGAACTTGTTGTCGGGGCCGTAGCCGGCCTCTTCCATGACCTGCCGCGCGGCCTGGATGTCGGTCTCGCCCATGCTGTAGGGGTACTCGGACTCGACGAGTTCGGTCGCGGCCTCCGCGCCGCCGGGGAAGATGGTCGGCGGCGTGAACAGCTGCGCCGGGGAGCCGCGGTTCTTGAACACCTCCGAGACCATCTGCTCTTGGTTCAGCACGTACGCGAACGCCTGCCGAACCGGCTTCGGCACCTTGCTCATGTTGAACCCGACGTAGTAGATGGACAGCGTCGGGACGCCGACGTAGTTCGCCGTCGCGTTGTTCCGGAGTGGGCCGTACGTCCCGGTCTCGCGACCGTAGTCGTCGGTCTCTTCGACTTGGACCTTCGCGGGGTCGAACTGCGCGGTCGGCAGCTCGAAGTAGTCCGCGTTCCGGTTCATCGCGTAGTTGTACAGGGCCGTGTCGTCCTCGATGACCTGCCAGCGGACGTTGTCGACCTTCGCGACGTTGCCGTAGTAGTCGTCGTACTTCGTGACCGCCGCGGAGGTACCCTTCTCCCAGAACGCGAACTGGAACGGCCCCGCGCCGACGGGGTTCGTGTTGGCGAACTCGTCGTAGGATAGCTGGCCGTCGTAGTCGCCGACGTCGCCGACGAGCCCCTCGGGGACCGCCGCGAACGACGTGTAGGCGAACATCTCCAGCGTGTCGTGGAACGGTTCGCTGAGGCTGACGGTGAGTTCGGTCTCGCCCGTCGCCTCGACGCCGAGCGACCCCGGGACGTAGCTGTCCTCCCCGTCCGTCTCGTGCTGGACGCCGACGGAGTCGAGGATGAAGTAGGCGCGGCGGCTGTTGCTGGAGGCCGCGAGGCGCTCCCACGCGTAGACGAAGTCGGAGGCCGTGACCTTGTCGCCGTTGTGGAAGGTGGCGTCGGCGAGCTGGAAGGTGTACGTCCGGTAGTCGTCCGACACCGTGTAGTCCGCGGCGAGTTCGTTCTCGACGGTCGGCAGCGCGTTCGGGTACGCCATCAGGCAGTCGAACAGCTGCTGGATGACGATGCCCGAGGCCGTGTCCGTCGCCGCGACGGGGTCCAGCGTCGTGATGGTTCCGCTCAGCACGCGGTTGAACACGGAACCGGACAGTTCGCTGCCGTCTCCGCTCTCTTCGGTCGCCGTCCCCGTCGCTTCCGTGCCGGTTCCGGCCCCGCCGGACTCGGTCGTTCCTTCGCCGTTCCCCTCGCCGGAACACCCGGCGAGCGCAGTCACGGCGGCCGCTCCGCCCGTCGCCTTCAGAAATCCGCGGCGCGAGAGTTTGGTACTATCTGGCATTCAAACTAAAATTTGGATTCTCGTGGATAAAGTTACCGCATTCGACTCGTTTGATATAGCATGACGTACCAGCCGTATAATTTCATGCGTAGTCGCCCATATATGCCGAGCGCTGCACACAAAAACGCGTTTTCTGTTTTCTTGTATCTTTCTCGCTTTCTCGGTGGAAACTATCGGTACCGCGACGAATCCGGCGGCGTTCCGACGAGTTTATGTATGGTTGTTACACAGTATCATACATGACGCCGAATGCGACGGCTGCGTCCGACGCGTCGCGCGCCGAGGTGATGGCCTCGGTGGACTCCACCCCCTCCGGTTCGGAGTTCATTATCGCGGACATCTCCTGCGACGACGCGTGGCTCTCGATGTGCGAGACCGAGGCGCCGTCGCTTCGAGACTGGGCCTGACGGCCCCTCCGAACCCGCGGGCGCGCCACGTCCGCGGTTCGACTCGTCCTCCTTCGTCTCTTCTCTCGCCGCCGAGCGTCGGCCCCGTCGACGCGCCGCGGGCCGCCGGTCGCCCGCGTCCGAACGGGCCGGTCACGAACACTGAACACTTTTGGCGGTCCCACGCGAGGTCCCGGGTATGAACTATCGGGCAGTCGAGTCCAGTCGCGAGTTCCTCGTCTCGCTGGACCACGGGGCGGACTGGCGCGAGGAGATCGAGGAGTTCGCCGAACTGGAGGATATCGAGTCGGCGTGGTTCAACGCCATGGGCGCAGTGCAGGACGCGGAGGTGTGGTTCTACGACCAGAGCGACCAGGAGTACCGCTCGGTGACGTTCGACGAACCGCTGGAAGTCGCCGCCTGCGTCGGCAACGTCGCCCTCCTCGACGGCGACCCGTTCGCCCACACCCACGCCGTCCTCTCCCGCCGGAGCGGACAGTCGCTGGCGGGCCACCTCAACGCCGCCACCGTGTTCGCCGGCGAGGTGTACATCCGCGCGTTCGACGAACCCCTCGAACGCGAACACGACGACGTGACCGACCTCGACCTCTGGTTGTAAGCCGTGCACGAGGACGACGAACGGTACTTCGCGCGCATCGAGGGCCGTCTCGACGAGGCGTTCGACCTCGCGCGCGCGGCGAAAGAGCAGGGGCGCGACCCTCAGCCCGAGGTAGAGATTCCGGTCGCCAAGGACATGGCCGACCGCGTCGAGAACATCCTCGGAATCCCGGGCGTCGCCGAACGCGTCCGCGAGTTGGAGGGTGAGATGTCCCGCGAGGAGGCCGCCCTCGAACTCGTCAACGACTTCGTCGAGGGGAGCGTCGGCGACTACGACTCCCGCGCCGGGAAGGTCGAGGGCGCGGTCCGGACGGCCGTCGCCCTCCTCACCGAGGGCGTCGTCGCCGCGCCGATAGAGGGCATCGACCGCGTCGAGATTCTGGAGAACGACGACGGCACCGAGTTCGTCAACGTCTACTACGCCGGCCCGATTCGCTCCGCGGGCGGGACGGCGCAGGCGCTCTCGGTGCTCGTCGCCGACTTCGCCCGGTCGCTGCTCGGCATCGACGAGTACGAGGCCAGAGAGGTCGAGACCGAGCGCTACGCCGAGGAGGTCGCCCTCTACGACAAGGAGACGGGCCTCCAGTACTCGCCGAAGGACAAGGAGACGAAGTTCATCGCGAAGCACATGCCCATCATGCTCGACGGCGAGGCGACGGGCGACGAGGAGGTGTCGGGCTTCCGCGATTTGGAACGCGTCGACACCAACTCCGCCCGCGGCGGCATGTGTCTTGTTCTCGCGGAGGGTATCGCCCTCAAGGCGCCGAAGATTCAGCGCTACACGCGCCAACTCGACGAGGTCGACTGGCCGTGGCTCCAGGACCTCATCGACGGCACCTACTACGACGGCGCCGACGGAGACGGGGAAGACGCCGAAGACGCCGAGGCGGAGGACGACGACGAAGCGGCGGCCGACGAGGAGGCGGACGACGCCCCCGACGGGTCGCCCGAACCGACCGGCCCCGCCCGCGTCGAACCCGCGACGAAGTACCTGCGGGACCTCATCGCCGGCCGGCCCGTCTTCGGCCACCCGAGCGAGGCGGGCGGTTTCAGGCTCCGATACGGTCGCTCCCGCAACCACGGCTTCGCCACCGCCGGCGTCCATCCGGCGACGATGCACCTCGTCGACGACTTCCTCGCCACCGGGACGCAGATAAAGACCGAACGCCCCGGGAAGGCCGGCGGCGTCATCCCCGTCGACTCCATCGAGGGGCCGACGGTCAGACTGGCCAACGGCGACGTGCGCCGCATCGACGACCCCGCGGAGGCCCTCGAAGTCCGCAACGGCGTCGAGGAGATTCTCGATTTGGGCGAGTATCTCGTCAACTTCGGCGAGTTCGTCGAGAACAACCACCCCCTCGCGCCCGCCTCCTACGTCCACGAGTGGTGGGTGCAGGAGTTCGCGTCCGCCGGCGCGCCCGTACAGGCCCTCGAAGACGACCCGGGCGTCGAACTCGACGACCCGAGTCCGAAAGAGGCGTTCGCGTGGGCCACCGACTACGACTGTCACCTCCACCCGAAGTACACCTACCTGTGGCACGACATTTCCGTGAGCGAGTTCGAGACGCTCGCCGACGCCGCCGCGTCGGGCCGCATCGCCGAGGTGGAGTCCGACGGCGGGATGGTCGTGCGGTCGGGCGACGCCGCCCCGACGGACGGCGTCCTCGAACTGGACCGAACGGGGGAACTGACCCGGACGCTCGAACGCCTCCTCGTCGAGCACACCCAGACCGAAGAGACGCTCCGCGTGCCGAACTGGCGGCTTTTCGTTCGCTCGCTGGGTCTTTCGGATTCCCTCGAAAAGGAGTGGACCGACCTCTCCCCCGAGGCGCGCGAGTGGGACGGCGGCGACAACGCGGTGAAGGCCGTCAACGAAGTCGCCCCCTTCGACGTGCGCGAACGCGCGCCGACTCGCATCGGCAACCGGATGGGCCGCCCCGAGAAGTCGGAGTCGCGCGACCTCTCGCCGGCGGTCCACACGCTGTTTCCCATCACGGAGATGGGTGGCAACCAGCGCAACGTGGGCGAGGCGGCCCGCGCCCGCAACGACCGCGGCCAGCGCGGGAAACTGGACGTTCTGGTCGGCGACCGAATGTGCCCGGACTGCGGCGCGCACACGTACAAGAACCGCTGTCCCGACTGCGAGGTACACACCGAACCGCACTTCGAGTGCGAGGACTGCGGTACCGTCCTCGAACCCGACGAGTCCGGCCGCGTCTACTGCGAGCGCTGCGAACGCGAAGTCGAGAGCGTCGACTGGTTCTCCGTCGACCTGGCGAGCGAACTCCGCTCGGCGCTCGAAACCGTCGGTGAACGCGAGTCCTCCTACCCCATCCTGAAGGGCGTGAAGGGACTCACCTCCGCGAACAAGACGCCCGAACCGCTCGAAAAAGGCATCCTCAGAGCCAAACACGGCGTCTCCTCGTTCAAGGACGGCACCGTCCGCTACGACATGACCGACCTGCCGGTCACCTCGGTCCGCCCCGCCGAACTCGACGTCACCGTCGACCACTTCCGCGAACTCGGCTACGAGACGGACATCGACGGCGAACCCCTGCGCTTCGACGACCAACTGGTCGAACTGAAAGTGCAGGACATCGTGCTCTCGGACGGCGCCGCAGAACACATGCTGAAGACGGCCGACTTCGTCGACGACCTCTTGGAGAAGTTCTACGGGTTGGAGCCGTTCTACCAGGTCGAGGAGCGAGACGACCTCATCGGCGAACTCGTCTTCGGGATGGCGCCGCACACCTCCGCCGCCGTCGTGGGGCGGGTCGTCGGCTTTACGTCCGCCGCCGTGGGTTACGCGCATCCGTACTTTCACGCGGCGAAACGGCGGAACTGCTTCCACCCGGAAACCAAAATCTGGTACCGTGACGAAATCGACGAGTGGCACCACGGGCGAATCGACGAGTTCGTCGAGGCACGTTTAGAAGACCCTGACACGGACGATTTCGGAACGCTCGTGCAGGAACTCGACGGCGACGTGTTTGTCCCGTCGATAGACGAGGACGGAGGCGAGGTGGTGAAACCCGTCGAAGCGGTGTCGAAGCACCGTGCACCGGACCAGATGGTTCGCATCGAGACGCGGAACGGACGCGAACTGACGGTGACGCCGGACCATAAGATGCTCCGGTTTGACGGCGCCGACATCGAGGAAATCAGGGCGACAGAAATCGGTCTCGGCGATTCGATTCCGGTCGGGTCGGCACCACCCGAAAATGCCTCAACGGGCGGCGCAGCCACGTCCGTCGCCACCGACGGCGGAACAACGGCCGACGAAGTCGTCACCGTCGATTACGTCGGTTCCGATACCGACCACACGTACTGCTTGACTGTCGAGGAGACGCACACCGTTCTGTCGAACGGCGTATATGCGAAGCAATGCGACGGCGACGAGGACTGCGTCATGCTCCTCATGGACGGCCTCCTGAACTTCTCGAAGGAGTTCCTCCCCGACAAGCGCGGCGGGCAGATGGACGCCCCCCTCGTGATGTCCTCGCGCATCGACCCCTCCGAAATCGACGACGAGGCGCACAACATGGACATCGTGCGCCGCTACCCCGAGTCGTTCTACGAGGCGTCTCTCCGGATGGCCGACCCCGGCGAGGTGGAAGAGGACATCAAACTGGGCGAGGACACCCTCGGCACCGACGACGAGTACCGGGGATTCGAACACACCCACGACACCACCGACATCGCCCTCGGCCCGGACCTCTCGGCGTACAAGACGCTCGGGTCGATGATGGACAAGATGGACGCCCAGTTGGAACTCGCGCGGAAACTCCGCGCCGTCGACGAGACGGACGTGGCCGAACGCGTCATCGAGTATCACTTTTTACCTGATCTCATCGGCAACCTCCGCGCGTTCTCCAGGCAGGAGACGCGCTGTCTCGACTGCGGGGAGAAGTATCGGAGAATGCCGCTGACGGGCGACTGCCGGGAGTGCGGCGGACGGGTGAACCTCACCGTCCACCAAGGCTCCGTGAACAAGTACATGGAGACGGCGATTCAAGTGGCCGAGGAGTTCGACTGCCGGCCCTACACCAAACAGCGCCTCGAAGTCCTCGAAAAGAGCCTCGAATCCGTCTTCGAGAACGACAAGAACAAGGCGTCGAAGTTGGGCGACTTCATGTAGGACCTTTTTGCTGACTCGGGTCGCGCTACGCGCGACCGCTCGTTGCAAAAAGCTCCACCAAAAAGCTCCCGTGAGGCTCGCGTTCGCTCGCCTCACGGTACAACTGCTTCGTTCTTTCCGCACCACCCCGCTCCGCGATTCGCCGCCGAGATTTATGCCCTCGGCCGTCGATTCCTCTCACATGGTCGACGAGACACCCAGCGTCAGCATCGGGAGCACCGTGTACACCGAAGACGGCGAGGAACTCGGCAGCGTCCGCGGGTTCGACGACGACGGGTTCTACGTGTCGACCCGGGAGGGAATCGTCAGCCTCTCGGTCGAACACGAACGCGCCGGCCACGAGTTCGGCGAGGCCGAACTGATGTGGCGGTGCGGCAACTGCGGCGAGATGGGCGACGTGGAGGAGATGCCCGACTCCTGTCCGAACTGCGGCGCGGCCAAAGAGGAACTGTACTACTGGACAGAGGACTGACGCGGACGCGAACCCGGACCCGACCGCTTTTTCCGCCCGCCGACGACCGCCCGACATGGATGTACTCGTCTTCGGCGCCGGTAGTCTCGGCACCCTCGTCGGCGCGCTTCTCGCCCGCGCGCACGACGTGACGCTCGTCGGCCGCGACCCGCACGTCGCCGCCGTCCGCGAGGGGGGCGTCCGCGTCTCCGGCGCCGTCGACGCTCACACCGCACCCGCCGCGACGACCGAGTACGACGGTTCTCCCGCCGATGTAGCCGTCGTGACGGTGAAGTCGTTCGACACGGCGGCGGCCGCGGACGCCCTCGCGGGGGGGTCGTTCGAGGCGGTGCTCTCGCTGCAGAACGGTTTCGTCGAGGAGACGCTGGCGGCGCGACTCGACGCGCCCGTCCTCGCCGGCACCGCCACCTACGGCGCGCGCCTCCTCGACCCCGGCCGCGTCGCCTGCACCGGCGTCGGACGCGTCGCTCTCGGGGCGCGGCGCGGCGGCATCGACCCCCACGCCGAACGCGTCGGCAAGGCGTTCCGCGACGCCGGAATCGAGACGCTCGTCGCGGCCGACATGCCCCGGCGCCGCTGGGAGAAACTCGCCGTCAACGCCGGTATCAACGCCGCTACCGCCCTCGCGCGCGTCGAGAACGGCGCGCTGACCGACGACCCCGGACGGGAACTCGCCCGCCGCGCCGCCCGCGAGACTGCCCGCGTCGCCCGCGCCGAGGGTGTCTCGCTGCCGAACCGCCGCGCCCTCTCGGCGCTGGACGAAGTGGTCGAGGCGACGAGCGACAACCGGTCGTCGACGCTGCAGGACGTGGACGACGAGAAACGAACCGAAGTCGACGCCATCAACGGCGCCGTGGTCGAACGCGGGGAGCGACACCGTTTGGACGTCCCGACGAACCGAACGCTGGCGGACCTGCTTCGGACGTGGGAGGCCGGGCGCGGCGTCCGCGAGGCGGTCGAGGCGTCGGCGCCGACCCGACAGAAGGAGTCGAGTCAGTGAAGGCCGCGCGTCCCGAACCGGCGCGCGTGGATAGACAGACCGCCTGGCTCGTTCTGATCGGCGCCGCGTTCTTCGAGACGGCGTGGGCCGTCGGATTGGAGTACGCCGACGGCTTCTCGAACCTCCGCGCGACGGCGTTCGTCGCCGTCGCTCTCGTCGTGAGCATGGCCGGCCTCGCCGCCGCCGTCGAGGTGCTGCCGGTCGGCACCGCCTACGCCGTCTGGACCGGAATCGGCGCGGTGGGCACCGTCCTCCTCGGCATCGTCCTGTTCGACGAGTCCACCTCGCCGGTTCGACTCGCCTGCATCGTCGCCATCGTCGCCGGCGTTGCCGGACTCCGTCTGGCGGGCTGAGGCCCTCTCCCTCCGACTCTACTCCAAGTAACCGAGGTCGCGCAGGCGTTCCTGCGCCTCCTCGTCCATCTCCTCCACGGAGTCGTCCGAGACGTCGTCGCTCAGCGCGTCGGTCCACGCGCCGCCGACGTTCGACTCGAACGCGGAGAGGGCGGACTCCGTCTCGGCTATCGCCTCGTCGTCGCTCTCCGCGAGGTTCTCCGCCTCGCCGGGGTCCTCGTCGAGGCGGTAGGCCTCGTCGGGGATGCGGTCGATGCGGACGTACTTCGCGTCGGTGCGCCGCGCGGCGCGCATCCGCGAGTAAAAGCGCGAATCTTCGGGGAGCGTGATACCGGCGTCCGACGCCTTCTCCTCCAACTGCTTCAGTTCCACCACCGGACGGGAGTACTCCACGAACGCGTACTCTCCATCGTGAACCCGTCCGGGGTCGTCGTTCGCCGTCTCGGGTTCCGAGAACTCGCGGTAGGACTGCGAGAGCAGCGACCGGGTTCGGTCGAGGGTGACGGCGTCGTCGCCGGGCGAGGCGGGCGTCCCGCCCTCGACCTCCAGAGCGTCGAGTACCGTGTGATAGAGGTCGACCAGTTCCACCTGGTCCTCGCGGCGTTCGTCCTCCAGCGCCGGATGTTTCACCATCAGTGGGACGTTCACGAGGGGGTCGTACAGGCAGAACTCGTGGCCGTACAGGTCGTGTTCGCCGTGGAGTTCGCCGTGGTCGGCGCAGACGACGACCATCGTGTCGTCCCATCGGTCGGTCTCTTTCAGCCAGTCGAACAGGCGGCCGAGTTGGTCGTCGATGTGGGCGATTTCGGCGTCGTACAGGCCGCGAATGGCCTCCCACTCGTCGTCGTCGATGTCGCGCGCGCCCGCGTTGTACTCCTTGGAGTTCTGGCAGACCTCCGTGGAGTCGACGCCGGGGGCGAACTTCTCGGCGAACTCCTCGGGCGGATGGTACGGCAGGTGCGCGTCCATGAGGTTGATGAACGCGAACGACTCGTCCGAGGAGTCGATGAACTCCGCCGTCCGGTCGATGACGGCGGGCGTCTTCGAGTCGGCGCCGCCGCCGCCGGCGAAGTACTCGTGGGCGGTGTTGCCGAGGCTGACGAGTTTGTCCGCGACGGCCCGGAGCGCCTCGTTGTCGTTCATCGTCTTCCACGCCTTCGCCAGCGGTCCCGAGAGGAACTCGCCGGGCATCACCTCGAAGAAGTTGTCCTGACTGTCGAAGCCGTCGGTCAGGTGGGTGTACGGCGTGATCCAGGCGTTCGAGGAGTAGCAGGCGGTGTCGTACCCCGCCGCCGAGAGCGTCTCCGCGAGGGTCGTCGCGCCCTCCAAGTAGGGGTTCTCCTGGTCGGCGCCGTGGTGCGAGGGGTACATGCCGGTGAACAGCGACGCGTGGACGGGCAGCGTCCACGGCGCCGGAGCGACCGCCTGCTCGAACACCGTCGCCTCCTCGGCGAACGCGTCGAGGTTCGGCGTCGTCCCCCGGTCGTACCCGTACGGCCCGAGGCGGTCCTTCCGAACCGTGTCCATCACGACGAAGAGAACGTTCTCGGGTGCCTCAGTGCTCATACTCGCCTCTCGGGGGGAGGGGACGAAAGAGTCACGGGTTTTCGCTCGCCGCGCGGGACGGCGTGAAACGGGCTCTCGTTCCGTTAGAAGGGCGCCTGCGGGCCTTCGTCGCTACCGCCGTCGTCGGAACTCGACTCGCCGGGGAACGAGGGGGACATGCCGCCGTCGTGGCCGCCGTCGCCGCCCATCCCGGTGTCGGCGTTGACCGTCTCTATCTCGGGAATCTCCTTGACCATCCGGCTCTTGATGGCCTGAATCGTCATCGGGGAGATGCCGCATCCCGAGCAGGCGCCGCCCAGCATGATGGTGACCTCGCCCGTCTCGCGGTCGAGGTGCTGGATGGCGGCCGACCCGCCGTGCATCTGAATCTGCGGGAAGTTGCGCCGCAGGAAGTTGGTGACGCGTTCTTTCAGGTCTTCGTCGGCGTTGGTCGCGTCCGTGCTCATGTCTCGCGATTCGGGACGAACCGGCTTAGGCCTTTGGTTCGTGCGAATCCGACTCAGCCGCTCACGCCGAACACGCGGCGGTGTTCGGCCTTCAACTCCTCGACGTAGCGCTCCAGCACGGCGTCCAGTTTCTCGTCGTCGACGACGACGCCGGTCAGTCGTTCCTCGGGGTTCTCCGGGAGGCGAATCCGAAACTCGCCGTCCTCGTAGACGGGTTCGGACTCGTTCAGAATCTGCTGGTCGATGGCGTGGATCAGGTTCGAGTCGTACTCGTCGTTCATGGTGCTGAAGGCGTTCTTGTAGGCGCGCTGGAGTTCCGGGAAGTAGTGGACGTACTTGTCCTCGAACTTCTCGGGGTCGAACTCGGTCATACCTGTCTGTTCCCGTTCGAGAAGAAAAGTCGGACGGTCGGCGGCGCGGGGATCGTCCGTCCTCCCGCCGACTGCCATTTTGTATAGCATCATAGAATTTATCGCCACATCCATCCGCTGAATGCCCCTCTCCACAAATCGACACTCGTGCGGGCGCTTCCGGCCGGTTGCACTCGTTACGCCGCTCCGCGTTTCGCCGCTCGGGCGTTCGGCTCCCGTCGATCCGTCCGACGACTAACCCTCAGAGCGACTGCCGGCATCGCGACGCTCTCGCCGGGCTGCCGGCGTGGAAGAGAAACCGTTCCGGCGACACGGGCGCGACTGAGGTATCGGACACCGCCGACGCATCGGCCAACGACCGACCCGCGCGGCCTCGCTACTTGATTTCGGACCAGCGGTTAACTCCGGGAATGGGGTAACGTACGTCGGCCGACGCGCCGACGATTTCCGCCTCCGCCGTCTCCGGGCGAACTGATTCGTGTTCCCCGTCGGCCCCCGCACCGGCGACTCGGACGGCTTTGTCGCTCCGGTCCGTCGCTTTCCCCCCGCTTTCATCCTCCTCGACTCGACTCTCATCGCTCGCCCGATTTCCAGACTTCGGATTCGGACGAGATGGGCCTCTCCGCCGCCTCTGCCGGCATTTCGAGTGTAGTCCGTCCGACCGCTCCTCTTCCCTCAGTAAACTACATCGTGCTATATCGAATCATGCGCTCGCGAAATCGAACGCAGCCGTCGCTGGCGGATCGCAGTCGGCTCTTGCGAACGCCGTCGCAGGATTAGGGAATCGACGACCCGTTCAGCGTCACCGACACCGAGTCGACGAACGCGTCGTCGTTGTCCGAGGCGGTGAGGGTGGCCGTCTGGTTCACGGGGAAACGAGCGCCGGTCACGCTGGTCTGACCGGGGTCGACCGTGTCGGTCCAGACGCTGGAGCCCTCGCCGTCGATGACGGCCACCTTCCGGACGTTCTGTCGGGTCGTCGCGGCGTCGGTGAGCGTCACCTTCACCACGGCCTTGTTCGCCGTCCACGACTCCGACAGCGAGAGGGAGTCGAACACGCCGGACTCGTCGACGCCGTCGGCACTGAGCGAGAGACCTGTCGTCACGCAGCCGCCGAGCGAGGCGACGCCGACGGCCGAGAGGCCGGCGAGCAGTCGTCTACGCGTATGCGAACCTTCCATAGCTGTGAATCACGGCCGAGCGACCGTACCGACACTCCGCCCGCGGCGTGCTTAGGCGGTTCGGCCGCCTCATTCCAACTGCTCGCCGACGATGCGGTCCGCCTCCCGGAGGAACGCCTCGCGGGTCCCCGCGGGGATGGTCGCGCCGGCGGCCACGTCGTGTCCGCCGCCGTCGCCGCCGACGGCGCGCGACGCCTCCCGCATCACCGCCGAGAGGTCGAGTCCCTCCCGGACGAGAGCGTGCGTCCCCCGCGCGGACACCTTCACCTCGTCGGCCGACTTCTCCGCGAACGCGAGGATGGGGACGTCGCCGCGGATGCCCGCCGCGCCGACGGCCATCCCGGCGACGATGCCGACGATGGTCTCGCGGATTCGCGTCCCGGCGTCGAACCACTGGACGTTCTCCTCGACGGTGACGCCCTCGTTTTTCACCCACTGGAGCCCCTCCGAGAGGTTCCGCCGGTGGTTCCTGAGCAGTTTCCGCGCCCGGTCGAGCGCCTCGCCCCTGTCGCCGAGACAGACCGCCAGTCCCACGTCCGCGCGTTCGTACCGCGCGGTGGCGTTGAGAAGGGTGGAGAACTCGCTCACGTCGCGGAGTTCGGTGCCCTCCTCTTCGTCCAACAGCGAGTAGGTCGTCCCGACGAGTTCCTCGATGCGCTTCGCGGGCACGCCCGAGGCGATGGCGCGGCGCATCAGCGCGCTCACCACCGTCTTGCGCTCGGCCATCGAGAGGTCGACCCACCGGCGCCACTCGCCGTCCGATTTGAGGTCCAAATCGAGGTCCGAGAGGAACTGAATCGCCCCGTTCTGGTCGTTCGAGACGCCGGGGATGCGCACGTCGCTCGCGTACTCCAGGAACTTCGGGAGCGGGCGCGTCTGTCGGCCGTAGATGGCGAGGTCGGTCGCCTCTTCGAGGACGCCGGCTTCGACGCCGTCGGCGACGATTCCGGCGTTCGCGCCGTGCAACCCCCCCTGCGAGTTCTGCATGTCCCCGACGGCGCCGACGACGGCTAACGCCGCTAAGTCGCGGTTCGTCCCCGGTTCGGATTCGAGCGCCCGCGCGAGGACGTAACTCGCGCCCGCGCCGGACAGTTCGGAGGCGCCGTCGACGCCGAATCTGAGCGGATTGAGGTGGAACTCGGTGTCCGCGTCCGCGGGTTGGTGGTGGTCGGCGATGACGGGTTCGAAGTCGCCCGCAGCCTCGTGTTCCGCGATGATGTCCAACTGGCCGCTGCCGAAGTCGGTGAAGAGGACGATGTCGTAGTCGGTGGCGGCGATTCGCGCTACTTCCTTCTCGTCCAACTGCTTCGAGAAGACGGTCTCGAACGGGATTCCGGCGCGTTCGAAGGCGGAGGCGGCGACGGCGGCGCTGGTCAGGCCGTCGGCGTCGATGTGGGAGGCGAGGAGCACCTCGTCGGCCGCGCGCAACCGCGCCGCGCAGTCGGCGGCGTGGTCTTCCATCTCCGGTACCGGTGCCTCCGACTCCGCGACGCCGTCCGCGCTCATACCCTCGGCTTGCGCGCTCTCGGGTTTAAACCTGCGTCTCGGGCTATCCGGTCGCGTTCTGCCGGTTCGGTTCCGCGTAGTAGGTGACGAACGCGCCGACGACCCACATCCATCCGGCTACGACCGGATCGACGCCGCCGAAAAACGAGGAGACAACGACGTAGGCGACCGCTCCAGCCAGACCCATCGCCGCCGCGTACCTCGCGCGCGAGAACCCTCGAACCAGCGCGTCGAGGCGTCGGTATCGGTCGCGGAGGGAGGGCATCGCTCGGTCGTAGTCGACGGCGGAAGACAAAACTCCGCTCGAAGCCTCACACCCGCCGCCTGACGACGAACAGGAGGGCGGCGCCCGTGACGGCCAGTGCGGTGACGAACGCCCACGCGGCGTCGTACCCCCACGCCGACTCGACGATGAGGCCGAAGGCGGGCGGCGCGAGCAGTCCGCCGGTGTTCAGCCCCGTCTGCCCGCCCGCCGTCGCCGCGCCGATGTCGTCGGCGTCGACGACGTCGCTCAGACAGGAGTAGAACACGCCCGTCGACCCGTGGATGGTGACGCCGAGGCCGACGAACACCGCCGCGGTGACGAGGAGTGAGTCGCCGCCGTTCACGAGGACGGCGAACAGCGCCGCCCCGCCGACGAGTTGCGCGAGGGCGACGGTGGCGGCGCCGCGCGCGCCGCCGAGTCGGTCCGCGAGCGTCCCCGCGCCGATGCGGCCGACGCTGCCCGTCACCTGCGTCGCCGCGAGCACCGCGCCCGCGACGGCGGCGCCGGTGCCCACCACGTCCTGCACGTAGAGGACGGTGTAGCCGAGCATCGAGAAGATGGACGCCCCGAGGAAGAACCCCGCGGCGACCAGCGCCACGTACGCCCGATTCGATGCGAGTCCGCCCATCTCGGGCCACGTCACCTCGCCCGTCCCCGCCTTCCCCCGGTAGACGACGCCGAAGCCGACGGCGTAGACGCCCGCGAGGACGGCGACGGCCCAGAATCCCACCTGCCACGCCGCTATCGCCGCGATACCGGTGATGAGAAGCGAGGAGACGCCGCTCCCGGCGGTGACGCCGACCTGTTTCAGTCCCATGGCGAGGTTCGCTCGCCCCCGCGGTGCGCCGGCGACGATGCCGCGGTTCGTCCCCGGCATCGCCGTCGAGTACGCGGCGCCCAACAGCGCGCCCGCGAGGAGCAACAGCGCGTACGTCGGCGCCAGCGTCACGCCGACGGAGGCGACGCCCAGTGCGAGCAGACCGGCCGTCATCACGCGCTTCTCGCCGTAGCCGTCGACGGCGGCGCCGCTGGGAAACAGCGACACCGTGTAGCCGAGGAGCGCGGCGGTGAGAAACAGCCCCACCCGCGACTCCGAGACGCCGAACGTCTCCCGGACGAACCCCGTCGCGGCGAAGATGCTGTAGTAACAGAGGCTGGCGGCCGTCTGCCACCCGGCGACGACGGCGACGCTCCGCCACGTCCCGCCCTCGCTCCCCGTCGACTCGCTCACCGATATCCGCTCCGGGTCGTCGCGGCGGCCGTCGGGGTCACTCGCGGTACGTCGGCGCCGCCGCTTCCACCACGGCGCACGCCAGTTCCTCGAAGTCCGCGTTCTCGGGCACCACGTCGACCTCGATACCGTACGACTCGGCCGTCTCGCGCGTTGGCGGGCCGATGACACCCACGACGGCGTCGTTCAGACCCTCGATGGCTTCCTCGCGCACGCCCCGCGCTTCGGCCGCGGCGAGGAAGTTCTCCACGGTCAGCGAAGAACTGAAGCAAACCCCTTCTAGTTCGCCGCCGGCGGCCATCACCGTCGACTGCCCGGCACCCTCCGGCGCGCTGAGTCGATACAGCACCGTCTCGTGTACCTCGGCGCCGGCCTCGCGCAGACCGTCGAGGAGCACGCTGCTGCCGTGGTCGCTCCGTGCGACTTCCACCCTCGCGCCCGCCACCTCGTCCCGAAGGCGTTCGACCAGTCCCGCGGAGGTGTACTCCTCGGGGACGATATCGACGGTCCAGCCCGCCTCGCGGGCGCTCCCGGCCGTCGACGGGCCGATACAGACAAGCGTCGCGTCGCCGGGCGACCATCCCGCCTCCGCGAGCAGTTCCACGCCCGTCTTGCTCGTCAGGACGACGTACTCCGCCTCCTCGGGCGTCGCGCCCGTCGGTTCGACGGCGAGCATCGGGTCCGGCACCGGCGTCGCGCCGAGGGAGTCGAGCAGTTCCACGGCGTCGCGCATCCGGTCGTCGTCCGGGCGGAAGACGGCCACGCGGACCTGTCGGCTCCGGCTCACTCGTCCTCCTCCGGTTCGGCGCCCTCGTCGCCGTCAGCGAGGGTGTCGTTCCCGTCTGCGTCAGAGTCGCCCGTTCGGTTCCCCAGGAACTCGACCACTCTCTCGCGCGTCCCGGCCACGTCGCCGATGACCGTGATGGCGGGGGGTTCTATCTCCGACTCGTCGCGCACCGAGACGATGTTCCCCAACGTGCCGGTCGCGACCCGCATCTCGGGTCGCGTCGCGCGTTCGACGAGGGCGACGGGCGTCTCGGGGCTCATCCCGGCGTCGAGGAGGGCCTCCGTGTAGTCGGGCAGGCCGCCGACGCCCATCAGGACGACGATGGTCCCCCCGGTGGCGGCGAGGGCGTTCCAGTCTATCGCGGACTCCTCTTTCGTCGGGTCCTCGTGACCCGTGACGAACGAGACGGAGGAGGCGTGCTCGCGGTGGGTGACCGGGATGCCCGCGGTTCCGGGGCCGGCGATGGCCGAGGTGATGCCGGGCACCACCTCGAAGGGGATTTCCTCCGACGCTAAGTGCTCCATCTCCTCGCCGCCGCGGCCGAACACGAACGGGTCGCCGCCCTTCAGGCGCACGACGGTCTTCCCCTCGCGGGCGAGTTCGACCATCCGGCGGTTCGTGTACTCCTGCGGCGTCCACTCCCCGCCCGCGCGCTTGCCGACGTCCTCGCGCTTCCCCTCGGGAATCGCGCCGAGAATCTCCGGGCCGGGAAGCTTGTCGTGCAGCACCACGTCTGCGGTTTCGAGCAGTCGCTTCGCCTTCACCGTCAGGAGGTCCGGGTCGCCCGGACCGCTGCCGACGAGGTACACCTTCCCGACCATCTCAGGCCTCGTCGTGCTCGGGTTCGACGTCGTCGAGTTCGCTGCGGTCGTCGTCCGTCTCCTCGCGCGCGCCGCCGCCCACTTCGTCGGCGTCGGCCTCCTCGCGCGCCGCGGCGATGAGGTCGTCCGCCCCGCGGTCGGCGAGGTCGGCGGCGAACTCCGCGGCCGCGTTCGCGTGGTCCCGCACCGGCAGGTCCCGGTTCGCTTTCACCTCCTCCTCGCCGTCCTCCGAGAGGACGCGCGCGGTGACGTGGACGTACTCCCCTTGGAGTTTCGCGTGGACGCCGATGGGCGCGATGCATCCGCCGCCGAGTTCCGCGAGCACCGTTCGCTCTACGGTGGTCGTCACGCGCGTCCGCGGGTCGTCGAGGGCGTCGCGCATCCGGTCGAGGCTCTCGTGGTCGCGGCGGGCGGTGACGGCGATGGCGCCCTGTCCGGGCGAGGGGACGAACTCGCTCGGCGGGAGGCGCTGGTAGTCGACGCGGTGGAGCAGCCCCGACCGCTGGAGGCCGGCCTCCGCGAGGACGATTGCGTCGTACTCCGTCTCCACGTCGCGTTCCAGCGCCCGGCGCTCTATCTCGTCTAAGCCGTTGAACCACTCGTCGATGGAGCGGTCGAACTCCGTCTCGTACTCCTCGCCCGACGCCTTCGCCTCGGCGGCGTTGCCCTTCTTCTCCCTGTCGTCGTCGACGCGGGCCTCGTGTTCCCGTTGGAGCGTCGGCGCGAGCAGTTTCTCGACGCGGGTGTCGACGTTGCCGCGCAGGGGTTCGACCTCCAGATCGGGCCGCGCGGCGAGAATCTGCGCCTTCCGCCGGAGCGAAGAGGTGCCGACGACCGATTCCGGAGGGAGGTCCTCCAATTCCGTCCCGTCGGTCGTGAGGAGCAGGTCGCCCGCCGCGGCGCGTTCGGGGACGCCGGCGACGACGAGGTCCGAGGGCTGTTCGGTCGGCATGTCCTTCATCGAGTGGACGGCGGCGTCCAACTCCCCGTCGAGCACCTCCTCGTCGAGGGCGCGGACGAACGCGCCGGTCTTGCCGAGTCGGTGGATGAGTTCGTCGCGTATCCGGTCGCCGCGCGTGTCCACCTCCACGAGTTCAACGTCGAACCGGCGGTCGGCGAGGGCGTCGCGCACACTCGCCGCCTGCCGGAGCGCGAGGTCTGACCCTCGCGTCGCCAGTCGGAGCGTCCCGCGTTTCATAGTTACTCGGACGTGGACGCTGACGAGTGAAAAGCCCACCAGTTCGCGCTCGCGGGCGCGAGACACCCTCGTCCCCGAGAAGCCGTCACCGGACCGGCCGAACGGGACGACTCCCCGCTCAGGGCGTGCCGACGGCCTCGTGCCGCCGGTAGAGGTAGTAGATGCCGAACGGGACGCTCACGGTGAACGCCGTCACGACGACGCCCGCGAGAGCGACCAACCCGTACAGCACGGGGTCGGGCGACCACGTCGACTCCGGCGCGTCCGAGAGCGCCCGCGCGTCCACGTAGACGGCGACGGGGAACATCACCGAGAGGACGAGGCCGACGAGGGCGACGAGACCGGCGAAGGGGACCATCAGACTGATCGCCAGCAGACCGCCCGTGAGAAAGATATCGAGCAGGAAGCCGACGAACAACAGCGCGCCGCCCCCGAGCGAGAGGACGAACAGGAGGACGGGCGCGGCGATCCAGTACCACCAGTTCGAGTCGACCGACGCGTACGGCAGCAGGTCGCCTATCGGGTCGTCGTAGTCGCGGCTCCCGGCGGCGCCCGCGCCGGCGTTCCGGTTTCGATTTCGGTTCCGCGCGGAGGGGGGGCCGTCCATACCGGAACGAGGCGCCCGCGACACAAAAACGCTCCCGGGTGCGGCGCGGAACGGACCGTTCGACGGCCGAGGCGGCGGGAAACCTTCGACGCGCTGACGAGACGATGCGAACAGACATTTCTACGCTCGCTCCGTAGCCGTCTGTATGTCGCGCCTCGCCGAGGCGTTTCGCGTCGTGCTCGCCGTCGCCAGAGGCGTCCGCGAACACGAGGTCGAGTACCCGGCGGCGTCGCTGGCGTACTACGGGTTCATCTCGCTGTTCCCCCTCCTCGTGTTGGTGCTGGCGGTGCTGAGCCAACCGGCCGCCGAGGCGATTCGGACGGCGACCCCGTCGTATCTCACCCCGAGCACGCGGCAGTTGGTGTACGAGGCGACGGCCGACCAGACCGGGCGGACCGGGGCCATCGTGCTGTCCGGCGTCGTCCTCCTGTGGAGCGGAACGCACCTCACGCTCGGCTTCCGTTCGGTCGTCGAGCGCGCGGAGGGGACCGACGGCGGGTCGTTCTTGGCCCTCCTCCGCGACGCCGTCTGCATCGTCGGGTCGCTGGGGCTGGCGGTGGTGTCCATCGTCTTCGCCAGCGCCTTCTTCTCGACGTTTCTGCCGCCGTCGGCCGTCGTGGGCGTCGGTCTGTTCACCGTCCTGACCGTCGTGTTCCTTCCCCTCTACTACGTGCCCTCCCGACTCGTCACCTCGCTCCGCGCGGCGCTTCCGGGGGCGGTTCTCGCCGCCGCGGGGTGGGCGGCGCTGCTCGGCGTCGTGCATCTCTACTCGGTCAACGCCGACCAGTACGCCGTCTTCGGCGCCATCAGCGGCATCATCATCGTCCTCACGAGCGTCTACTCCGGGGCGATGCTCCTCTTCGTCGGCGTCGTTCTCAACGCGACGCTCGCCTCGCGGCGCCGGAGCGCCGCCTGACCGCTCGGCGGGTCCCTCTCTAGAGCGCCTCCTTGTACGCCTCCAACGTCTCCTCGATATCCTCGTCGGTGTGCGCGTAGGAGACGAACTGCGACTCGAACTGGTTCGCGGTGAGGAAGATGCCCCGGTCTTTCATCTCCTGCCAGAAGATGCGCTCCCAGCGCTCCGTCTCGGCGCTTTGAATGTCCGAGGCGTCCTTCGGGCAGTGGTCGTAGCGCGGGCAGTCGGGACGCTGTTCGCACCCGGCCTCGCAGGCGTCGGAGAGGTCCGACGGCGCCTCGCGCGTGAACACCGTCTTGAACATCGAATCCGTCCCGACGACGGTGTACGCGGGCGCTTGGTCCTCGACGATGTCCGTGATTCCCCGTCGAAGCTTCTCTCCGAGGCGGTTCACGTGCTCGTACACGTCGTTCTCGGCGGCGAACTTCAGGTACTCGTAGCCCGCGGCCATCGTCACCGGGTGGCCCGAGAACGTCCCCGACTGGAAGACGGGGCCGGCGGGCGAGAACTGCTCGAGTATCTCCGATTTTCCGCCGATGGCGCCGACGGGGAACCCGCCGCCGATTATCTTCCCGAACGTGGTCACGTCGGGCGTGACGCCGTACTTCCCCTGCGCGCACTGGAGGCCGCCGACGCGGAACCCGGTGATGACCTCGTCGAATATCAGGAGCGAGTCGTGCTCTTCGGTCACGTCCCGCAGGTGTTCGAGGTAGCCGTCGACGGGCAGGACGATGCCGTTGTTGCCGAGGATGGGTTCGGTGAGGACGGCGGCGATGTCCTCGCCGTGTTCTTCGAACACCCGGTTCATCGTCTCGAAGTCGTTGAACGGCACCGGAATCGTGTGCTCGGCGAACGCCTCGGGGATGCCGCTGGTGCTCGGGTGGACGTCGCCCGGTTCGCCCTCGACGAGCGTCGACTCCTGCGCGCCGTGGTAGCCGCCCTGCATGACGACTATCTTGTCGCGGCCGGTGTAACCGCGGGCGAGGCGGACGGCCGAGACGGTGGCCTCGGTGCCCGAGTTGACGAAGCGTATCATCTCGACGGAGGGGACGTGTCGCGCGACGAACTCGGCGTGTTCGACCTCTATCTCGGTCGGTGCGCCGTACATTGGCCCCTCCGAGGCGTGCGACTGGACGGCTGAACGAACTGGCTCCGGCATGTCGTGGCCGTACAGCAGGGGGCCGTAGCCCATCGCGTAGTCGAGATAGCGGTTGCCGTCGGCGTCGACGACGTGCGCGCCGTCGCCGCGTTCGACGAAGAAGGGGTAGGGTCGCGTCGCCCGCACCGAGGAGTTCACGCCACCCGGCATGACCGACAGCGCCCGGTCGTACAGCGAACGGGACTCGTCGTGGTTCATGGGCGAGCGTTCGGACGGTACTGAAAAAGAAGTACTGGGTTCGGGAGTCGACCGCGGGGGCGCGACGTCGGTTCTCGACCCGTCACTCCAACCATCGAACGACCGCCGGCGTCTCCTCGTCCTCTTCGTCGGGGTCGGGCGCGTAGCGGTCCGCGACGAGCAGTCCGATGGCGTCGTTCAGCGCGTGGACGGCGATGAGAACCGGCAGCGACCGGAACCAGAGGTAGAGGAGCGTCGTCACCAGCGCCGGTTGGGCGATGCGGAGGACGGCCTGCCGGTCCCACGTGTCGCCGAGGTGTCCGAGGGTGAAGGCGACGAAGGCGACGACGCCCGCGAACGGGACGCTCCCGGTCAGGGCGGCGAGTCGCTCGACGGCGTAGCCGTGGTACGGAATCTCCTCCGTGACGCCCGCCGTCGCCGCGACGAACAGGCGCTCGGGCACCGACAGCGCCGCGAACGAACCGATTCCCTCCGCGAGGCTCTCGCCGCCGTCGCCGACGCGGGCCCAGAGGGGCGCGAGGAGGAGGTTCGTCCCGAGCATCGCCGCGAGGCCGACGCCGACCTGCCAGACGAGGACGGGCACCGACTCGACGTGCCACCCGATGGAGGCCGGCGTCTTCCCCTCGGCGGCGACGACGAGGAGGATAATCGCGGGCACGACCCACTTCCAGACGTGGTCCGAGAGCGTGCCGCCGGTCCACCCGAACCGCTCGCGCAGTCGGTGTAGCGACTCGAAGCCGACGAGTGCGACGACGAGTCCGACCGCGGTGACCGGCGTGAGGTCCACGTTCTCCGTCGGGCCGTTGGACCGCTTGGCTCTTTTCGTCTCCGGTCCGACGCGCGAGCGCGAAGCCCTCGAGAGAAAAGCGGGTCGCCGCCGCTACACCGCGTCGCGGCCGGTCTTTCCGGTCCGAATCTGCACGGCGCTGTCGACGGGGGTGACGAACACCTTCCCGTCGCCGGGTTCGCCCGTGTGCGCCCCGTCCGCGATGGCCTCGACGACGTCGTCGGCCGGGATGTCGGCGACGACGCACTCTATCTTGACTTTCTGGTGAAGGTCGACCGTGTACTCCTCGCCGCGCCACTGCCCCTTCTTCGCGGGCTGAGAGCCGCGGCCGGAGACGTTCGTCACCGTCAGCGACGGCGCGCCGGCCTCCGCCAGCGAGCGTTTCACGTCCGAGAGCTTGTCCGGTCGGACGATAGCGGTCACCATCTTGATCTCTCCGTCGTTCGGCAGTTCTTCGCTCATGGGTCAGCTGTCTCCGTCATCCGTGGTAGTATTTTCCACACCGTAACTTCCTCCGTCCATCCGGACGCCGCCGTCCACGCGGACGGCCTCGTCGGGGCCGCCGAACTCGGGGTAGGTGTCGACGCCGTGTTCCGAGGAGTCGAGCCCTTCGAGTTCGTGCTCGCGGCTGACGCGCGTCTCGCCCGCGGCGCGGAACGCGCCGAAGACGGCGGCGGTGGCCGCGAACGTCCACGCCGCGATGACGGCGACGCCGACCACCTGCGGGACGAGCAGTTCGACGAAGCCGGCGTTCCCGGCCCAGAGGTCGGTGGCGAAGACGGGGTACAACAGCGCCCCGAGGACGCCCGCGGAGCCGTGCACCGGGAAGACGGCGCAGACGTCGTCTATCTTCAGCCGCTTCTCGATGAACTCGAAGACGATGGGCAGTTGCGCGCCGCCGACGAGGCCGACGGCGATGGCGCCCGGCCAGACGATGGCGTCCGCGATGGACGTGATGGCGACGAGGCCGGCGAGGACGCCGTTGGCGACGTACAGCGTGTCGACCTTCCCGGTCTTGATCATCGAGAGGCCGCCCGCGCCGATGGCGCCCGCGGCCATGCCGAGGGTGGTGACGAGGGCGACGCGGCCGACGATGGCGAACGACCCCAGCGTGACGCCGTCGGCCTCGGAGTACGCCAGCGGCGAGGCGGCGGTGCCGACGTTGAAGCCGTACCAGCCGAACGCGAGGATGAGCGTTCCGAGGACGGCGAACGTCATCGAGTGGCCGGGGATGACGTTCACGGAGCCGTCGTCGTTGTAGCGGTCCATCCGCGGGCCGATAATCCACGCGGCCGTGAGACCGGCGATACCGCCCATCGCGTGGACGATGACGCCGCCGGCGAAGTCGTGGAAGCCGAGGTTCGCGAGGAAGCCGCCGGCCCAGGTGAAGCCGACGACGACGGGGTAGATGACCCCGGCGAGCAGAATCGTGTAGGTGATGTACGCGCGGAGTTTCGCGCGGCCGGCGACGGCGCCGGAGACGATGGTCGCGGCGGTCATGGCGAACACGGCCCCGAAGAGCCAGTTCACCCACGCCCCCGCCGCGCCCTCCGCGGGCATGTAGAGGTCGGTGAACGCGCCGAGGACGTCGGCGCCGCCGCCCCCGGTAACGCCCCCGACGATGGTGGAGAGGGCGGCCCCGAGGAGGAAGTAGACCGTCACCCCGACGGACCACGTCAGGAGGTTCTTCGTCAACTGGTTGGCCACGTTCTTCGAGCGGACCTGCCCCGCCTCCAGCATGGCGAAGCCGGCGTGCATGAAGAAGATGAGGAAGGTGACGGTGAGGACCCACACCATGTTCACCCCCTCGACGACTGTCGCGAGGTCGGACTGCAGTGGTGTCACGTGACGATACCTCCGCTCGGTGGTGCTCCGGGTAAGCTTGGACGTTCGTTCATCGGTAGTCTGATTCGCGTTAGTTCGTGACGCGAAGCGTGGGAGATGCTATCCGGTTGCGCAGGTATAAGGGTAATCGTTGACAAACGTCTATTTTGGGGTACAATTCTCGACGTTCGTCCGCTCTCCAATCGGATAATAGCTGTATAAGGTCGTATGCTACGCGCATTTTCGGCAACTGTTGCCAGATTATCGAACGAACGTTTTGTAAGAAAATCTACGAGAATCGGTCGGTCGGCCGGACGGCGCCGCGGCGCACGCGGCGCGCGCCTCCGTCACACCGCGTCCAGTCCGTCCTTGCCGGTCCGGACCTGGACGGCGCTGTCGACGGGCATGACGAACACCTTCCCGTCGCCGGGTTCGCCCGTGTGGGCGGCGTCCCGGATGGCCTCGACGACGTCGTCGGCCGGGATGTCGGCGACGACGCACTCCACTTTCACCTTCTGGTGGAGGTCGACCGTGTACTCCTCGCCGCGCCACTGACCCTTCTTCGCGGGCTGAGAGCCGCGACCGGAGACGTTCGTCACCGTCAGCGACGGCGCACCGACCTCCGCCAGCCCGCGCTTGACGTCCGCGAGTTTGTCGGGTCGGATGACCGCCACCACCATCTTGATCTCTCCGTCGTTCGCGCTCATCGCTCCTCACCGCCCGAGACGCTCTCGCCGCCGTCGGTCCGCGCGGAGGAGCCCCCGTCGGCCATCGGGCTCTCGCCCTCCGCGACGAACTCGGGGTACACCGAGACGCCGTGTTCGCCGAGGTCCAGCCCCTCGGCCTCCTCGCCCTCCGTGACGCGCAGTCCGACGGTCAGTTTGATGGCGTAGAGAACGGCGCCCGAGGCGAGCGCGGTCCACGCCGCGATGACGACGACGCCGAGCACCTGCAGGACGAGTTGATTCACCGCGAAGCCGCCGACGGCGAAGACGGGGATGAGCGCCGTGCCCACCGCGCCGGCGACGCCGTGCACCGCGAAGACGCCGCAGACGTCGTCGACTTTCAGCGTGTCGACGGTGTAGCGGAACGCGGGCAGGACGAGGAAGCCGCCGAGGCCGCCGAGGATGGCGCCGCCCCACCACGTGACGTGGGGGACCGCACCGGTAACGGCCACGAGCCCCGCCAGCAGCCCGTTCGCGGTCCAGAGCGGGTCGGGCTTACCCTGGTAGTACGAGGACATCACCATCGCCGTGGCGCCGCCGGCGCTCATGCCGAGGGTGGTGACGAGGGCGACGCGGCCGAGCGCCTCGCCCATGAACGTCAGGCTCCCGTCGTCGCCGACGGCGAGGATGGTCGCCTGCGTGCCGACGTTGAAGCCGTACCAGCCGAACGCGAGGATGAACGTCCCGAGAACGGCGAGCAGCATCGAGTGGCCCGGGATGGGCTGGCTCTCGCCGTTACTGTCGTAGCGACCCTTCCGCGCCCCCACCATCTTCGCCGCGACGAGACCCGCCACCCCACCGCACATGTGGACGACCGTCGCGCCCGCGAAGTCGAGGTAGCCGGCGCCCAGCGCGCTTCCGAGGAACCCGCCGGACGAGAGGAGCCCGCCGCTCCACGTGAAGCCGACGACGACGGGGTAGATTATCGCCGTCATCACGATGGTGAACAGCACGTACGCGCGGAACTCCATGCGCTCCGCCACGGCGCCGGAGACGATGGTCGCGGCGGTCATGGCGAAGACGGCTCCGAACAGCCAGCCGACCCAGTCGCCGGGGCTGTTGATGTACGCGAACGCGCTCGCGACGTCGAACGTTCCCGACGAGGTGAGCCCGCCGATTATCGTCGCCACGGCCGCACCGACGACGAAGTACGTCAGCGTGCCGAGTATCCAGTCGTTCATGTTCTTCATCAGAACGTTCCCCACGTTCTTCGCGCGGACCTGCCCCGCCTCAAGGAGGGCGAAGCCCGGTTGCATGAAGAAGATGAGGAACGTCACGACCAGCACCCAGACGGTGTTGACGCCGGAGGCGATCGCCGTGGCGTCGGCCTGTAAGGGGAAACTCATACGTCCGCCCCCGACGATGGACAATCGTCAACGATTCCGCGGTAAATCACTCCGTTCGTGTTCGAGTTCACGCGAGAACGTCAGGACAATGTAGTACATAAGTGTATGCGTCCTATGTGTCCATTTACCGGGTTCCTTATTCGACGGATGACGAGTTTACCGTACAATCTAATGCATATAAGGACGTTTAGCGTCCGATTCGACGGCAATTATGGGAAACTACCTGGACGAACGTTCACGCAATAACTGCCGGAGCGCGGGGTTCCGTTCGCGCGCGCTCGGCTCATAGCTCTTGCGGGCGGCGCCCGGTTCAGAGCGAGGCCGCCACGTCCTCGGCGAAGTAGGTGAGAATCAGGTCGGCGCCGGCGCGCTTCATCGCCAGGAGCGACTCGGCGGCCGACTCTTCGAGGTCCAACCAGCCCTTGTCCGCGGCGGCGTGGAGCATCGCGTATTCCCCGGAGACGTTGTAGGCGGCGACGGGGTGGTCGAACTCCTCGCGCACCGCGCGCACGATGTCGAGGTAGGCGAGGGCGGGTTTCACCATCAGCACGTCCGCTCCCTGTTCGACGTCGGCGGCCACCTCGCGCATCGCCTCGCGGGCGTTCGCGGGGTCCATCTGGTAGTGTCGCCGGTCGCCGAACGCCGGGGCGCCGTCGGCGGCGTCGCGGAACGGCCCGTAGAAGGCGCTCTCGTACTTCGCCGCGTAGGACATGATGGGCACGCCGTCGTACCCGGCGCCGTCGAGTCCCTCGCGGATGGCGCCGACCATCCCGTCGGTCATCGAACTCGGCGCGACCATGTCGGCGCCCGCCTCGGCGTGCGAGACGGCCGTCTTCGAGAGCAGGTCCAGCGTCTCGTCGTTCTTCACCGTCAGCGTCGGGTCCGTCTCGGCGTTCTCCTCTAAGACCCCACAGTGCCCGTGACTCGTGTACTCGCAGAGGCAGACGTCGGTGACGACGTAGGCGTCCGTCGCCTCCGTCACCCGACGCGTCGCCTCCTGGACGACCCCGTCCTCGGCCCACGCCCGCGTCCCGCGTTCGTCCTTCGATTCGGGGATGCCGAACAGCATCACCGCCTCGACGCCGGTTTCGAGCACCTCCTCGACGCGTTCGACGGCCTCGGAGACGGGGACGCGTTCGTGCCCCGGCATCGTCTCGATGGGCACTCGCTCCTCGGTCGTCGCGTCGACGAAGACGGGGGCGATGAGGTCGGAGGCCGAGAGGTCCGTCTCGCTGACGAGCGACCGGATGCCGTCGGCCCGGAGACGTCGCGGCCGGTCGGTGAGGTTCATACTCGGCCTTCGAACCGCGGCGGAAAAACCGCATCGCTCCCGGCGACGGGGACGCCCCGCGGCGGTCGCCGCGTCCCGCCGGTCAGACCTGTGACGGGTCAACGAGGCTACTTTCGGACGGAACGAAACTGGTATCAATCGCTCGGGGGTAGACCCTCCCAATGCAGGCCCTCCAAGTGGCGCAGATGCCCGCGGAACTGAAGGCGCTGTTGAACTCCGAGTGGGCCTACGTCGTCCTCTTCGGCGTGTTCGTGCTGGAGGGGGCGATGCTGATGTACTTCATGCCGAGCGAACTCGTCGTCCCGGCGGCCCTCGTCCTCCTCGGCACCGACGCCGCCGTCCCGGTCATCGGCGTGGCCGTCCTCGGGGCGACCATCGGCCAGTACGCGTTGTTCAAAGTCGCCCAACGCGGCGGGCGCGAGTACCTCCTCCAGAAGCGCTGGTTCAAGATCAGCGAGTCGAAACTCGACCGCTTCGACGGCTGGTTCGACCGCTGGGGTCCGGTCGTCGTCCCCGTGAGCAACTCGCTGCTGTTCACGCGCGGGATGCTCACCGTCCCCGCCGGGTTCGCCGAGATGGACGACCGGAAGTTCGTCGCCCTCTCGGCGGTCGGAACGCTGTCGTTCGAGGTCATCCTCGCTAGTCTCTACCTGTACTTCGATACGCTGCTGTAAGCGGGCGACCCCGCCGCCGCGCTCCTCGTCCGAGAGTCGGCCGTCGAGACTCACTCCGTTCGGCGGTGTCGCTTCCGGCGACGCCGGCCGAGAGTGGCCCGGATTCGTTCACTTCGCTCGGTCGATGTCTCCCCGATATCGACAGAAAACAGTTCGCCCGAGGCTCACTCCGTTCGATCGATATCGATCTGCTCCCGCAGGGCGGCGAGTTCGTCGGAGTCGGCGAGTTCCTCGACGCGCTCTCGGAAGTGCCGTTCGCAGAGGCCCACCTTGATCCCGTCTTTCTCGGCGGCGTACGCGGCTTTTCGGTCGCAGTAGTGGCACTTCATACTTCCCCTTCGTTCCTCACCCGATTTAACTCTACGCTCCCGGTTATCGAGGACGAGAGCCTGCGTCAGACGCTGGGAACGCGCGCGGCGAACGCCTCGAAGGCGTCCCGCGGCGGGCCGGCGACCCCGAGAGTCTCGTCGTGCGCGTCGCTCCCGCCCGTGAGGAGCAAGTCGTGCTCGGCGGCGAGGCGTTCGACGAGGCCCGCGTCCTCCCGGTCGGCGGCCGCGCCGCCGTAGGGATAGAACCGCTCGACGGCGTCCAGTTCGGCGGCGCGTTCGAGCGCCGACTCGGGGTCCGGATAGCGGAACGGGTGGGCGAGTCCGACCACCGCGCAGGCGTCCCGGAGGGCCCCCACCCCCGCCTCGAACGTCGGGACGTATCGCTCGACGTAGCAGGGGCCGTCGTTTCCGATGAGATGTTCGAAGGCGCCCGCGTAGTCGTACGGCGCGTCGCTCTCCTCGACTGCGCGCGCGATGTTCGGGCGCCCGACGCCCTCGCGGAGTTCGACGTCGAGGCTCACGCCGAGGCGCGACTCGACGCGTTCGACTATCTTCCGTCCGCGTTCCTTCCGGTCGCGCTGGATTCGCTCCGTCATCTCGCGGATGCCGGGCGTGTCGCGGACGCCGTACCCGAGGAGGTCCACCCGCTGGTCGGACGCCTCGACGCGGAGTTCGACGCCGCGTATCAGCGTCACCCCGTCGCGTTCGGTGACGGGCGCATCGAGGTCCGGGTGAATCCGGTCGTGGTCCGTCACCGCGACGACGTCGACGCCCCCCGCGGCCGCGGCCGCCGGCACCTCCGGGACCGTCAGCACCCCGTCGGACGCCGTCGTGTGGAGGTGGAGGTCCGCCGCGGGCGTCTCGCCGTCGCCCTCGCCGCCGTCGCCGTTCCGCGCTCGAATCACGGCCGTGGGTCGGCGGCGACCTCCGAAAACGCTTCCGACCGTTTCCTAATATGTGGTACAATGCCCATAATACAGATTAATGTGTACAATCACGATAATGGAAAACCATTATAGACGGTGCTCGATTACGACTGGGTGTAATGCGCCTGAACCGCACCGGCGACCTGATCGACGCCCACGAGTACCCCGCGACCACCGAAGAACTCATCGAGGCCTACGGCGACCAGACCATCGACCACCCCAACGGCAGCGAACAGGTCGGAGACGTGTTCGCTCGCGCCGGGTCCGAGACGTACACCTGCCCGGACGACGCCCGCCACGCCCTCCTCTCCGCCCTCGGACACGAGGCCGTCGGTCGCCGCTACTACAGCGACCGCGACGTTTCCACGTTCGGCGAGGACGGTCCCGAACAGGTCTCCTTCTAAAATCAGAACAGCGACCTCAGAACGGCACGTCGAGGGGAACGCGTCCCTTGGTGTAGCCGTCGAATCTACCGTCGGGCCGAACCCGGAACACCACCGCCGGTCGGTGGTGGACCTCCGGTTTCTCGTCGCGCACCGCGCGCCACTCGTCGTCCGGGAACGACGAGCAGTCGACGAACAGGACGACGCCGCCGCCGTGCTCCTGCAACTGCCCGCCGGACTTCGTCTCGGCGGTGTCGCGGACGGCGGCCACCGGCGTTCCCGCGCTTCGCTTGCTCGTCGGGAGCGGTCGCGTCACCTCGACGAGCGTTCCCTCGCCGCCCTTCGTCGCGCGGTAGTCGATGGCGTGACCCGTGGTGACGTCTATCTCCGGGACGATGTCGTACCCCATGTCGACGAGGAACTTCCCGGCGTTGAACTCGCCCATGGAGGCGGTCATCCGCGTCAGGTCGAGGTACTCGGAGGTGCCGAGTTTCCCCGCCATCACCTCGCGGTAGTCGTCGAGGACGCCCGTCGCGAGGAACTCCTCGTAGAATCCGAGCGCTTCGTCGCGGGTGGCGTCGGGGAACCCGGCGGCGTGGTCGTCGAAGAACGACCGGGTCGTCTCCCGGCCGTCCTTCGAGAGGAAGACCGGGAGGAAGAACCACGAGAGGTGCGGGTACGGTTTCAGCCACGGCGACTCCTCGTGCAGTTGCGCGGTCAGTTCGCGCGTCACCCATCGCTTCACCTCGTGCGGAACCTCCTCGAAGCCCTTCTTGTCCGTCCGCCAGAGGGCCTCGGGCGTCTCCGTGTTGCCCATCCAGTAGGCGTCTTCGCCGTCCCAGCAGAACAGGGCGACGTCGCCGTTGTCCATCTCGAACCGCACGGCTTCGAAACCGTTCGGCGGTTTGAACCACGGCGACTTCATCGCCGCTCCGAGGTTCGAATCGAGGTCGTCGTATAACTGTCGCCGGACGCGGGCCTCGTCCCACCGTCCCGGCGCGTAGCGAAATCGCAGGGGACGTGCCACGTACGTGGCTTCTTGGGGCACCCGTATAGCCGTTCCGCGTCGGTCGTGTCGTTCCCCGTTAGTTATATGTGGCACTGACTCACACGTTACACTGTATCATGTCGATGGGTGCCTACGACGACGACGAGCACGAGCGCCGAGAGCGGAAGAACGGGTCGGTCGACGCCGACTTCGACGACGACCGGCGGGTGTACCGCGGGGAGATGACCTACGACGCGGGCGACTCCGCGGAGGACCTCCTCGACCAGTTCCGCGAGATGCAGGAGCGGTCGACGTAGGCGTCCGGAACTAGGAGTTCTCGTCCACGTCGAGGGTCACCGCCGCCACCGTCGAGACGACGGTGACCGCGACGACGTGACCGCCGACGGCCAGGAGCATCACCGGTTGGTCGAGGATGAACGGCACCAGCGCCACCTGCGCGACGCCGAACACGACGTTCCACCCGTCCGCGATGCGGAGCGTCCGCGCCGTCGCGGGGTCGACGGTGTAGCGCCACGACCCCCACACCGAGACGATGGCCGCCCACCACGAGGTGCCGATTCGGTAGCAGAGGTCCCAGAGAACCAGCAGCGTGAGGTAGACGACGACGACGGGCGGTTGGCGCCCGAACACCGACTCCAAAAGCGTCGTCTGTCCCTGCAACGGGTCGTAGACGAACAGGTGCGTGACGAGGGCGACGAACGCGAGGACGCCGAGGACGACTTCGATGCTCGACCCGAACAGCAGGCGCGTGTACGCGTCGGGGAGGTTCGTCTCCCGCGTCGTCCGGCCCATCCGGAGCATCACGACGCTGCCGACGGCGGCGACGCCGACGGCGATGGTCCCCGGTACGACGGCCTGCCAGAGGTCGTACGCCCACGCGAAGAAGACGACGAACACCTCGAACAGTCCCAGTTGGAGGGCGATGGCCTCCCCGTCGGTCAGGTCGATACCGGGGAGGGCGCCGACGATGCTCTCGTACACCCACGTCTCCCCGAACTGCGTCCGCGACACCCGCACGTCGCGCGGTGCGCGCGACATTCAGCGGTCCGTCGGGTTCGCGCTCGATTCGAGGTCGGTCCCCCCCGCCGCGTCCGCCCTCGGTCCGTCGCCGGCGTCGGTGCCCTCGTCCGTCTCGCCGCCGGCGCCGTTCCCGTCGTCCTCCGCCGGGACCGTCCGCTCGCTCACCGACCCCTCCGCCTCGCCGAGGGCGCGTTCGACGGCCTCGTCGAACGGCGTCAGCGACACCTCGACGTACTCCTTGATGCTGTCGTCGCGGACGACGACGGGGTTCTTCAGCCCGTCTATCAGCGGTCTGGCCACGGAGGGCGGCACGTCGGTGACGAAGCCGACCCAGTACGAGGAGAGTCGCGGCGTCAGCACCGGCACGGAGAACAGTTTCGTCCGCCGGCCGAGGTGGCCGCCGACGCGCCTCAGCACCTCGCCGTAGGTCAGCACGTCGGGGCCGCCGATTTCGAACGTTCGGCCGGCCGTCGCCGGCGCGTCGAGGACGCCGACGAGGTACGCCACCACGTCGTCGACGCAGATGGGCTGACACTCCGTGTCGACCCACCGCGGCGTCACCATCACCGGCAGGCGACCCGCGAGTTGCCGTATCACCTCGAAACTCGCGCTGCCGTCGCCGATGACGATGGCCGCCCGCAGCGTCGTCAGGTCGAAGTCGCCCTGCCCGAGGATGAGTTCGACCTCCCGGCGCGACTTCAGGTGCGGCGACAGGCGGTCTTGGTCCTCGCCGAGGCCGCCGAGGTAGACGACGCGTCCGACCCCCGCCTTCGACGCCGCCCGCTCGAAGTTCCGCGCGGCCCGCCGGTCCCGTTCCTCGAAGTCCTCGCCGGACTGCATCGAGTGGACGAGGTAGTAGGCGGCCTCGATGTCCAGCGCCGAGAGCACGTCCGCGAGCGTCCGGTTGCCCGGTTCCTCTTCCGACTCGCCGTCCGACTCGCCTTCGACGACGCGGTAGCTCCGCGGTTCGAGCAGGTCCCCCTCGACGACGCCGACGCCCTCGGGCAGGTCGCTCGACTCGGCGTCGCGGACGAGGACGGACACGTCGTGGCCGGCCTCCCGGAGCACGGGGACGAGACGACTGCCGACGAACCCGGTCGCGCCGGTCACGAGAACTCGCATGGAGCTTCGAAGGGACGCGACCCTGTTAACGGTTCGTCCCGCGCGGCCGGTCTCCGACCCCGCCGGGACCGCCGGCCGTCGCTTCGACCCGCGTCACTCGACGGCGTCCCATCCCGGCGTCTCCGGGGCGCCGCGGGCGACTTCGACCGCCTCGCCGCTCGGCGCGTCGTCGGCGTCCTCGCTGACCGACCCGGCGCGTTCGGCCCACTCCTCGGCCGCGCGGCCGACCCACGAGTCCGCGTCGAGCACCGCCTCGCGGGCGTCCGCGGCGCGCGCCTCGTCCACCTCGACGAACCCCGGCCGCGACCCGACCGCGGCGCCGACGAACGACGCGCGGTCCTCGTCGGTCAGTTCGCCCGCCCGCATCCGCTCGACGACGCCGTCGAGGCGTCCGGGGTCGGGGTGGGCGAACACCTTCGACCCGACGGCCTGCGGACCGAGGAGGAGGCCGCTCACGTCCGGCGCCTCGCGGTCCAGCAGTCTGTCGTCGCCGAAGTTCTCTTCGACCCGTTCGCACTCCGTCTGTTTTCCGAGCGCGAGGTTGTGGCCGGGGTACTCGCGGCACTCGTCGGGGTACAGGTCGCCGCCGTGGATGCGACACTGCAGCGTCTCGGGGTCCAGGAAGGCGCAGGCGTCCAGCCACGTCCGGTCGACGCCGAACGGCGAGACGGGCTTCGGCGACTTCCGGAGGCCGACGAAGAACGCCGGCCGGTCCCCGATGGCGGCCACCCTGACGCCGTCTATCTCGACGCCGGGGTCGGACTCGCCTTCGGCGCTCCCGCTCTCGTCCTCGTCGCTCTCCCCCTCGCCCGCGATCCACATCCGCGGGACCAGCGCGTCCCCGAACCTGCCGCGGACGAACGCGGCCACCTCGTCGCGCGTGAGGGGGACGAGGTTGTACACGTCGTCGAGCGGTCGCCGCGGGCCGCGACGCTCGTGGTCGGAGGGCTTCGACGAGACGGGGCGCCAGTCCACGCAGCACCCGGCGCAGCCCTCGCAGTTCACTTTCATGGGGACCGATTGTCGGCGGCCGGCCAAGAAAGTCGGCGTGGACGGGAACGACTGTCCGGCGCGCGCGAGTGACGTGTCGGTCGACCGGACGGAGTGCAACGGGGGCGTCGTCGCCCCGTCCCGACGACCGAGCGCTCTTACCCGTCGACGCCCTTCCTCGACCCGTGACGAAAGAACCGTGCGACGGCTGCGGTCAGCCCGTTCGCATCGGCGGCGGCATCGGCGACTTCTGGTCGTTTTCGACCGAGTCGACGCAGGGCATCACGCTCGAACTCGAAGACGGCGGCGAGTTCTTCCTCTGTTACGACTGCATCGACCGCCTGCCGGAAGACCGCGCGGCGACGACCGAGGACGTCCGGGCGCTGTGAGCGGCGTTCGGGGTCGTCGACCGACTCGGACCGCCGGGAGCGATGCTTTTACTCCCGACGGCGGCGACGAGGGGACGTGGACCCCGACCGAATCCTCCCGTCGTTCCCGGCGCCGAGTTACCGCGGCGCGCAGGAACGGGCCCTCCGCGACGTGCGCGACGCCTTCGCCGCCGGCAACGACGTGGTGCTCGTCCGCGCGCCGACGGGAAGCGGCAAGTCGCTCCTCGCGCGCGCCATCGCGGGGGCCGCCCGGACGACCGAGGAGGCGAAACCCGCGAAGGCGACCGACGCCTACTACACGACGCCGCAGGTGTCGCAACTGGACGACGTCGCCGAGGACGAACTCTTAGACGACCTGAGCGTCATCCGCGGGAAGTCCAACTACACCTGCATCCTCAACGGCGAGACGGACACGCCCGTCGACCGGGCGCCGTGCGCCAGACAGAAGGGGTTCGACTGCACCGTCCGCCACCGCTGTCCGTACTTCTCGGACCGCGCCATCGCCTCCAACCGCCAAATCGCGGCGATGACGCTCGCGTACTTCATGCAGACCGCCGGCTCCGACGTGTTCCGGCAGCGAGACGTCGTAGTAATCGACGAGGCGCACGGCCTCGCGGAGTGGGCGGAGATGTACGCGACCATCGACCTGAACCCCCGCACGGTCCCCGTCTGGGACGACGTGGGGGTTCCGGACGTGACCGCCGCGGACGACCCCCTCGAACGGACGGTGCGGTTCGCGGAGGCCCTCGTACAGGTGTGTTCGGACGCCAAGGACGAACTCCTGAGGAGGTCCGAACTCACGCCGGAGGAGGCCGCGCGCCGCGACCGGTTGCAGGAACTCATCTCCGAGTTGAAGTGGTTCGTCCAGGACTACCGCGACCCGGAGAGTCCGACGACGTGGGTGGTCGACCAGTTCGGCGGCGAGGGCGAACCCCTCACCGTGAAACCGCTGGACCCCGCGCGCTACCTGAAGCACACCGTCTGGGACCGCGGGAACAGACACGCCCTGCTGTCGGCGACCATCCTGAACAAGGAGGCGTTCTGCCGGAGCGTCGGTCTCGACCCCTCGAACGTCGCCCTCGTCGACGTCGAGCACACCTTCCCCGTCGAGAACCGGCCGCTGTACGACGTGACGCAGGGGAAGATGACGTACGAGCACCGCGACGAGACCCTGCCGAAGATAGCGCGACTGCTCGTCCGACTGATGGCGAAACACCCCGACGAGAAGGGCCTCGTCCACTGTCACTCCTACGCCATCCAATCGGAGCTTCGAAAACGGCTCGCGCAGTTGGGCCTCGGCAACCGCGTCCGCGGCCACGACAGGGAGAACCGCGACGCGGAGTTGGAGACGTGGAAGGCCTCCACGGGGGCGGACGTGTTCCTCTCGGTGAAGATGGAGGAGGCGCTCGATTTGAACGGCGACCTGTGTCGCTGGCAGGTCGTCTGCAAGGCGCCGTACCTCAACACGAACGACTCGCGCGTCGCCCACCGCCTCGACGAGGGGCAGTGGGCGTGGTACCGCCGCGCGGCGCTCCGGACGGTGATTCAGGCCTGCGGGCGCGTCGTCCGCGCGCCCGACGACTACGGCGCGACGTACCTCGCTGACTCCTCGCTGCTCCAACTGTTCGACCGGACGCGCTCGGAGATGCCCGCGTGGTTCGCCGAACAGGTCGACCGGATGTCGACGCCCGACCTGCCCGAGTTCGACCAGGAGGCCGCCGGCGGGCGCGGACGCGGCGGGTCCGGCGGGGTGTCGCGGGCGGGGTCGACGTCGAGCGCTCGGCGCTCCCGTTCCTCGTCGCGGTCCGACTCCGGGTCCGGCGGGGCGACCGGGTCGGGCGGCGGCGCCCGGACGAACCCGTCCGACGGTGGGGAGGGCGGGAACGCAGGCAACGACGGCGACGACTCCCGGTCGAACCATCCGCTGTCGGACGTCTGGGGCGATAGCTGACCGGACGCGTGTCCTTCCCCCCGTGCGAGTCGTACGAGTTCCCCCGGGCTGGCGACTGAGAGTCCGCTACAGCAGGAGACTGGCTCCGTACGCGAACGTCGACCCGCACATCAGGACGACGAGTATCAGCGCGAGTATCTGTTGTCGGTCCATGCTCCTTCTGACGGGGCGGAGGATTTCAATCTTACTGCCTGACTGGTCCATCTGGAAGCATTTACACCGAACGCGCCGCGACGGCTGACATCTACTTAATGATTGTTAATACATTAGCCATCTGTCCCGAAGTTCGAACGGATAGGTTCAGAATAACGCATTAATATCTGCGTAACCCTTCTGTCTGTCACGCTCTCTCACGAAATAGTTAACACCCTTGGGTTAGTTGGTGATGATGTATCCGGCCATGCACACACACGCGCTGACGACGGCGATGACGCTGTATCAAAGCGGAACGCTGACGCTCTCACAGGCCGCGACCCGCGCGGGTCGCTCGGAGGCGGAGCTAATGGCCGCCCTCCACCAGCACGGTATCGAACTGCACGACGAGGCGGACGTGACCGCCGCGACGGCGGACGCGCCCGTCCGAGCGGACTGATTACTCCTCGGTTTCGTCGTCCGACTCGACGGCCTCGGTCGGGAGAATGTGGAGTCCCGCGCGACTCTTGAGCACGGGGACCGACTCCGCGTCGCTGTCGAAGTACGACGGCCGCGCGATGGTCTTCGACTCGTACGTCTCGGGGTCGAGCACCTGTACCGCGTTGTCGTCCTCGACGGTGACGACGGTCGTCTCCACGGCGTCTTCGACGGTTCCCAGTCGACGCGCCTCGGGCGTCTCGCCCTCCTCGAAGCGCGCCTCGTAGTCCTCGCCGCTGTCGAGGCGGACGCCCTTCAGGTTCCCGCGGACGCTCCGCACGAGGACGGGGCCCTCCTCGTCGTCGGTGTCTATCACCTCGCCCGGCGTGAACTTGGGCAGGCGGACGGCGTACGTGACGCGGTACACCTCGTTGCCGTCGCCGTCCTCGGTGACCAGCGTGGGATACTCCTCGAAACTCCCGCCCAGTTCGCGGACGATATGTTTCGCGATGCCGCCGCCCATCTGGTTCGTCGATATCTTGATGTCCGGGCCGTCGCCCGACGGCGTTATCTCCGAGATGAAGGCGTTCCTGTCGCCGGTCTCCTGTCTTTCGGCGATGTAGGACTCCGCTATCTCGACGGCGCGTCGCTCCTCCTCGTCGGTGGGGTCGCGGTCCGTCCCGCGTACCTGGACGATGCTGGCGTAGTAGCCGCCGGCGATGCGACCGCACCGCTTGCAGGTCTGTCTGGAAATCATGACCGGCACCGTCACAGTCTCCTCGACGTGCGTCCCGCGGACGACGCCGGAGAACGTGCAGTGCATCCGGATGTTGTTCTCGTCGACCTGCTCGGGTTCGACCCCCCAGCGGACGTCCTCGGCGCTCAGGTGGACGCCCAGAGCCTCCGAGACTTCCTCGACGGCCACGTCGGTGTAGTCCTGGGCGCCGACGTCCACCCAACGGTTCCCCTTGTGGACCGCACCGCACTGCGAGCAGACGCGAACCTCGATTCGCTCCGGCGCGTCCACGAGGTCGAAATCCTCGAAGTAACACGCGTCGCAGAGCACCGCGTCCTTCTCGCGCGGCATCCCGGGGAGCGGTTCCTCACGCTCCGGCACCGGGTCGCCGCACCGCGGACAGAAGTCGCCTGAACTCATTCGGCCGTTGTAGTGGACGAGCGCGTTTAAGGACGGCGACCTCACTCCGGCGATTCGAGGTAGGTCAGCGCCTCCTCGTCGCTCACCTGCCCGAACGTTCGATAGTGCGCGCCGACGGCTGTGAAGTTCTCGGGCGTCTCGGCGACCACCACCTCGTCCGCCTCCGCTCGAAGGTCCGACAGCGCCGACGCGGGGGCGACGGGGGCGCCGAAGACGACGCGCGAGGCGCCGCCCTCCCGGACCATCCGCAGGCAGGCCATCGCCGTCGCGCCCGTGGCGACGCCGTCGTCGACGACGACGACGCGCTTTCCCTCCACGTCCGGCAGGGGGTCGCCGCCGCGGTAGTCCCGCACCTTCTCGCGCGCCACCTCGGCTTCTCGCTCGCGTTCGGACTCGACGTAGGCGTCGTCGACGCCGAGGCGGTCGACCATCCCGTCGTTCAGCCAGAGGCTCCCGTCGCCCGCGACGGCGCCGATGGCCAACTCGGGGTTGTGCGGCGCGCCGAGTTTCGAGGCCACGACCACGTCCAACGGGGCGCCGAGGGCGTCCGCGACGGCGCGGCCGACTGGGAGGCCGCCGCGCGGAATCGCGAGGACTACGTCGGCCTCGATACCCGCCTCGCGCAGTCGCTCGCCGAGTCGCTCCCCCGCTTCCGTGCGGTCTGTGAACATACTCGTAGAGTAGCCGGGTGGACCGAAAAACGCTTCGCGGCCGCGAGTCGGCGCTCTACGCTTCGTACAGCGACGGTTCCGGAACGCTCTCGCTTTCGGCGTCCCGCCAGGAGTGCTCGGGCGTCCACCCGAGCATCTCCGCGGCTTTCGCCGTCGACAGGGCGGACTCCTCGCCGTCCAGCGAGCAGTCCGCGGGTACCTCCCCGAAACACTCGCGGACGGCCTCGACGGTGGGCCGACCGAGGTAGTTGTCGGCGGCGGCGGCGTGGAACGCCTCGTGACCCGCGAAGTCGGCGTCGACGGCGGCGGCGACGAGTCCGGCGACGTCGCGCACGTCGACGTACGACCACCAGTTGCCCGCGCCGCCGGCGATATCTCCCGAGGCGGCGACGTCCCGGCAGTTGTACTCGCCGGGATACTGAATCCACGACGGTCGAACCGAGGCGACGCGCACGCCGAACCGACGGCTCACCATCTTCGCCACCTCCTCGCCGGCGGCTTTCGAGGCGCCGTAGGGGTCCTCGGGACGGAGTTCGTGCGCCTCGGTGACGGGGAGTTCGTCCGGAACTCCCTGCTCCTCCGCGAAGGCGAACCCGTACGCCGACTCGCTGGAGGCCCAGGCTACTCTCGCGCCCGCGCGGCCCGCGCCGACGAGCGTGTTGTACGTGGCGAGGACGTTCGTCTCGAAGACGCGCCCGCCGGCGTGTCTCGTCGGCGAGGGGAGGTTCGCCCAGTGCACGACGGCGTCGGGGTCCAGGTCCCCGAGCAGGTCCAGCGCCTCCCCCCGGTCGGAGAGGTCGGCGGCCCGGAAGTCGACGTTCTCGCGCGCGTCCACCTCGAACCCCGGATGCGCGAGGTCCACGCAGACTACTTCGTACGTCGCGGCGAGGCGGTCCGCTATCCAGCGACCCGAGCGACCCCCCGCTCCGGTGACGACGACGGTTTCCATACCGCTTCGACGACCCTCTCCCGCATAGTTCCGTCGCGCCCTCCTCACGCCAGATGGGCGACTGCACTCTCGGCGCCGAGCGCGAAACTCACCACTCCAACAGCGTTTATACCGACGAACACGAAAGAGACGCCATGGATTGGAAACCCGACTGGGGACTTCGCGGGCGCATGGCGCTCACGATGTTCCTGCTCTTCGCGCTCTACATCGTGTTCGTCGCGGTGATTGCGCGGACGTACACCGCGTTCCTTCCGCTGGTCGCGGTGTTCATGTTCGTGCAATTCTTCTTCAGCGACAAGCTGGCGCTGTACAGCATGGGCGCCAAAGAGGTGTCCGAGGAGGAGTACCCCCAACTCCACGCCACCATCTCCCGCCTGTCCCAGCAGGCGGACTTGCCGAAACCGAAGGTGGCCGTCGTCGACTCGCGCGTCCCGAACGCGTTCGCCACCGGCCGGTCGCAGAAGAACTCCGCGGTCTGCGTGACGACGGGTATCATGCGGACGCTCGACGACGACGAGTTGGAGGGCGTCCTCGCGCACGAACTCGCGCACGTGAAGAACCGCGACGTGATGGTGATGACCATCGCGTCGTTCCTCTCGACGGTCGCGTTCATGATCGTCCGCTGGGGCTTCTGGTTCGGCGGCGGCAACCGCGACCGACAGGGCGGGGGCGTCATCGCGGCCATCGCCGCCTCCCTCGTCGTCTGGATAATCTCGTACCTCCTCATCCGCGCGCTCTCGCGCTACCGCGAGTACGCCGCGGACCGCGGCGCGGCGGTCATCACCGGCCGTCCCTCGGCGCTGGCGTCGGCCCTGATGAAGATATCCGGGCGGATGGACCAGGTGCCGAAGGACGACCTGCGCGAGCAGTCGGAGATGAACGCGTTCTTCATCATCCCCATCAAGAGCGACTTCATCGGCCGCCTGTTCAGCACGCACCCCTCCACCGAGAACCGCATCGAACGCCTCCGCCAACTCGAACGCGAGATGGAGACGGCGTAAGATGGGGTTCATGGACTCGATTCGCTCCGTCCTCGGCATCAGCGCCGAGACGGACGCCACGCGCGACGCCGACCCCGAGGACCTCTTCGGGATGAGCACCGCCTACCTCACGATGGAGGCCGACCTCGGCTTCGAGTCCGTCGGCGCGGCGGCGCTCTGTTTCTCCTCGGTCGACAGCACGGACTTCGAGGAGACGGTCGAGGAGGTGGAGGCCATCCTCAAGGCGGGCGAGGAGGAGACGGGAACCGACTTTCGGGTGCAGGAGGACTCCCACGGTTGGGAGTGGGTCGTCCTCGAGGACGACGACCCGGAGGACCTCGTCACCAGTATCCACTTCGCCGCCGACGAGTTCATCGAACGCGGGTACGGTTCCCGCCTCCTCGCGGCCGTCTTCGGCTTCGAACGCGACGGCGACCGGGCCTACTGGGTCTACTCGTTCCGCCGCGGCGCGTACTACCCGTTCGCGCCCGACCGCGGCCGCGAGCAGAACGACCGCGTCCTGATGAAACTGGAGTCGGTGCTCGACGGCGAACTCGGTCTCGAATCGGACAAGGAGTACTGGTACCCGATGTGGCCCGACCGCGAGGGCGGACATCCGTGGCAGTGACTCGGTAGGCGACGACCGGACTTTTTCCCTCCGCCGTACACCCCCCGAGGAGCGACACCGCCGCGTACTGTCGGTTAAACCCTCAGGAAACCCTGACTGACGACGCGCCGCAGTCGAGCGGTTTCACTTCCACTACGGTGTTAACGAGGCTTTATGTGCTCGTGGGCCTCAGAGTGAGATACGATGCCCGAAGACGATCTCGAAAGTCTCCCCGGCGTGGGTCCCGCTACCGCAGACAAACTCGTGGAAGCCGGCTTCGAGAGCTACCAGTCGATAGCCGTCGCCAGCCCCAGCGAACTCTCGAACACGGCCGACGTGGGCGAGTCCACCTCCTCCGACATCATCAACGCCGCCCGCAAGGCGGCGGACATCGGCGGGTTCGAGACCGGTTCGATGGTCCTCGAACGACGCCAGGAGATCGGAAAGCTGAGCTGGCAGATTCCGGAGGTCGACGAACTCCTCGGCGGCGGACTGGAGACGCAGTCCATCACCGAGGTGTACGGCGAGTTCGGCTCCGGGAAGTCGCAGGTCACCCACCAGATGGCCGTCAACGTCCAACTGCCCCACGAACACGGGGGTCTCCACGGCTCCTGCATCTTCGTCGACTCCGAGGACACATTCCGCCCCGAGCGCATCGACGACATGCTCCGCGGTCTCGACGACGAACTCATCCAGGCGATGATGGACGACCGTGAGATAGAGGGGACGCCGGACGACGAGGAGGCGATGTCCGTGCTCCTCGACGACGTGCTCGACAAGATTCACGTCGCGAAGGCGTTCAACTCCAACCACCAGATCCTCCTCGCCGAGAAGGCCCAGGAACTGGCACGCGAACACGAGGACGACGAGTTCCCCGTCCGCCTGCTCTGCGTCGACTCCCTGACCGCACACTTCCGCGCGGAGTACGTCGGCCGCGGTCAACTCGCCGACCGCCAGCAGAAACTCAACAAGCACCTCCACGAACTCGACAAGGTCGGCAACCTCCACAACACGGTCGTCCTCGTGACGAACCAGGTGGCCTCGAACCCCGACTCGTACTTCGGCGACCCGACCCAGCCCATCGGCGGGAACATCCTCGGGCACAAGTCGACGTTCCGCATCTACCTCCGCAAGTCGAAGGGCGACAAGCGCATCGTCCGCCTCGTCGACGCGCCGAACCTCGCCGACGGCGAGGGCATCATGCGCGTGCAGGACGGCGGACTGAAGCCGGAGTAGACGGACCGCGCGAACCGCGACACTCCTTTCTCCGTCTCCCGGTTCTCTTCTCTCCTCTTCTCTTCTCTTCTCTTCTCTTCGGCCTCCCGACGAGCGACGCCGTTCCGGGCACCCGATTTCCGTGTCGAATGTTACCGAGTATTAAGTCGTCGGCGCGCCTGTTTCAACGATATGGCCTCCCGAATCGACACCTCGTCGCTCACGACGCTCCACTACGTCGGCATCGCGCTCGCGGCCCTCTCGGGAGTGATTCACCTCGTCCTCGGCGTCCCCTCGCTGCCGACGGCGTTCGGCGTCTCCTTTCTCGTCGCCGCTGTCGGGTTCGGCGTCGGCATCGCCATGGTCGCGCTGAACGTCCGCCGGCGACTGGCCTACCTCGTCGGCATCCCGTTCGTCCTCGGTCAGGTCGTCATCTTCGCTTACACGGTGGTTCAAGGATTGAATCAGCTCTCTCCGGTCGCCGCCGTCGACAAACTCGCGCAACTCGCCCTCGTCGCGATACTGGTCGTCCTCCTCCGCCGCGGCGAGTGAGTCGGCTCCCCGGGTCAGGGGAGCGGTCGCTTCCGTCGGCCGGAGACGACGAACCAGTCGACGAGGAAGTTGGCGAGGAAGGGGAGCATCGTCGCCGTCGCCGCCGTCCACGCGACCCCCCGCGGCACCGCGGGCGCGAGGAGGACGGCCGTCACCGCCATCTGGCCGCCGGCGAGGACGCGGCGCGACGCGCTGTGCGGGAGGTCGAAGACCGGCAACCCCCGCCGCCGTCGCACCCGCGCGCCGGCGACGAAGAGGTAGCGCGCGGCACCGACGAGCAGGTACCACGGCGGGAGCAACCCGGAAGCGACGCCGACGACGGCGGCGACGAGGAGTCCGGCGGCGTCGACGTTCATGTCCAGCCACGCCCCGAGGAGCGTCCGGCGCTCTCGGGCGCGAGCGATGGCGCCGTCGAGCGGGTCGAGCGCGGCGACGGCCCCGTAGAGGAACGCGGCGAACCACCCCGTCGCCGAGGGGACGGCGAGCAACCCGACGAGCGAGGCGACGAGCGCCCCCCGGAACAGCGTCACCGCGTTGGCGACGCCGAGCGTGCCGAACGCCCGGCCCCCGTCGGGCGGGCGGTTTCGTTCGAGGTTCCGGCGCGCGAGGCCGACGACGGCGGCGACGCCCGCCCCCGAGAGGACGGCCCACGGCAGGCCCGTTCCGGGCGCCCGTCGCTCCGCGAGGACGGCGAGGGCGGCGACGCACGCGAGGAACCCGACGGCGAGGGCCGCCAGTTGCCGCGCGGTTCGGGGCGGTGCGGTATCGTCCGCCGGTCCCCCCGGCGCGTCGTTCGGGCGGGCGTTCCCCGTCTCGCTCGCACGGGTCACCCCGCCCTTCTCCGGTGTCTCCTCCACGTGACCCGATAGGGAGCCGGTAGTGGTGAACGTTCGCACGCGCGACAGCTTTACCCCGGCTCACCCGTCAGTCGTGGTATGTACCGACAGACAGCGGACCGACGGGGGGCGTCGCTCCCGGCGGGCGGCCGCCGGTGACCGACGCGAGGCGCGTCCGGTTCGCCGCGCCGCGAACCGTCGACGTCGAGTACGGTCCGGTCCCGGAACCGACCGACGACGAGGTGCTCGTGGAGACGACGGTGTCGGCCGTCAGCCCGGGCACCGAACTCCTCGTCTACCGCGACGACGTCCCGACGGACGTTCCGCTCGACGCGACGATAGACGGTCTGACCGAACCGCTGTCCTACCCCGTATCGTACGGCTACGCCGCCGTCGGCGTCGTCACCGCCGTCGGCGACGCCGTCGACGACGCGTGGGCGGGCCGCCGCGTCTTCGCCTTCCGCCCGCACGCGAGCCATTTCTGCGCCGCCCCCGACTCGCTCGTCGCCCTCCCGGACGACGTGTCCGACGAGGACGCCGCGATGCTGGCGACGGCGGAGACGGCGACGGGATTCGCGATGGACGGCCGCCCCCGCGTCGGCGAACGCGTCGCCGTCTTCGGACAGGGCGTCGTCGGCCTCCTCACCACCGCACTGCTGGCGCGGTTCCCGCTCTCGGAACTCGTCACGGTCGACCGTCACGCCCCGCGCAGGCGCAGGTCGCGGTCGTTCGGCGCGCACGAGGCGTTCGCCCCCGAGGCCGTCCCGGACGGCGTCGCCGACCGCTTCGCGGGCGACGGCCGGGCCGACCTCACCTTCGAACTCTCCGGTAACCCCGAGGCGCTCCCGGACGCCATCTCGCTCACCGGCGACGACGGCCGCCTCGTCGTCGGGTCGTGGTACGGCGCGAAACCCGTCTCGCTGGCTCTGTTGAAATCCTCAGAGAGTTACAGATTCGCCCGGTAGTCTGACCGGATGCAGGCCCTCCCAAAGTCGCAGTTGCTTCGGTTCGTTGAGCAGGCATATCACTTGGCTCGGCGAGCTGTTGCCCGCTACTCGTCAAAGTTCTCGAAACGACGGTACACACTCCACCAGCACATCGTCTTGCTCTGTCTCAAGGTGCGGAAGAACACGACGTACCGGACGCTCCTCGACGAACTCATCGAGATGCCCCGGATTCGGAGCTCCCTCAATCTTGAGGAAATCCCGTCTCCTTCGACGTTGTGTAAGGCGTTTAACCGGCTCGATATGGCGGTTTGGCGTGTGCTGCTCAACCTCTCGGTTACCCTCCTCCCGACCAACGGTGTCGTCGGTATCGATGCCTCTGGCTTTGACCGTAGTCACGCCTCGAAGCACTATACGAAGCGAACGAAGTTGACGATTCAGCAGTTGAAAGTCACGCTTCTCGTGGACACGAGAGCAAATGCTGTCCTCGACGTACACGTAACAACAACACGAAAACACGACTCGAAGATCGCGCCGTTGCTCATCAAGCGGAATACCGGGGAAGTAGCAGTTCTCCTCGGCGACAAGGGATACGATGATCAGAAGATTCGCGCATTAGCCCGTGAAACTGGTGTTCGTCCGCTCATCAAGCACCGCGAGTTCTCGTCACTTCACAAAGCGTGGAATGCTCGCTTGGATGCCGATCTCTACGGTCAGCGCAGTCAAAACGAGACGGTAAACTCTCGCCTCAAACGGAAATATGGCGCATTCGTCCGCTCACGGCACTGGTGGAAGCAGTTCCGTGAACTCGTTGTCTGCTGTCTCACTCACAACATCGACAAGGCACTTTGAACGTTCAATAGAACAGGAGAGCCGACAAGGGGCTGGATATGTGTTTAGGCGCAGGCGTTTTGTATGCTCTCCGTGATTGTCATGACGGTCACGTTGGAATCAGTCACTTGATAGACCACATTGGTTTTCAGTCCGTCAACCGCCCCACTGGAACCGTCCTCGCAACTGTATTCATAGGAATACGGCATTTTCACCCGGACTTTAACGGCCGAGCTGTTGCTGTTCAGGACGGTCGCGTTAGGTTTGGCGTAAATGCCGACGCTACTGCTGGTGACGTAGCTCGCGTTCTCCAGCGCTTGAGTTACACGCGTCTCCTCGGCGCTTAGTGCTTGTTCTCTTGCTTCTTTGTCCGTAACGTCAGGGCCGGTACTACCAATCCCTGCACAGCCGGCAAAAGCAACGAGCAGGGCCAGTATCAGGAGGGAACCAATTCGTGACTTCACGAGTCACACAACTAAGAGAGCGGTTAAGTGTTTTCTGACGCATCAAGCTCTTTAGGGTACTACAGGGGAGTTCGCTTGATTCGCAGTCCCACACAACAGCTGTTTCAGCAGGAAAGGTGTCGAATCGATAGGACTTCAACAGAGCCGTCTCGCTCGAACTGGGCGGGCGCTTTCACCGCAGTCGGATGCGCATCCGGTCGAGCCAGGTGAGCGAAATCGACGCCGACCACGCCGGCCGCTGGGACAAGGAGCGCCGCCTCGACTACGTCCTCGACTCCCTGCCGGACCTCGAACCCTCGTCGCTCGTCAGCCACCGCGTTCCGGTCGAGGACGCCGCCGACGCCTATCGGTTGCTCGACGACGACCCCGCCGACGCCGTGCAGGTGCTCTTCACCTACTGACCCCGTTCGACCGCTCCGACCGCGGCTTTACGGCGGTTCCGTCCCACGGGAGAATATGTACGCCGTGACCGTCGTTCGGCCCTTCGTCGCCCGGCACGCGCTGACCGTTCCGAACCCCGGTCCCGAGGGCGACCCCCACTCGCACCGATACCGACTGGAGGTCGAACTGACGGGCGAGACGCTGAACGAGTACGACTACCTGGTCGATATCGACGCCGTGGAGTCGGCGCTCGACGGCGTTGAGGAGCGCTACGCCGACGCCTTCCTGAACGACCTACCGGAGTTCGAGGGGTACAACCCGAGCGTCGAGCGGTTCGCGCGGGTCGTCCACGACCGTCTGGCCGCCGAACTCGACGCCGAGGCGGCGTCGGAGGCGACGGTCACCGTCTGGGAGGACGACGCGGCGAACGCCGCCTACACCGCCCCGTTCTGATGCGCGTCGCCCTCGTCGTCCCCGGGTCGCTCGACGCCGCCTCGGGCGGGTTCGCTTACGACCGAGCGCTCGTCGACGGCCTCCGCGCCGCAGGCGAGACGGTCCGCGTCGTCTCCATCCCGTGGCGGCGCTACCCGCTCGGCGTCGTCGACTCGCTGGTCCCTCGACGGCTCTTCTCGTCGAAGTTCGCCCCGGACGTCGTCCTCGCGGACGAACTCGCCCACCCGGCGCTGCTCGGCCGCTGCACCGACCTCGGTACGCCCGACGCCGCGCCCGTCGTCGCCCTCGTCCACCACCTCCGCTGCGACGCCGTCGACGGACTCGACGCTACCGTCGCGCGGACGCTCGAACGGCGCTTCCTCGACCGCTGCGACGCCGCCGTCTGCACGAGTCGCCCGACCGCGGAGTCGGTCGAACGCCGCGCGTCCGGCCTCCGAACGCACGTCGCGCCGCCCGCGGACGCGCAGTTCGACCCGAACGTGACCGCCGCCGACGTCGGCCGGCGCGCTCGGCGAGACCCGTTCCGCGTCGCCTTCGTCGGCAACCTCCTCCCGCGGAAGGGAATCCTCGCGCTCCTCGACGCACTCGCCGGACTGGACGAACCGTGGCTCGCCACGCTGGTCGGCGCTCACCCGGACGAAACCCACCTGCGCCGCGTCCGCGAGCGGATTCGGCGGCGCGGACTCGGCGACCGGGTCCACATCGCGGGGTCGCTCTCGACCGACGAGACGGCCGCGGTCCTCCGCGAGAGCCACGTCTTCGCGATGCCCTCCGCCCACGAGGGGTTCGGCATCGCCTACCTCGAAGCGATGGGGTTCGGCCTCCCGGCCGTCGCCTCGGCGTCCGGCGGGGCGTCCGACCTCGTCGACGACTCGACCGGCGTCCTCGTCGCGCCGGGCGACGTGGGGGGCGTCCGCGAGGCTCTCGCCGGGTTCGCCGCGGACAGAGACCGACTCGCGGCGGCGGGCCGGGCCGCCCTCGACCGGTACGAGGTGCACCCCCCGTGGTCGGAGACGGTAGCGGGCGTCCGACGCTTCCTCCGGGAGGTCGTCGACCGTCACGACGCCGGAGACGGCGGATTCCCGCGGGCCGAGACGCCACCCGCGGGGAGAGGGTCGTGAAGGGCGACTTCCGGCGCTACCTCGCGGCGAAGGAGTCCGTCGACGACCGGGCGTTCGCCCCCGGCGTGCGCCGCCTCGTCCGGTCGGACCTCGCCGGCCGGCCGGACGGCCTCCGCCTCTTGGACGCCGGGACGGGCACGGGGTCGTTTCTCCGCCGCCTCCTCGCGTGGGACGTCCCGGACCTCGCGTACGTCGCCGTCGACGCCGACGGCGTGAACCTCGACCTCGCCCGCGAACGCGTCGCGGCGACGGCGCCGGCGGCCGGATACGCCGTCGACTCCATCGACAGCGAAGGCGATGGCGACGGCGACCACGAGGCCGACTTCGATTTCGCCGTCCCGGGCGAGACCGTGGGGTCGCTGTCGCTGAGGGGGGAGAACGCTATCGACGTGCGCTTCGTCCGCGGCGACGCCCTCGACGCCGCCGACGCGGGCGGGTGGGACTTCGTCGTCGCGCAGGCGTTCGTGGACCTCCTCGACCCGGCGGGCGTGGACCGCCTCCTCGACGGCCTCGCTCCCGGCGGTCGGTTCTACTTCCCCATCACCTTCGACGGCGGCACCGCGTTCGCGCCGCCCCACGACGCCGACGACGCCGTCCTCTCGGCGTACCACGCGACGATGGACGGCGGGGACCGCCTCGGGTCGCGGGCGGGACGGGTGCTGGAGCGACGTCTCGACGCGCGCGGTATCGACTACGTCGCGGCCGACGCCGACTGGTCGGTGCGACCGGTCGACGGCGGGGACGGTCCGGCCGGTCGGCGCGACTACCCGGCCGACGAGGCGTACTTCCTCCGTGTCCTCGTGGACACGGTGGCCGACGCCGTCGGCGTCCGCGTCGACGAGGGGAGGCGACGCCGGTGGCACCGCGCGCGGCGGCGGGAACTCGACGCTCGTCGGTTGTCGTACACGGCGAGAAACAGGGACGTGACCGGGGTCGTGTGACCGCGTCGGTTCGGGGCGGTTCGGGCGGCGACGGCGCGGACTCAGTCGTCGAGTTCGGTCGTCGTCTTCTCCTCGTCGGCCTCGCCCTCGTAGACGGCAGCGCCGTCCTGCGCCACCTGCCGGGCGAGGACGGCGCACTTGATGCGCATCGGCGAGATGTCGACGCCGAGCATCTCCGTCACGTCGTCGGTGTCCATCTTCTCCAGTTCCGACAGCGTCGTCCCCTGGAGTCGCTCCGAGAGCATGCTTGCCGAGGCCTGACTGATGGCGCAGCCGTCGCCGTTGAACGCGACGAACTCGATGGTCTCCCCGTCGTCTTCGAGTTTCACCTGCATCGTGATGGTGTCGCCGCAGGAGGGGTTCTCCCCGGTGTGCGAGAACGTCGGCTCCTCCATCTCGCCCTTGTTCCGGGGGTTCTTGTAGTGGTCCAGAATCTGCTGTCGATACATGTCCGAGCCCATACCCATAGTTGTCGATGGTAGGTGAGTTCCCCGGATAAGGGTTCCGGGGAGACCGATTCCCGCCCGAACGCACTCGTATCCGGGAACCGTGTTCCCGCGTGATGGAACCGACCAAGCGACTCGCGTCCAACCTCCGCTCGGAGTCGTCCGCCTACGGCTACACGCTCACCATCTGGGGTGCGGGCGCGCTGCTGATCCACGAATACGGGATGCCGGGCGAACTGTCGGTGCTCGCCTACGTCAGCGGCGCGCTCCTCGGATTCGCGACGCTCTCGTGGTTCGCGTTCGGGGGCCCCCTCTCGCACGTCGACGAGACGGACGTGGACATGACCGCCCTCTCGATGATTCACGTCGCCGCGACGGCCGGCAACCTCCTCGTCGTCCTCTTCGTCGCGCACGGCCTCCGCGTCGCCGGCGTTCGACCGGCCGCGGCGTTCGGCGTCGTCGGCGCGCAGTCGACGCTCGTCTACAACCTGTCGCTGCTGCTCGAAGACTTCGTCTCGGAAACGCTGGCTTCGGCGTTCGGCACGTGAATCGCGCTCACCTCGACTCCATCCGCCGCCACTTCTTCTCCACCTCGCGGTTGGCGACGACGACGGTGTCGCCCTCGTCGTCGCGGAACCGACTCTTGCGCAGGCCGATGGACTCGACGACGCCCGTCGCAGGGTCCGACTCCACGCGGTCGCCCGGATTGAAGTCGGGGTCGCGGAGCAGGTAGACGCCCGCAACCGTGTCCGCTATCATATCCGACAGCGCGTAGGAGACGCCCAGCGCGACGAACCCCGTCGCGGTGCCGAGACTCGCCGCCACGTCTCCCATGCCGACGATTTTGAAGAACGCCAGCGCCGCGCCGAACCAGAGGAACAGGCCGGCGACGGTGACGCCGAGGCTGACCACGAGGTCCTGTTCGTCCGGGTAGAGGGCGTCGAGTGTCCCCCGAAGCGCCCACAGCGCGACCCTGATGACGACGTAGGCGAGGACGAGGAAGACGATACCACCGAGAGCGTTCGGAATCGCCGCCCGAAGGCCGGCGACGAACTCCGCGAACGTCCCGCGGACGACGCCGACAACCGAGACAGTCGTCTGAAACACACGTTCGCAGACGGCGGTTCGTCGAATAACGGTTGGGGCGTCGCGCCGCACCGCAGTCGGTGGGTTCGACGGCGTTCCGAAGAATCAGTTCGACCCTCGTTCACGATTTTATTTACTCATCATGTAGTAAGTCTTTTCACCGAGTCGGCGCTACCCGAGAATATGCGAGAAACCTCCAACACAAAATCTAAAATCGGGATGAGAAATCAATGATGTGGCAAGACCTCGTTTTCCTCGCCGGAAACGTCTTCTCCATCGCCGCGCTCGCGCCGACGCTCAGAGACGAGACGTCGAAGGTCCCGCTGGGAACGAGTCTCCCTTCGCTGACAATCGGCTTCGTCTACGGGACGGCGTTCCTCACGATGGACATGACCTACTCGGCCCTCGGCGCCCTCCTCACCGGTTTCATCTGGGGGCTCATCGCCCTGCTCCGCTCTCCGACGGACGTCGCCGAACTCGTCGCGTCGTTCCGACGCTCGTCGGATTCCGCGCCGTCGGCGTCGCCGCCCGGAGCGGACTGAACGCCGTCGCGGTCCCCTCCCTTCTTTTCCTCTCTCAGGTGTTCTGTCGCCGTCCTTCACTCCGGAGACGTCTCTCGGCGTCTGCTTCGAGACTCGAAAGAAGGGGGCGTTCGGGTCGCCCGCATCAACCGTCAGGCGACCGTACGCTGCGACGGCGGCGCGCCTTCGTTCCCCGTCGTCCCGTCCAGCGTCCGGTAGAACGCGACGGAGAACAGGAGGAAGAACGCCCCGAACAGCGCCATCAGCACGTCGGCGACGACGACGAACCCGACGACCAGCGACAGCGGCAGGTCGGGGAACAGCGGAGTCGGTTGCGCCACCTGCACCGACAGCAGCGTCGACGGGACGCTCGCGACGACGCCGAAGACGAGGCCGACGCCGAACGTGAGGACGGTGTAGCCGAACACCGAAGCGAGGTTCCGTCGGACCAGACTCACGCTCCGCTCGAACCCGCCGAGGAAGCCCTCGTCGTCGAGTACGATGGCCTGTCCGTAGAACTGGACGAAGAACAGCGGAACGAACAGCACGAGGAGGAACGCCAGCGTCGCGGCGACGAGGACGCCCGCGTTCGCGAGCGGTCCGGCCCCGGCGGCGGCCGGCGAGACGGCAACTCCCAATCCGCCGACGACGGCGACTCCGACGAAGGCGAGTGCGACGACGCCGACGAAGACGAGGAGGTACGCCCCCAGCATCGACGCGTAGTGTTTCTTGCCGGCCTCGACCAGCGTCCCGAATCCGGTGTCCCCGTCGAGCGCCTCCTCGGCCATACCGACCAACCCGGCGAAGACGAACGGGGTCACGAACACCGTCACGAGTATCGACCCGAGCGAGACGACAATCGCCCCCGTCGGGGCCATCAGTTGCGCGAACTGCGTCGGAAGCTGTACCAGGAGGACGAGCAGCATCACACCGGCGAGTATCGGATTTCGACGGAGCGCGCCGCCCGCCGAACGGAGGGATTGGAGGACTGACACGTGCTGGCGTTCGATTCGGTAGGATAAATATCTTGTTCAGACCGCTGACAGTACCGCCGACACGCCGTGTCGCCGTACCCATCGTAACAACGATACAACACTTATACGTCAGCGGTGTCATCGCTCACGTATGGCAGGACGATTCAGCCGCGGACTCGACGTCGTCGACGCCAGCGTCGACGTCTTCCGCGATAACCCTCGGCTAGCCCTCCTCCCCGCCCTGAGCCTCCTCTCCGTCGGGAGCGCCTTCGCCGTCGCCGTCGGCGTCGCCCTGCGGTACGGGACGGTGGAGGCGTTTCTCACGAACGACCTCCTCCGCTACGCGGGCGTGTTCGTCGCAATCGCCGTCTCTTCGAGCGCAGGGACGTTCTTCAACGCCGCAGTCGTCCACTGCGCGGCGCGGTACTTCGACGGCGAGGACCCGACGGTCCGCGACGGACTCGCGGCGGCGTGGCGCGCCCGCCGGACGATAGCGCTCTGGTCGGTCACCGCCGCGACGCTCGGAACGGTCCTGTACGTCGTCGACGAGAAGTTCGGCGTCTTCGGCTCCCTCGCGCGCGTCCTGTTCGACCTCGCGTGGGCGCTCCTGACGTTCTTCGTCGTCCCGGTCATCGTTCTCGAAGACACGGCGAGTCTCCGAGCGGTCCTCCGCGAGAGCGGCGACGCGTTCCGGGAGACGTGGGGCGAGAGCGTCTCCGCCACCGTCGGCGTCTCCGTCGCGTTCCTCCCCGCGGGACTCCTCGGCGTCGGCGCCCTCGCGTGGGCGTACTTCGCCGCCGGCGGCGTCGCGGCCTACGTCGTCGGCGCGGCCGGGTTCGTCCTCCTCGTCGCCTCGATGGTCGCAGCGCAGGTGGTCGGGATGGTCGCCCGCACCGCCCTCTACCGGTACGCCACCACCGGCGAACGGGTCGGCCCGTGGGCCCGCCGAAATCCGGAGTCGGCGTTCCCCTCGGAGTAGCGGCAAAAAAGAGCCCTTCGCGGAACCGCTTCCCGGCGATTCCCGGGCGAACAACTGCCGGGCGTCGTCGACCACCTTTTGCGCTGCGCTCGTTCGCTTCGCTCACTCGCTCGGTAACAGCTGGACCAAAATCCGTCTCCCTCGCTTCGCGCGGCGTCGCCGCCCTCCGCTCGGTCGTCGGTCCGCTCGCTCACTTCGTTCGCTCGCGGTGCGCCGACCCTCAGGCGAACAACTGCCGAGCGTCGTCGACGGCCTCCACGAGTTTGTCTATCTCCTCGAAGGTGTTGTAGACGTAGAACGACGCGCGCGTCGAGGCGGCCACGCCGAGTTTGTCGTGCAGAGGTTGCGTGCAGTGGTCGCCGGCGCGGACGGCGACGGCGTGGTCGTTGAGGATGCTGGAGAGGTCGTGGGCGTGGACCCCGTCGAGGTTGAACGCCACGAGTCCGCCGCGGTCGTCACCCGGCGGGCCGTATATCTCCACGTCGTCGAGTTCGGTCAGTCGGTCGTAGGCGTACTCCGCGAGCAGTTCTTCGTGCGCCTGCACGTTCTCCATCCCGATGTCGTCGAGGTAGTCGATGGCCGCGTGGAGCGCGATGCCCTGTTCGATGACGGGCGTGCCCGCCTCGAACTTCCACGGGAGGTCCTCCCACGTCGAGTCCTCGTAGGTGACGCTGCGTATCATCTCGCCGCCGTAGAGGTACGGCGACATCTCCTCGAGAATCTCCTCCTTGCCGTAGAGGACGCCGATGCCCGTCGGCCCGAGCATCTTGTGCCCCGAGAAGGCGTAAAAGTCGGCGTCGATCTCCTTCACGTCGACCGGTCGCGTCGGGACGGCCTGCGCGCCGTCGACGAAGACGTACGCGCCCGCCTCGTGGGCCATCTCGGCCAGTTCGGCGACGGGGTTGATGGTTCCGAGCGTGTTCGAGACGTGGACGGTAGAGACCATCTTCACGTCCTCGTCGATGAGTTCGGCCGCGTGGTCCATGTCGAGGCGGCCCTCCTCGTCGACGCCGATGTACTCGACGGACGCACCCGTCTTCTTGGCTATCTGCTGCCAGGTGACCAAGGAGGCGTGGTGTTCCATCTCCGTGAGGACGACCGTATCGCCCTCGCCGAGTTCTTCGAGGCCCCACGCGTAGGCGACCAGGTTCATCGCCTCCGTCGTGTTCTTCGTGAACACTATCTCCTCGCGCCCGGCGGCGCCGACGAACTCCGCCACCCGGTCGTGGGCGTTCTCGTACGCGACCGAGGCCTCCTGACTGAGGTGGTGGATGCCGCGGTGGACGTTGGAGTTGTAGCCGTAGTAGTAGTCGACGATGGCGTCGACCACCTGCTTCGGCGTCTGACTGGTCGCCGCGTTGTCGAGATACACCAGGGGTAGGTCGTCGTCCTCACCCTCGCCGGGTACCGTGAAGTCGCCGCCGACCTTCCGGTCGAGGATGGGGAAATCCTCGCGGATGGACGCGACGTCTATCGGGTACGATTCCTGCACTCCCATTGGTCCCTCGTAGCAGTCCCAGCACTAACACGGCTTCGGTCCGCACGGCGTGACGAAACCGAATTCGGTAACGTCACCTCTAAATATTCACGAGAATCGGCCACGGTCGCTGTCGGTACCGGGGTGGGAAACCGTAAAACGCCCCTCGGGCTTCGTCGAACCAGCGATCTGTACTCGGTTTAGTAATCCGGGCCGAATTCGGGGGGTGTGTCGCTCGACTCCCGTTCGAGCATTCGATCGGAGTTATCTCTTCTCGCGGCGAACTCCCACCGTGCACCCGATTTTCTTCGACTCGCGTGAGGAGTTTCGCGAGTGGTTAGAGGAGAACCACGACGCGGCCGAGGAACTCTGGATCGGCTACTACAAAGTCGACGCCGAGCGGTCAGGAATCAGCTACGATGAGTCCGTCGAGGAGGCGGTCTGTTACGGCTGGATCGATGGTCTGATCAACGGCATCGACGACACGCGGTACAAACGGCGATTCACGCCCCGAAAGCCCGATAGCAAGTGGTCGAAGAAGAACACCGAACGCGTCCAGAAGATGCTCGACGCCGAGAAAATGACGCCGGCGGGGATGGAATCCGTCGAGGCGGCGAAGGAGTCGGGTGAGTGGGCGAACGCCTACCGTCTCTCCGACGACCACGCGATTCCCGACGCGTTGGAAACGGCGTTGCAAGCGAACGAAGCGGCCTGGAAGAACTTCCGGGCCTTCTCGAACACCGACCAGCACGCCTTCATCTCGCTCGTCGAAGCGGCGAAGACCGAGGCGACGAAACGGAGGCGAATCGACCGAGCAGTCGAACTGGCGGAGCGAAACCTGCGGGCGTACGGTCGAGATAGTACACGTCGCCTGTAGCCGAGTCGAACCGACGCGGTTCCGTGCGAGGCCGCCCTCTCTATTCGACACGGTGTTCCGGTCGTTCGCTGAGCGTTCGACCAAGCCGTCCGTTATCAAACAGAGGTCGCCCGCTACCGCATCCAGAGCAGTTGGGCGTGGCGCGTCTCGCCCACGTCGAGAACCGACTCCTCGTCGACGATGCCGGCGTCGACGGCGACTTCGACGGCGCGTTCGCCGACGATGTTCGCCACCGTCGCGCGCGTGAGACTGTCGACGACGGCCTGGGCGTCCGCGTCGTCGGCCTCCTCGCCGCCGTAGAACTCCTCGGTCACGTCGAGTGACACCGGGCCGTCCTCGTACGTCTCGCCGAGGCAGTCGCGGTCGCAGACCGAGACGAGCAGTCCTTCCGGGGTGTCCCGCTCGCGGAGGAGCATCCCCGTCACCGGTCCTCGATGAGTTCCTGTTCGCGTTGCTCCCGGAGTTCGTCGGCCTGCTGTTGGACCTGTTCGGCCTCGTCGTCGCGGCCGAGGTCCTCCAGCGCGCGGACCTTCTCTTCCAGCACGTCGGCGGTGCGCATCCCCAGTCGAATCGCGTTGTCGAAGGCGTTGACGGCGTCCTCGTTCAGACCGCGTTCCCGCAGGAAGAAGCCGCGGTTGTACCACGCCTGCCCGAAGCGGGGGTCTATCTCGACGGCGCGTTCGGCGTGCTCGAGGGCCTCCTCGGTCTCGCCGAACTGCCAGAGGGCGTAGGCGAGGTTCGTCTCCGCGGAGGCGGCGTGCTCGGAGTCGTCGTCGATGCGGAGCGCCTCGCGGTAGGAGCCGATGGCCTCGTCGTACTCCTCTAACTCGGCGTGCGCGGCGCCCTTGTTCACCCACGCTTCCTGCGCTTCGAGGGAGTCCTCCTCGGCGAACTGCGCGGCCCGCTCGAACGTCTCGGTGGCCTCCTCGAAGCGGTTTATCTGCATGTACGAGAGGCCGACGTCGACGAGTTGCTCGACGTCGACTTCGTCCTTCGCGATGTTCCGTTCGTCGAGTTCGTCGGCGATGACCCGGGTGTCGACCGGGTCGACCTTCGCCGGGTCGACGTTCAGTTCCGGCGGGTCGAGCGTGAACTCCTCGTAGTCCTCGCTGAACCCCTGTCCCTCGGAGAAGCGGTGGGGTCTGTCTCGCTCGCCGTCTTCTGCCATGCGGCGCGTTTGGGGGTCGAGACGGTTAAGAACTGCGTCACGCGGCCGTCGAGCGTCCGTCGCGTCTCCGCCCCGGCCGTCGTCCGAAGTCGGCCCCGCCGGCGCCTGCCGGCCGAACGTTCAACCGTCGTCGGACCCTCTCCACTCCCATGCGCCTGTTCCTCAGTATCGACCTGCCCGACTCGCTCACGGAGGCCGTCGCGTCGGCGCAACAGCGGTTCGCCGGCGCCGAGGGGCTCCGGTTCGTCGCCCCCGAGCAGGTCCACGTCACGCTGAAGTTCCTCGGGGAGACGGACGAGGACCGCCTCCACGACGTCGAGGCGGCCGTCGAGGCCGCCATCGAGGACTCGGGCGTCGAGGCGTTCGACGCCACCGTCGGCGGGTTCGGCGTCTTTCCCTCCTTGGAGTACATCAGCGTCGTCTGGGCCGGCGTCCGCGACGGCGCCGGCGCGGCGGAGATGACGGCGCTCGCGGAGGCCGTCGACCGCGAAACAGCCGCCCGTGGCTTCGGCTCGGAGGACCGCGAGTTCACGCCGCACGTGACGCTCGCTCGGATGGACGACGCCCGCGGCAAAGAGCGCGTCCAACGGGTCGTCCGCGAGGAGGACCCCGACGTGGGGACGTTCCCGGTGCGCGAAGTGCGCCTCAAAGAGAGCGTGCTGACCGACGGCGGCCCGCGATACGAGACCCTCCGACGCTTCGCGCTCTGATCCGCCTCGCCGTCCGCTTCACTCGACGATTCGTTCGTAGCCGAGCGCCAGAACCGACATCAGGACGAGCGTCGCGACGACGGAACCGACGGCACCCGCTCCGTACCACTCGGAGACGGTGACCCCGAGCGCGACCGAAACGCTTCCCAGTGTCCACGCCACCCCGTTCGGCAGGCTCCCGGCTGTCGTGCCGTCGTTCATGCCGTCCGGTCGTACCTCGGCTCGTAAACACTTCCGACCGCCGCGACCGTCCGTCCGTCCACGGGCCGGCCGCCGGACCGCACCGGTCCGTTCAATCCGCGTCGCGCGGCGTCGTCGCGTCGCCGCCGACACGCCCGTACCGTCCGAGCGCTCGCCGGACGTCCGCGCGCTTGACGAGCAGGAAGCCGACGAAGATGACGGCGAACCCGGCGACCGTCGTCGCGTCGAGCGCCGTTCCCCGCAACCCCCACCCGGCGACGGCGGCGAAGACGGGGATGACGTACTCCAGGAGGCTCACTTCGACCGGTCCGACGCGGTCGAGCAGCCAGAAGTACAGCACGAACCCGCCCGCCCCGGCGACGACGGCGAGGTAGAGCAAGGCGGCGACGGCGCTCGGCGTCCACTCGGCGGCCGCGAACGACTCCCGCGGGAGGGCGGCGCTCGTCGCGTGCAGGAGGGCGGCGCCGACGAGCATCATCCACGCCTGCGTCGAGACGAACGGGAGGTCCGAGCGCGAGTCGTGCGTGAGCACCGCGCCGAGGGCGAACGCGACGGCCGATGCGAGGACGAGGCCGACGCCGAGGAAGTTCGAGGACAGGAGGTTCGCCGGGTCGGGGTCGGCGATGACGACGACGCCGGCGAATCCGAGGAGGACGCCGGCCGCCCCGATGGGCGAGAGGCGTTCCGCGGCGTCGGTCAGGCGGGTGAGCGCCGGCGTGACGACGGGGATGAGACCGAGGAGGACGGCCGCGACGGCGCCGTCGACGTGCACCTGCCCGGAGAACAGGAGGGCGTGGTGGGCGCCGATGCAGAGGGCGCCGCCGGTGAGGACGGGGAGCCACTCCGCCCGCGAGGCGGGCCGGAGGCGGTCACCGCGGAGGAGTGCGAGTCCGAAGAGGAGGGCGGCGGCCGCGTCGAAGCGGACGGCGGCGAACAGGGCGGGCGGCAGGGCGTCGAGACCCACGTCCGTGGCGACGAAGGCGGTGCCCCAGACGGCCGCGAGGAGAACGAAGACGAAGGAAGTCCGGTGGCGCATCTCTCTTCTCGGACGCGGTCGGCCGTTCTGAATGGCTCGGTTCCGCCGCGGTCCGCCGGGGACCCGGTACCGGCTCGTACGACTCGGGAGGCGTGGCGGCCGTGAGGCACCCTCGCACCGGCGGAACCGAAGGAACAAGATTTTATGCGGGCCGAGGGTAGTTCCGGACACCATGAGCAAGAAATCCAAGGCCAAGAAGAAGCGACTGGCCAAACTGGAGCGTCAGAACAGCCGCGTTCCCGCGTGGGTCATGATGAAGACCGACATGGAAGTCACGCGCAACCCGAAGCGCCGCAACTGGCGGCGGAGCGACACGGACGAGTAAGCCATGAGCGCAAGCGACTTCGAGGAGCGCGTCATCACGGTCCCGCTCCGAGACGTGAGAGCCGTTCCCGCGCACGAGCGTGCGGGCCGCGCGATGAAGATCATCCGCGAGCACCTCGCGAAGCACTTCTCGGTCGACACCGAGGAGGTCCGCCTCGACCCCGCCGTCAACGAGACGGTGTGGGCGACGGGCCGACAGCAGCCCCCGAGCAAACTGCGCGTCCGCGCCGCTCGATTCGACGAGGACGGCGAGCGAGTTGTCGAGGCCGAGCCGGCCGAATAGCGTGCTCCGCACCTCCTTCGCTGGCTCGGCGTACGTCGGCGTCTTCGCCTGCGCGACCGACGACGTGCTGTTGGTCCGCCCCGACGCCGAGGACGACGTCGTCGACCCGATAGCGGACGAACTCGGCGTGCCCGCGGTGAAGACCACCGTCGGCGGGTCGGGGACCGTCGGCGCCCTCGCGACGGGCAACGCCAACGGCGTCCTCGTCTCCGCGCGCGCGACCGAGCGAGAGAAGGAGACCATCGAGGACGCCGCCGGCGTCCCCGTCTCGGAGCTTCCCGGCCGCATCAACGCCGCCGGGAACGTGGTCTTAGCGAACGACGCGGGTGCGTACGTCCACCCGGACTTCTCCGACGAGGCGGTGGCCGCCGTCGAGGACGCCCTCGACGTGCCCGCCGAACGCGGCGACCTCGCGGACGTCCGGACGGTCGGCACCGCCGCCGTGGCGACGAACGAGGGGGTGCTCTGTCACCCCAAATCCCGCGAACCCGAGCTAGAGGCGCTCGAAGAGCTCCTCGACGTGCGCGCCGACATCGGCACCGTCAACTACGGCGCGCCGCTCGTCGGCTCCGGACTGGTCGCCACCGAGACCGGCTACGTCGTCGGCGAGGAGACGACCGGGCCGGAACTCGGCCGCATCGAGGAGACGCTCGGCTACCTCGACTGACGACCGCCGTTCGCTTCCGACGCCCGACTCTCCCTTCTCTCGGCTCCCTTTCTCGCCAGCGCCGCCGCTCGGTTCGACGCCCCACCCGAGGGTGCGTTCCCTCCGAGTAGGAAGATACTTCCCGCTCGCGGGCCGAGGATGCGGGTATGAGCCAATTCACGGTGAGCGGCCAGTTCCAGAGCCGGGACGGCCACAGCAAGTTCGAGACAGTCGTCGACGCGCCGAACGAGAACGTCGCCCGCGACCACGTCTACTCGAACATCGGGAGCCAGCACGGACTCAAGCGCACCCAGATCGAGATTTCGGAGGTGTCGGCGGAATGATGGGCGGCGGCGGACAACAGCAGCTTCAGCAGCTCTCCCAGGAGCTTCAGGCCATCGACGAGGAGATCGAGGAGCTCGAAACCGACGTCGCTGACCTCGAACAGGAGAAAGAGGAGATAGACGAGGCCGTCGAGGCCATCGAGACGCTGGAGTCGGGGTCGACGGTGCAGGTGCCCCTCGGCGGCGGCGCCTACCTCCGCGCGGAAGTGCAGGACATCGACGAGGTCATCGTCGACCTCGGCGGCGACTACGCGGCCGAGCAGGAGCAGAACGACGCCATCGAGGCCCTGCGCGTGAAGCAGGACTCCCTCGACGAGCGCATCGCCGAGGTGCGCGGCGAGATAGAGGACCTCGAAGACGAGAGCTCCGAACTCGAACAGCAGGCCCAGCAGATGCAACAGCAGATGCAGCAACAGCAGATGCAGCAGATGCAGCAGATGCAGGGCGACGAAGACGGCGAGTAACGCCGCTCCGACCAGCTTTCACTCACTATGTTCGACGGACTGAAAAAGAAGCTCAACAGTTTCCGCGAAGACGTCGAGGACACCGCCGAGGAGAAGGCCGAAGCGGAGGCGGAAGCCGACGCCGAGGCTGAAGCCGAGGCCGGGACCGCCGGCGAGACCGAACCCGGCGCGGCCGAGACGCCGGCCGACGTCGATTCCGCCGCCGGCGCCGAGACGTCCGAGGACGCTCTCGCGGACGCCGACCCGAGCGCCGACGCGGACGCCGAGACGGTCGACACCGACGCCGAGTCCGGACCGACCGACGCGGACGCGCCGTCGCCCGCCGACGGCGAGACCGAATCCGGCGCGGCGACGGCCGGAACGCCGACGGACGACACCGGGGCGGGGATATCGGGCGAGACGACTCCCGAACCGACGGCCGACGCCGACGCTCGGACGCCCGAGGAGGACCCGGAGACGCCCTCGGAGACCCCCGACGGCGACGCGACGGCCGCGTCCGAGGCGACGCCGGCGGCCGACGACGGTGCGGGGGCCGTCCCGACGGACGCGGATGCGGATGCAGACGCGAACGAAGGCTCGAACGTCGACGCGGCCGCGTCGCCGGCGGAGGCCGAAACGGTCGACCCCGCCGACGAACGCGTCGAGGAAGCGCCCGCGGACGCGGACGCCGATTCTGAGGAGGCGCCGCCGCGCGAGCGTCTTGCCTCGGACGCCGCGAACGAGGCGCTCCAAGCGGGCGAGAAGAAGGACGGCGCCGGCCGACTCAAGCGCGCCGCGGCGTTCGCCACGGGGAAGGTCATCATCGAGGAGGAGGACCTCGAAGACCCCCTCTGGGAACTGGAGATGGCGCTCCTGGAGAGCGACGTGGAGATGCACGTCGCCGAGGAGATTCTGGAGACCATCCGCGACAAGATGATCGGCGAGTCGCGCCGGCAGGTCCAGACGATGGGCCAACTCGTTCACGAATCGCTCCACGACGCCCTGTACGACGTCATCAGCATCGGTCAGTTCGACTTCGACCAGCGAATTGCCGAGGCGGACAAGCCCGTCACGCTCACGTTCACCGGCGTCAACGGCGTCGGGAAGACGACGAGTATCGCAAAGATGGCCCGCTACTTCGAGAACCAGGGGCTCTCCGTCGTCATCGCCAACGGCGACACCTACCGCGCGGGGGCGAACGAGCAGATTCGCAAGCACGCCGAGAACCTCGACACGAAACTCATCACGCACGAACAGGGCGGCGACCCGGCGGCGGTCATCTACGACGCCGTCGAGTACGCGAAGGCCCACGACATCGACGTCGTCCTCGGCGACACGGCCGGCCGCCTGCACACCTCCAACGACCTGATGGCCCAGTTGGAGAAGATAGACCGCGTCGTCTCCCCGGACATGACGCTGTTCGTCGACGAGGCCGTCGCCGGGCAGGACGCCGTCGAGCGTTCGAAGCAGTTCAACGACGCCGCCGAGATAGACGGCGCCATCCTGACGAAGGCCGACGCCGACTCCAACGGCGGCGCGGCCATCTCCATCGCCTACGTCACGGGCAAACCCATCCTCTTCCTCGGCGTCGGGCAGGGGTACGACGACATCGAGCGGTTCGACCCCGAACTGATGGTCGACCGCCTCCTCGGCGACGAGGAGTAGCCGCCGACCCCTCGGTTTCCACTCGAACGGCCCTATTCTCGCTCCTGTTCGAACCCCTCCGTTTCCACTCCAGACGGCCTCTCACTCGACGGCGACGCCGACGCCGAGCGCCACCATCACGCCGCCGCCGAGCCAGTTCAACCCCGACGAGAAGCGCGAGGACTCCAGCGCGCGGCCGATTCGCCCCGACCCGAGGGCGACGACAGAGAGGTAGACGGCGGTCAGGCCGGCGTACGTCGCGCCGAGCAGCAGCATCCGCGCGTCCGCACCGGAACCGGTCCCCGCGAAGCCGGGGAGCAAGGAGAGGAAAAAGAGCGCCACCTTCGGGTTGAGGGCGTTGACGAACACGCCCCGGCGGAAACTCCCCTCGGTGTCGGCGTCGACTGTCGGGTCGAACTCGTCGTCCCTGATGGCCGAAATCCCGAGGTAGACGAGGTAGAGGGCGCCGAGGTACTTCACCACCCGATAGGCCGTCGGCGCGGCGCGGAGGAGGGCGGCGAGGCCGAACGCCGCGGCCGCGGTGTGGACGAGCACGCCCGTCGAGATGCCGAGCGCCGAACGGACGCCGACGCCGCGGCCCTGCATCCCGCGGGCGAGGACGTACATCGTGTCCGGACCCGGGGTGAGGATGAGGGCGACGGCGGCCCCGCAGAACGCGAGGAACGTCGTCAGCGTCAGGCCGGCGAGCAGCGCGGTCATCGCCGAGCGGTGTCGCCCCGGCGACTAAAAGCTCCCCGTCAGCGCGACACTTGGTTCTTCAGGTCGTCCCACTCGCCCGTCTCCGCCGCGCGGTCGACGTTCTCGGCGAGGATGTCGGCGAGTCGCGTGAAGTAGTGGGGCGTGTGCCCCGAGACGTGCGGCGTGAGGAGGACGTTCTCGAAGTCCCACAGGGGGTGGTCCCGCGGCAGCGGTTCCGGGTCGGTCACGTCCAGCGCCGCCGCGCGGACGTGGTTGCGGCGAATCGCGCCGACGAGCGCGTCGGTGTCGACGACGCCGCCGCGGCCGACGTTCACGACGGCCGCGTCGTTCGGAAGCGCGTCCAGCGCATCGGCGCCTATCAGCTTCTCCGTCGCGTCGGTCAGGGGACAGGCGAGGACGAGGTAGTCCGTCCGCCCGAGCACCGACTCCAACTCGTCGAAGCCGACCACCTCGTCGGTGGGGCCGCCCTTCTCGGGCGTGTAGCGCGCGCCGACGGTGTCGACGTCGAACGGGTCCAACCGCTCGACTATCGACTCCCCGATGGCCCCGAGTCCGACCACCGTGACCGTCGACCCCTTCAGTTCGCCGAACGCCTGAAAGTGCCGCCACTCGCGTCGTCGCTGCCGGCGAATCCCCTCGTCCAGTCGCCGCGCGAGCATCAGGAGCCACCCGAGGACGTGTTCCGCGATGTTGGGGCCGTGGACGCCCGAGGCGTTCGTCACCGCGACGCCGCGTTCGCGGAGTCGGTCGACGGGCAGGTGGTCGGTGCCGGCCGACTGGGCGGCGAACAGGCGAAGGTCCTCGGCCGCTTCGAGCAGTTCGTCCGGGAGGGAGCCGCCGGTAATCACCTCGGCGTCGACGGCTTCCTCCGCTCGACCCTCCGACGTGTCGGGATGGACGACCGTCGCGTCGGGCAATCGCTCGCGAAGCGCCGCCGCGTACTCCGTCGAAGGGATGCCGTGCGCCGGGTCGTCGAGAACGAGGATTTTGGTCATCACTCCGGACCTCGGGCGGTCGGGTGATAGCGTTTGGGCTCGCCGCGAACCGTCGTCCGACGTCGGCGGAGACGCCTCCGAGAGCAACGGATAAAGCCTTTACACGGGCGGCGGCGTAGAGTGGAGCAATGGTACTCGACAATCTCGGGAGTTCCCTCCGCGGCAGCCTCGACAAGCTGCAGGGGAAGTCCCGGCTCGACGAGGACGACGTCGACGAAATCGTCCGAGAGATTCAGCGGTCGCTCCTCTCGGCGGACGTCGACGTGAGCCTCGTGATGGAGCTCTCCTCGTCCATCGAAGACCGCGCGCTGCACGAGGAACCGCCGGGCGGCACGTCCGCGCGCGACCACGTCCTCAAAATCGTCTACGAGGAACTCGTCGAACTCATCGGCGAGTCGACGGACATCCCGCTGGAACCGCAGACCATCCTCCTGGCGGGTCTGCAGGGGTCGGGGAAGACGACGACCGCCGCCAAGATGGCGTGGTGGTTCTCCACGAAGGGTCTCCGTCCGGCCGTCATCCAGACGGACACGTTCCGACCGGGCGCGTACGACCAGGCCAAGCAGATGTGCGAGCGGGCCGAGGTGGAGTTCTACGGCGACCCCGACGAGGAGGACCCCGTCAAAATCGCCCGCGAGGGGATGGAGGCCACCGAGGACGCCGACATCCACATCGTCGACACCGCGGGCCGGCACGCCCTCGAAGACGCTCTCATCGACGAGATAGAGGAGATAGAGCGGCAGGTGAACCCCGACCGCTCCATGCTCGTCCTCGACGCGGCCATCGGGCAGGGGGCGAAAGACCAGGCCCGGCAGTTCGACGACTCCATCGGCATCGACGGCGTCGTCATCACCAAACTGGACGGGACGGCGAAGGGCGGAGGTGCCCTCACGGCCGTCAACGAGACGGACTCCTCCATCGGCTTCCTCGGCACCGGCGAGACGGTGCAGGACATCGAGCGCTTCGAGCCGAACGGCTTCATCTCCCGGCTGCTCGGCATGGGCGACCTGAAGCAGTTGTCCGAACGGGTCGAGCGCGCGATGCAGGAGACTCAGGAGGGCGAGGACGACTGGGACCCCGAGGACATCATGAAGGGGTCGTTCACCCTCAAGGACATGCAGAAGCAGATGGAGGCGATGAACAAGATGGGGCCGCTCGACCAGGTGCTGGACATGATTCCGGGCCTCGGCGGCGGCTTCAAAGACCAACTCCCGGACGACGCGATGGACGTGACGCAGGACCGGATGCGCTCGTTCGACGTCATCATGGACTCGATGACCGAAGAGGAGTTGGAGAACCCCCGCATCGTCGGCGCCTCGCGCGTCCGCCGCATCGCCCGCGGGTCCGGCAAGGGCGAGGAGTTGGTGCAGGAACTGCTCGAACAGCACAAAATGATGGAGCGCACGATAAAGCAGTTCCAGGGCATGGGCGACGGCGACATGCAGCGGATGATGAAGAAGCTCCAGAACCAGGGCGGCGGCGGTGGCGGCGGCGGACTCGGCGGGATGGGTCCGTTCGGCGACTGATTCGGCCGCCGACCGACGCTCTATTCGTCTCTCTTCATCCTCTCCGCTCCGTCTCGTCCCTTCGCTTCATCTCGCCTCTCCGATTCGCGTCTCGCGCACCGCCCGGTCCGCGCGCCGGACGATATCGAACCGGACTGACAGCTATCGAGTCGAGACCGGCGGATAGGTCGGGATTAAACCGCACTCGGCGTCGTCTCCGCGGCGCAGACGACCGGACGCTCGGCGCCGAAAACGTATCAGATTACGTTCTATCTACTAATGGTGGTTCCCGCACACCCCCGCACATGAACGTCGGAGACTGCGCCACCACCTGCCGGGACATCCTCGACGAGGTGTCCCGCGCCGTCGTCGCCGACCGCGCGGTTCTGCGGTCGATACTGCTCGGCTACCTCTCGCGGGGGCACGTCCTCTTGGAGGACGTCCCCGGGACGGGCAAGACGCTCACCGCGCGGTCGTTCGCCACCGCTCTCGGCCTCTCCGTCTCGCGCGTGCAGTTCACGCCCGACCTGCTCCCCTCGGACGTGACGGGCACGCACGTGTTCAACGAGCGGACCCGCGAGTTCGAGTTCCAGGAGGGGCCGCTGTTCGCCAACGTCGTGTTGGCCGACGAGATAAACCGCGCCTCGCCGAAGACGCAGGCCGCTCTCCTCGAAGCGATGGAGGAGGGACAGGTCACCGTCGACGGCGACACCCACGCCCTGCCGGACCCGTTCTTCGTCATCGCCACGCAGAACCCCGTCGAACAGGAGGGGACGTTCGAGTTGCCCGAGGCGCAGAAGGACCGCTTCGTCGTGAAGACCAGCCTGGGATTCCCGGACGAGGCGGGCGAACTCGAACTCATCGACCGGCGCGCCGAGCGTCACCAGCAGTCGCCGTCCGCCTCGCGCGTCTGCGACGGGCGCACGGCGACCGACATTCGAAACGCCCCCGAACGGGTGCACGTCGAACCCGACGTGCGGCAGTACCTCGTGAGCGTGGCCCGCGCGACGCGCGAGGACCGCCGCGTCCGCGAGGGCGTCTCGCCGCGCGCCACCCAGCGACTGTTCGAGGCATCGCGCGCCCTCGCGGCGATTCAGGGCCGGGAGTTCGTGACGCCGGACGACGTGAACGCCGTCGCGAAGCCCGTGTTGGCGCACAGACTGCTCCTGACGCCGGACGCGCGCGTCGGGCAGGTGGACTCGCGGGACGTTATCGACGACATCCTCGACGACCTCACGGTGCCCTCGGTGGACGTGCGCCGACGGGCCTGAGGGGCCGTCTCGCAGAACCGGGGTTCGTTCCGGCCCGTTCACCGTTAAGCGGTGGAACGTGACTCCTGCGAGTACCGGTTCGTGGCCAGAAATCCGAGGCCGCCGACGAAGCAGACGACGGCTATCAGGGGGAACATGGACCGAACGCCGACTCGGGATGCGAGCGCTCCGAACAGCACCGGACCGACCGCGCCGCCCAATCCCGAGGCGGTCTGGACGACGCCGAACAGGCTCCCGCTGAACTCCCGCTCGGAGTACTTCGAGGCCAGCGTGTTCACCACCGGCAGCGACGCGTAGACGGCAACGCCCAGCAGGAAGAACCACCCGACCAGCACCACCACGGACGCCGGAACGAAGGCGGTCGCCGCTATGAGGCCGCCGGACCCGAGAAACGCGGCGGTCAGCAGGTCGAGTCGGTCGAACCGGTCGGCCAGCGCCCCGAACCCGACCGTCGAGAGTGCGCTTCCGGCGAGGAACACGAAGAACATCCCGTTGGCGACGCCGGCCGACAGACCCGTGCGGGCAACGACGTACGACGTGAAGTACGTCCGGACTCCGTACGACTGGAGGGTGAACAGCAGCTTCGCCAGAAAGAGCCCGAGAACCCACCACGCGAGCGGAATCCGCGTCACCGCCCAGGCGTCGACGACGACCCGCTTGATTCCTCGTCGGCCGTCGGCACCGGACGGCGACGACGGAGCGGACGGCGACGACGGAGCGGTCGTCGCCGGCGCGTCCTCCGACGAAGCCGGAGCCATCAGAAGAGCGAACGCGCCCGCGTACAGGATGCCGATTCCGGCGGTGGCGCCCAGCGCGAGTCGCCAGTCGGTCACGACCGCCAGACCACCGATGACGACCGGGGAGAGCATGTTCCCGACCATCCCGGCCAGTTCGTGAACTCCCATCGCCTTCCCCTCGGTCTCGGCGACCTCCACGTCGCTGATGAGGGACATCCCCGCGGGGTGGTAGCTGCTTCCACCGACGCCGGAGAGCGCGACCCCTCCGAGCAGTACCGGATACGACGGGGCGACGCTGGCAAGCGCCATCCCGGCACCCATCACGGCTATCCCGACCGCGATCAGGCGGGTCTGCCCTAGGCGGTCGGCGACTGCTCCGACGGGGAGCTGTAGTATCGCGTACATGGAGAAGAAGACGGTCACGAGCAACCCAGCGCGAGTGTACGAGAGACCGAACTCGGAGATGAGAAGCGGAAGAATCGGGGGGAGCGCGAGGCTGAATAGCTCGTTTGTCGCGTGGGCGCCGCTGACGAGTGCCACTTCGCGCGTGTTGGTGACGTTGAACTGCTCTCGAATCGTTCCGGCCGTCATTACGTTCCGGTGTCCTCCCCCTCGGTTAAGCGGGATTCTAAAGGCAACAACGGCGAGCCGATAGGGAGGAATTTCGTCTCAGTTCCCTTCGGGCCGGACTAAGCGGTCCCGGGACTCCACTTTCCCGGAACGGCGTCGAGAACGGTACTTCCGGGACCCGTGGCCGGACCTACCCATCCCTTCGCCTCAGTTCGACAGCGCCACCAGCGACGCGACGGCCGCGCACAGGAGCAACAGCAGGCCGAGGAGGGGGACGTCGGTGACGCCCATCCCGCGGACGCCGAGCGTCGCGGCGACGACGAGGGCGCCGTAGCCCGCGGTGGCGGCGGTGCGGCCGACTTCGACGGGCCACGTCCGGGCCGCGACGCCGACCTGTTCGCCCAAGGAGACGGCGCGCTCCCCGGCGTCCCACGCGACGACGGCGGCGACCATCGCGGCGAGCAGCGGCGTCGCGCCCGCCTCCGTCAGGAGGCCGGCGAGGACGACGGCGACGGTGAGGGCGGCGGCGCCGACGGTCACGAGCGCGCCCGCCCGATTCGACCGGAGGGGGGCGACGCCCGCGCCGACGAGGCCGACGCCGAGGACGCCCGCGCCGGCAACGAGTCGCGCCGGGAGCGCTTCACCGCCCGTCGTCGCGGCGGCGACGCCCGCGACGCCGACGCCAGCGCCCGCCAGCAGCAGCAGTCCGCCGAGGAGGGGGTGACCCCGCCGGCGGACGCCGGCGGCGGCGACGAGGCCCGCGACGCCGAGGAGCGAGAGGGCGAGGCCGGCGACGGGAACGCCGCCGAGGAGTCCTCCGCCCGTCCCGCCGGTCGCGTCGCTCGTGACGGCGCCGACGACGGCGACGGCGGCGAGGAGGGCGAGGGCGCCGCCGGGACGCGTCGGGTGCGCGACGTGTCGCCGGACCGTCGACTCGCTTTTGCTCCCCGTCTCCCCGTTCGTCCTCCGACCGGTTCGTCCGCTCACGCGAACCCCTCCCGCGCCCGGACGAGTTCCGGACCGAGCGGATCCGCGGGGTCCCAGTCGACGACGCTGATTTCGGCGCCCCGCAGGCGGCGGATGCGCTCGTCGCGTTCGACCGTCGCCAGCCGTCCACCCCGCGTCCGCGTCGTCGTCGGGTCGGGCGAGACGACGGTGACGGCGGTACCGCGCCGCTCCAGTTCGAGGGCGAACGTTGTCACCGCCTCGTCGGCGAGGGGGGAGAACAACACCACCTGCGTCCCCGGGTCGAGGCGCCGTCGCAACTGTTCCAACTGGCCGTCTGCGCCCCAGTCGGCGTCCGGCGCGGGCGGGACCGTCGAAAAGGCCGGGTGGCTCCCCATCCGGCGGCGGGCCTCCGCGAGGTGGTCGCTTCCGGTCCGCGGCGGAAGCCAGCAGGCCTTCCGGCCGACGGCGGCGAGGCCGACGGGGTTGCGCGTGTCCGCCAGTGCGGTCAGCACCTGCGCCATCCCTTCGCGGCCGGCGGCGACGGCGTGCGGTTCGTCCTCGTCGGCCGCGCGGTAGGCCGAGGGGCGCGCGTCGAGACAGAGGACGACCGAGGCGAGTCGCTCCTCGCGGAACTCGACGGTGGTGAGTTCGCCCGTCTTCGCCCGCCGGCGCCAGTCGATGCGGGAGAGGGGGTCGCCCGAGCGGTACTCGCGGGTCTGGTGGAACTCGGTGCCGGCGCCGCCCTCGTCGGTGACGACGGACCCGCTTCCGTGCATCGTCTGCTTTCGGAGGGGCACCTCGGGCACCGTCGCGGCGCACTCGACGGCGGTGCTCTCGTGTGCGGTCGTCTCGACTTCGTGCGCGCCGGCCGCGTCGCGGGCGAGGACCGTCGCGGGGTCGAACTGGTGGCGGCCGTGCTCCGCGCGGACGGCGTAGGAGAACTCCGTCGTCGCGCCGGGTCGCAGGAACGCCGCGTGCCGCGGCGTCCCCCCGCTCACGGTGAGCATCGGCGGGACGCCGTCGACGAGGCGGAGGTCCGTCAGCGTCGACGACCCGACGTTGCGGACGCGGACGGTCACGTCCACCTCTTCCCCCGCCTCGGCGTCGCGCGGTTCGACCGTTCGCGTCAGGTCGAGGTCGACCGACGGCGGCGAGGTGAGCCACGGATACGCCGCGTAGCCCGCGCCGACGGCGCCGAGGAGGAGGACGACGGGGTCCTTCGCGAGGAGGCCGACGGCCGTCGCGAACAGGGCGACGGCGACGACGCCGCGCCACCGCCGAGTCCGGCGGACCGTCGTCACCGTCGGCCCCCGTCCGTCGCGGCTCTCGCCCCGTCGCCGGGGCCGTCTCGTTCGTCCGCGACGCCTTCGAGCCGACACACCTCGTCCGCCGCGCGCTCGGCACCTCGCTGGAATCCCGGCCCCGAGAACGGGGCAAGGAGACGGGTGGTCAACGACTGTTGCTCGCTTTCGGCGAGGAACGCGGCGGCCGCGTCGTCGTCCGTCCAGTCGCCGGCGTCGACGCGCGCCGCGGCCCGTTCGCGCGCGACGCCGTCGCGGTACATCACCGACCGAATCGCCGCCTCGCGGACGCGTTCGCGGACGGTCTCTCGCTTCCCGTCGCGGCCGACCGGGTTCCGCGAGCCGTCTCCGACCGCGCGGTCGAACTCGGCGCCGGGATGCGCGGCGTTCTGGACGGTCTCCGGTTCGGGCGGCGTCGCCCGGTTCACGCCGTCGGCGCCGCGGAGGGCGAGGACGGCGACGACGACTAGTAGGGCGACCGAGGCGACGCCGGCCGCGAGCACGTAGTCGTTGCCGGCGAGGGCGACGAGCGCCGCCGCCGCGTCGTCGAGGGTTCGGCTCGGAAGCGCGACGAGGACGAGCGCACCCGCCGCCCCCGCGGTGCCGACGCCGCCGACGAGGAGCCGTCCCGCGCGGCTCACCGTCGCAGCCCCCCCGGCGTCCGGGCCTCGTCGAACCGCGAGAGGCTCTCCTCCATCCGTCGAACCCGCTCGTCGGTCACCTCGCGGCCGCCGTATCTGACCTCCTCGAAGACGCGCTTGAGGCGCTGGACGCCCTCGGGGTCGAAGCCGCTCTCGACGGCGGCGGAGGCGCACTCCTCGGGGGTCCGCCGTCCGGGGTCCTCCACGTCGGCCGCCGCGAGGACGGACACCCACGCGCGTTCGACGGCGTTCCGCGGTTCGAGTTCGGGCGCGCCGGCCGGTTCCCGCGGGTCGGCGTCGTCCAGCCGTCGGACGAACCCGTCGCCGTACCGCGCCAGCAGCACTGCGACGCCGAGCAGGGCCGCCAATGCGACGAACAGTGGGAGGAACGTCCGCAGGAAGTCCATCACCACGTCGAGCCAGTCCTGCATCGGTTTAGTGACCTGCGAGTCGTCGGACTGCGACTGGGACTGCGATTGTGATTGTGACTGGGACTGGGACTGCGATTGCGATTGCGACTGCCGCTCCTCCTCGGCCGCGCCGACGCGCGGTTGCGCCTCGCCGTCGCCGTCAGCCGGCCGTTGTGCGGCCGCCTCGGGCCCTTGCCCGGTCATCGCGCGTTTGAGGTCGCCCGCGGTGTCGGGGCTGATGGGGACGGTGTCGTAGTCGAGATTGACCACTTCGTCGGGGTTCGTCGACAGCGAGGTTTTGAGCGTCGTCGAGGCGACGCCGACCGATGCGATACAGGACAGAACGACGAGGACGGTTGCGACTGTGCGTGGGTTCATCTCTCGGGGTGCGCGGTGAGGGTGGCGACTCGCGGGGTCGACGGGACGTTCCGCATCTCCGTGGCCCGGGTCCCGCCGCCCGCGATAGCTGACTTCGCGTGGCTAGGTGACTGGCGCGTCGGCGGTAAGGCGCTTGTGACGCTTTCAGTTGAAACGCTCGCGTTAGCCGTCGCTTAGCGTGAAACCGTCCGAAACTGTTCGGACCGGCTAGACGGCGGGGGGTGCGGGGGAAACGCCCTCGGGGCGGCCGCCGCGCACCGGCGACTTCGGCACGCCGTGACACGTCCGACTTTTTAGCCCTGCGCTCGTCGCCCCCTGTATGACCATCCGCGACGCGGCCGTGGAGGCGTACCGCGAAGCCCTCCCGGCCCTCGTCGCGAGCCTCGTCGGGGGGCTCATCGCCGGCGTCGTCCTCACGGGCATGCGCGCGGAACTCCGGGAGGTACCCGGACTGCTCGTCCTCGTCCCCGCCCTCCTCGCCACGCGGGGGAACGTCTACGGGTCGCTCGGCGCCCGCATCGCCACCGCCCTCCACCAGGGGCTCATCGAACCGCGCGTCACCGCCGGGGACCGTCGCCTGCGCGCCGCCGCCGCCGCGGCGCTCGGAAACGGCCTCCTCGCCTCCACGTTCGCCGCCGTCGCGGCCTTCCTCGTCCTCACGGCGCTCGGAGCGGAGGTCGCGCCCGTCGGCGTCCTCGTCGGCATCGCCGTCCTCGCAGGCCTCATGTCGGGGGTCGTCCTCATCGCCGTCGTCGTCAGCGTCGTCTTCGCGGGCTACCGCCGCGGGCGTAACCCCGACACGCTCGTCGGCCCCATCGTGACGACGACGGGCGACGTGTTCGGCGTCCTCTTCCTCCTCGTCGCCGTCCGCACCGTGCTCGCCGTCGTGGGGGTGCTCTGAGTGCCGACCGAGTGGACCGTCCGCGACATCACGCGGGCGATGCTCCCCGTCCTCCTGGCGCTCACGCTCGTGGAACTCGGCAGCGGACTCGTCCTCGGGAGCTTCGAGTCCCAACTGTATCGATACCCGACGCTCCTCGCTCTCGTCCCGGTCACCATCGGCACCGCCGGGAACCTGGGAAGCATCCTCGCGGCGCGGCTCTCCACCGCGTTCCACCTCGGGACGCTCTCGTTCGACCCGACGGACGAGGAACTGGCGGGCAACGCCCTCGCCACCGTCGCCCTCTCCGTCACCGTCTTTCCCGTCGTCGGCGCGGGCGCGTGGCTCCTCACCTCGCTGGTCGGGGGGACGGCGCTTCCGGTTCAGACCGTCCTCACGGTATCGCTCGCCTCGGGCGTCGTCCTCGCCGTCCTCGCCGTCGCCGTCACGCTGGCGGCGACGTACGCGGCCTACCGGTTCGAACTCGACCCCGACGACGTGGTCATCCCGCTGGTGACGAACTCCTGCGACGTGCTCGGAGTGCTGGTGCTGTTCGCGTCGGTGCAGGTGTTCGTGTAGTTCGTTCCGTCTGTATTCGAAGATATACTATCTCGACAAATCATCTATCTTAGGGTTTATTAGATGTGGAATAATCACGTGATAACGTGTCACAAGAGATGGATGCGGGGAAATTCGACAGGCGCAGCGCGCTCAAAGTCGGCGGTTCGCTCTTCGCCGGACTCGCGGTGGGGAGCGTTCCGACCGCGGCGGCGGACGCCGGTCGGTTCCTGCTGAAGCCGAAGTCTAACGCCGGACTCGGGGGGTTGACCGTCGAGAAGGAACTCCCGGCGCTCGAATACGTCGCGGTCAGCGGTTCGGAACGGGAGGCGAAAAGGCAGTCCACGGCCTACGCGCCGGACCCGACGCTGGAACCGACGCGCCCGGCCGTCGGGACGGAGACGCCCTCGTCACGGGGAGCGGCCGAGGCGCGGGACGAACCGCTCTACGACCTCCAGTGGGACAAACAGGACCTCGACGTGCCGGAGGCGCAGGACGTGACGCGCGGCGAGGGCGTCCGCGTCTCCGTCGTCGACTCCGGTATCGCGGCGGACCACCCCGACTTGGACGGCGTGAACCTCGACCTCTCGGAGAACTTCAGCGGCGACGGCCTCGGCGTCGGCGCTCCGTACGGCGGCTACCACGGCACGCACGTCTCCGGCATCGTCGCCGCGACGGACACGAACGACCTCGGCGTCGTCGGCACCGCTCCCGGCGCCGAGTTGGTCGACTGCCGCGTCTTCTCGCACGGGGGAGGAGCGCCCTTCTCGGTGGTCCTCTCCGCTCTTCTCCACAGCGTCGAGGTGGACTCGGACGTGACGAACGTGAGCCTCGGCGCGTACTCGCCGCGAAGCGACTACGTGGACGACGGGCGGTTCGGGCAATTCTACGGGCGACTCCTCAACCGCACTCTGACGCACGCCAAGCGGGAGGGGACGCTGGTCGTGATGTCCGCCGGGAACAACGGCGCCGACCTGCAACACGACAAACGGTGGCTCAGCCTGCCGAACGAGGGCGCGCAGGGTCTCAGCGTCGCCGCGACCGGTCCCGTCGGGTTCAAGTGGGGCGCGGAAGGAAGGCGGGAACCGTACCAGAGTCCGGCGTTCTACACGAACTACGGCACGAACGCGGTCGACCTCGCGGCGCCCGGCGGCGACGCCGACCAGTCGGCCACGGACACCGACGTCCCCTGGTACCGTGACTTGGTTCTCAGCACCGTGGCGACGTTCGAACGCGACGAGGACGGCGAGATAATCGGCGGCCCCACCTACGGGTGGGACTGGGCCGCGGGCACCTCGATGGCGGCGCCGAACGTCTCCGGGGCCGCCGCGCTGGTGAAGGCGAACAATCCCGAGTTCGGCCCGGCGCGGGTGGAGTCGGCGCTCAAGCGGGCCGCGGAGGTGCCCGAGGGCTACGACAAGGCCTACTACGGATCCGGCTATCTGAACGTCGTCGACGCCCTGTAGCGGTGCCGCGTCCGCCGGCTACGCCGACGCGTAGAGGTAGCCGGCGACGAGGGCGACGACCGCTTCGGCGACTTTCGAGGCGATTGCCATCGGGTTCGTCGGCCCGCCCATGGCGAAGTAGGCGACGATAGTCAGGACGGCGTAGCCGGCGGCGACGAGGTGGAGCGAGCGCCGCCAGTAGCGGGTGAAAAACAGGGCGACGCCGACGAGCCACCCCAGCGCGTTCAGGTAGAACAGGACGCCCGTCGTCGGGTCGAAGCCCATCACCGTCGGGGCGAGGTACAGGTGGATGAGCGCGGAGACGAGAGTGGCGACGACGCCGATGTACGCGAGGTTGTTCGATGGAAGGCTCAGCAGCGAGGACTCGGAGGCGGCAGTCGATTGACTGGCCATACTCCCCGTAGCGCGGCCGGGGTGGAAATACCTTGACAGATTCGCCGCCGTTGGTAGTTCCGTTCTCTCTATGATTTGCCCGTTTCCCCGTCCTCGCCGTCCGCCGTCTGAGGCCGACCGACGCCGATTAGGCCCGGCGTTCCCTACCGTCACCCGTGCAGTCCGCCGACGCCTTCGCCGACCTCTCGGCCGAACTCTGGCCCGTCGCCGTCGAGGTAGCGCCACGCGTCGCCCGCATCGCGGTTCTCGTCGCCGTCGGCGTCTTCGTCGCCAACCTCGCCGTCGGATTCGGCCTCGTCCGGTACGTCGCGGGCCTCTCGAAGTACCTCACCCGGCCCGCCAACCTCCCGGACGAGGTGGGAACGGCCATCCTCACAACCGCTGCCTCTCCGACCGCAGGCTACGGCATGCTCGCGGAGTTCCGCGAGTCCGGGCGATTAGACGACACCGCCACGCTCGTCGCCGTCACGATAAACACGTTCTTCGGCTTCGTCCAGCACATCTTCACCTTCTACGCGCCCGTGCTGATTCCCATCCTCGGTCTCCGCGTCGGCCTCTTGTACGTCGGGGCGCGCGCGGCCATCTCGCTGGCTATCACGCTCACCGGCGTCCTCGCCGGGGCGGTATTGCTCTCCGAGGGGAGCGTCCGTTCGTCGTCCGCCCCCGATTCGGGCGATACGAGCGTCGCAGAGTCGACGGACGCCGCGGAGACGGACGGCGGCGCGGCCGCCTTCGACGACGGCCCGGAGACGACTCGCGGCGTCGTCCGCGAGGCGGCCGAGAAGACGTGGCCGAAACTGACTCGCCTCATCCCGCGTCTGGCCGTCGTCTACCTCCTCGTCACCCTCCTCGTGGAGACGGTGAACCTCCGCGAGTTCACCGCCGCCGCCGAACCGCTCACGACGCTGCTCGGCTTGCCCGGCGCGGCGGTGCCGGTCATCGCCGTGTTCGCCTTCGACACCACCGTCGGCGCGGCGACCATCGCGCCCCTCGTCGGCGAGGCGTTCACCCCGCGGACCGCGGTGGCGACGATGCTCGTCGGCGGCATCGTCTCCTTCGCCGTCTCGACGTTCAAGCGCTCCATCCCGTTCCAGTACGGCATCTGGGGGGCGCGCTTCGGGTCGAAGGTCGTCGCCGTCAACACCGCGCTGAAAGTCGTCTTCATCGGCGTCGCACTGGTCGTCCTGCTGGCGCCCTGACCGGACGAATATATCCCCGCATCGCTCGTATCCGACCCGTGACAGAGATTCGACGGTGCCCCGACTGCGGCGTGACGATGGAGGCGATGAGGATACAGACCGCCGAGGGATTCTCTCTCCAACTCGTGACGAACGAACGGAAGAAGGGGCTCCTCGGCGGACTCGGTCTGAAAGAGAAACTCGAACCGACCGCGTACGTCTGTCCGGAGTGCGGGCTGATCCGCTCGTACGCCGAACGCGACGAGTCGGAGTGAACCGAGTCGCTCGCCCCGTTACTCTCGGTCCTCGGACCGGACGGGCTTGCCGTCCTCCGTCGGCGGCGCGAGGTGGTCGACGAACTCGTCGACGCTCGGGTTCTCGACGGTGACGTGCACCTCGATGTCGCCCAGTTCGTCGGGGTTGCCGACCGAGAAGTTGACGACGCCCTTGAACGCCGCCTGCTTCTTCAGCGCGAAGGAGAACCCCGACTCGTCGCCCCGCTTGGTGAACTCCCGCCGGGCCGTGTCGAGGATAGCCTGCTCGTGCAGTTTCTCGGAGAACTGTTCGAGCGAGTGCGTCTCGCCGACTATCTGTCCCGCCTCTCGCTCGAACTCCACGTTCGGGAAGATGTTGCGCACGGCGTCCTCGACGCGGTCCGTCACCTCGGTGTCGCGCACCGGGACGACGATTCGCGCGTGGGCGCTGTAGATCACGTCCGACCCCCCGCTTCGGGTTCGGTCTCGGCTCCGTCGCCGTTCGATTCGGCGGCGTTGGACTCGCCATCATCCTCCCCGAGAACTGCGCGGATTCGCTCGCGGAACCGTTCGAGCGACTCGGTGTTGTCGACGACGACGTCAGCGCGGTCCATCACCTCGCCCATGCCGAAGCCGAGTTCGCGCTCCTCGCGGTCGCGCAGGGCCTCGCGGTCCACGTCGCTGTCGTCGCGGCCGCGGTCCGAGAGGCGTTCGGCGCGGACCTCGAACGGCGCCTCGACGCTCACGAGGACGAACGCCTCGCCGAACGCCTCGCGGAACCGGTCGAGTTCGTGCTCCGACCGGAGGCCGTCGACGAGCACCACGTCACTCGATTCGAGTTCCACCTCGACGAGCGGTAGCGAGCGCTCGGCGATGGCGGCCGGGCCCTCCTCCTCGCGGAGTGCCGTCGCTATCTCGCCGTGATGCTCGGCGGGTTCGAGCCCTCGTTCCCGGCACTCCGAGCGAATCACGTCGCCCATGGTCACGACGGGGACCCCCGCCTCGCGGGCGACCGACGCGGCCTCCCCCTTTCCGCTTCCGGGGAGCCCGACGGTTCCGATGACCTTCATCGTCGCTCGCTTCTCGTCTGTCGGACTTAGGGCTGCCGCTCCACCTTTTTGCTGACTCGGGTGCGCCTTCGGCGCACCACTCGTTGCAAAAAGCTGGACCAAAAAAGAGCCGCTCGCTCCCTCCGGTCGCTCGCGGTTCGACCGCCGACTCTTTCCCGCAGACGATTTTCCGACGACCATTTCTCCTCCGAGCGACTCTCTCTTCGTATGAACGAACGCTCCCTGCTGGTCCGCGCGCTGTGGTTCCTGCTCGTCGGCTGGTGGGCGACGCCCGTCGTCATCAACGCCGCGTGGGCGCTGAACGCCACCGTGATTCTCCTCCCCATCGGCATCAAGGTGATAAATCTCGTCCCGACCGTCCTGACGCTGAAGGAACCGCGGTCGCTGTCGGCGCCCGAATCCGCGCGCGGCCAGCGCTCGCTCCTCGTCCGCGCCGTCTACTTCGTCCTCGTCGGCTGGTGGCTCAGTTTCTTTTGGGCCAATCTGGCGGCGTTCCTGGCCATAACGGTCGTCGGCCTGCCCGTCGCCTACTGGATGCTCAACCGCCTGCCGTTCGTCACGTCGCTGTACCGCTTCCACGGCTGACGCGGACGGAACCCGCATGGCTTTTGAACGGTCGGCTGATTAGTCCGGACGAGGGCGCGTAGCTCAGTCGGACAGAGCGTCGGACTTCTATCCCCACGCAGGATTCTGCTGGGGGAAGACATCCGATGGTCGCGGGTTCGAATCCCGTCGCGCTCGCTCCCTTCGGTCGCTCGCGCGACGACCCTCCGCTCACTTCGTTCGCGGAGGTCCCGTCGCGCTCTTCTCTCATTTTCTGCCGGGCGGAGCGTCGGGGGCTTCGAAACCGTCCGAGGGTTCTCCGCTACTCAAACGAGGCTGCGGTTTCCGTGCCGCCGCTCGCCGTGCCCGTCCCGTTGCCCGTCTCGCTCTGCTGCAGGCCGGTCACCCACACTTCGTACTGGTTGAACGACTCTATCGACGACTTGTCGAACGCGACCACGAAGTTCCACGTCTCGCCCGGACCCAACTGGTCGACGTTCTGCGTCTCCGTCGTCGCGAAGAACTTCCCGCGAGGGTCGTCGTCTTCCATCGGCGAGAGATGCACCTTCACGAGGCTGTACGTCGAATCGCCGGTGTTCTCGACGGACCCGGAGACTCCGACGACGTTCTCCTGCTCGAAGTACGTCTGCTCGGTTATCTCCAAGGGAGTCGAAGAGGACCTGACGCTCCCCTCGACGGATTCGCCTCCGCCCGACGACGCCGTCTCCGTTCCGGTTCCCGTCCCGGCCTCGCTCGTCGTTTCGCCGCCGCTTCCGCTGTTTCCCGAACATCCGGCGAGACCGGCGAGCGCGGCGATTCCGACACCTCTGACGACCGCCCGACGAGTTCTAGTCATTGGAACGCCACAAACAATCAATCGATAACTGAATAATAATTACGGCCAGTAGCATCGGCCGAAGAATCGGGTCGACGCGTCTCGTGGCTATCGAATCTCCAACTCCCGCCCGCACTCGGGACACTCCTCGTCGACTATCGTCACCTGCGCGTCGCAGTCGGGACAGAACTCGCGGTAGCAGGCGCGGTCACCCATAGCGGCCGCTACGGGCGCGACCGTGTTGTACGTTGCTCCGCCTCACGACGACGTGACGCGCCGCTCCCGGGTCCGTGTCGAAAGAAATCGGATTCGTTCGGCCTGCGGCCGACGGTTGCGCGACGATTCGAGGCTTGTCTGGGGTGGGTGGTGTAAGGCGTGTACTGCGGGAGCTTACATCGCTCCGCCCATGCCGCCCATGCCGCCCATACCGCCCATGCCGCCGCCCATTCCGCCGCCGCCGGGCGGCATCTCGTCGTCGCCGTCGTCGTCGCCGACCTGACCGCCGGAGAGGTCGCCCGCGGCGATGACGTCGTCGATGCGGAGGATCATCACGGCCGCCTCGGTGGCGGACTCGATGGCCTGCGTCTTCACGCGGAGGGGTTCGACGACGCCCTCCTCCTCCATGTCGATGACCTCGCCCGTGTAGGCGTCGAGACCGGCGCCGAACTCGCCGCCGTCGTGGCGGGCGCGCAGGTCGACCAGCGAGTCGATGGGGTCGAGACCGGCGTTCTCGGCGAGCGTGCGCGGGATGACGTCCAGCGCCTCGGCGAACGCCTCGACGGCGAGCTGCTCGCGGCCGCCGACGGAGTCGGCGAACTCGCGGAGCTGCAGGGAGAGCTCCGTCTCGGGGGCGCCGCCGCCCGGCAGGACCGTCCCGTCGTCGAGCGTCGTCTTGACGACGCCGAGGGCGTCCACGATTGCGCGCTCGAGTTCGTCGACGACGTGGTCGGTGCCGCCGCGCAGGATGAGCGTGACGGACTTGGCGTCGTCGACGTCCTCGACGAAGATGCGCTCGTCGCCGCCGATGTCCTTCTGACCGACGGAGCCGGCGAAGCCGAGGTCCTCCTCTTCGATGTCGTCCAGCGAACCGACGACGCTGGCGCCCGTCGAGCGGGCGAGACGCTTGAGGTCGGAGGACTTCGCGCGGCGAACCGCCAGGATACCCTCCTGAGCGAGGTAGTGCTGGGCCATGTCGTCGATGCCGTCACCGACGAAGACGACGTCGGTGCCGACGTCGACGAGCTTGTCGACCATCTCCTTCAGCTGTTTTTCCTCCTGGTCGAGGAACTGCTGAAGCTGGTCGGGGTCGGTGACGTTGACTTCGGCGTCGATTTCCGTCTCGCGGACTTCGAGGGCGCCGTCGAACAGCGCGACGTTGGCGTCCTCGACCATGTAGGGCATGTTCTCGTCGACGCGCTCCTTGTCGACGATGACGCCCTCGACGAGTTCGGAGTTGTCGATGGAGCCGCCGACGACCTTCTCGATGGAGACGTTGTCCGTGTCGACGCCGTCCTCGTCGGCGACGGCCAGCACGGCGTCCACGACGAGTTCGGCGAGGAGGTCCTTCGCGGACTCCGCGCCCTTACCCGTCATCGCCGTCGAGGCGATTTTGACGAGCGTTTCGCGGTCGTCCTTCGATACGTCGATGGCCTCGTTCTCGAGTACTTCCTTGGCCTTCTCGGCGGCCTGGCGGAAGCCCTGCGCGATGGTGGTCGCGTGGACGTCCTGCTCGATGAGTTCCTCGGCCTGGTCGAGCAGTTCGCCGGCGATGACGACGGCGGTCGTCGTGCCGTCTCCGACCTCGTCCTCCTGGGTCTCGGAGACTTCGACGATCATGTTCGCCGCCGGGTGGTCGATGTCCATCTCCTTGAGGATCGTCACGCCGTCGTTCGTGACGACGACCTCGCCGGAGTTGTCGACCAGCATCTTGTCCATACCCTTCGGACCCAGCGTGGTCCGGACGGACTCGGCCACGGCCTTGCCGGCCGAGATGTTCATCGATTGCGCGTCCTTCCCCTGTGTGCGCTGGGAGTCGTCGCCCAGGATGATCATGGGCTGTCCCTGCTGCATTCGCTGAGACATATTCAGCCGATTGGTTGTTTGCGATTCTATAAAAAAGTTTCTCACCGCGCTCGACAAAACCGGGGTACGGGGCCGCTATTTGCATGATAGGACGTGGCACGAAAACATGCCTATATATACTATTTTCGAGGCCCGGCCGGGAGTCTAAAAGGGGCAGAACGGGGGACGGCAGAAGGTCGTCGTCGGACCCCGTCGGTCGACGGGTTAGTCCGAGGGCTGAACGTCGAAGTCTCGCGTCAGTTCGTTGTGTTTGCGTTCGAGGAACGAGTAGACGGCGCCGTGCGGCGCGCCGTCGAGGAGCATTCCCGTGGCGCGGCGGACGGCCTCCACCTCCTCGGGTTGGCCGATGATGCCGAGCGTCGTGCCGCGGATGACGACTTCCGCGCCCGACAGTTCCTCCATCAGTTCGCGCGTCCGGCCGTTCTCGCCGATGAGTCGGCCTTTCTGTCGCTGGAGGTCGTTCTTGTTTCGTGTGTGCTGCTGTAAGTCGATGAGTTCGAACGTCCGCATGTCGTCGTCGAGAAGCGAGAGCGCCGCTTCGGGCGTGAACCCGCGACCGACCGCGCGGACGATGTCGGGCGCGAGCATCCCCGCGACGGGGTCCCCGACTTCGTCGATGGCGACGGCGCCGGTTTCGGAGTCGATATCCAGACGAACCTCGGCCCGACGCTCTATCTCGCGCATCGTCTCGCCGCCCTCGCCGATGAGGACGCCGATACGGTCCTGCGGGACCTTCACGTGTTGCATACCCCTCGCTATCCGACGAAGCGGTTTAAGAGTTTTTCCGTCGGTTCGGGCCGTGCGGGCGCGTCTCGTGGCGTCGTAGTGGTTCCGAGTCAGTTCCCCCCGCCGGCCTCGCGGCCCTCGACTTCGGGGTCGCCCGTCGGGTCCGCCTCCGCGTCGGTGACGAACTCGTACAGGTCGGCGGAGGAGGTGTCGGTGCCCTGCCGCGAGAAGAACTTCGCCACGTTGCGGCAGTCCCGTCGCAGGAACTCGTCGGCGTTCGGGTGGTGGACGGTGACGGCCTGCCCGAGGTCGATGACGACGAGTTCGCCGTCGTGGATGATCATGTTGTACTCCGAGAGGTCGCCGTGGACGAGGCCGGCGGAGTAGAGCCGTCGCATGTACTCGCGGACGACTTGGTAGGCCGTTTCGGGGTTTTCGACGTTCACCTCCGCGAGTCTGCGCGCCCGGTCTTCGACCAACCCCACGAGTTCCATCACGAGGACGTTGCGCTCGACGGCGATGGGTTCCGGTACCCGAACGCCGGCCCGGCGGGCGCGCGAGAGGTTGGCGAACTCCTTCTGCGTCCACGCGAGGACGACGCGCTTCTTGTCGTTGCCGATGCCCTCGAAGCGCGGGTCGCCCTCGAGGTAGTCGCGCATGTGGCGGAAGTTCGAGGCGTTTATCCGATAGATTTTGATCGCGACGTCGGTGTCGTCGGGGCCGAGGGCCTCGTAGACGTTCGCCTCCTTACCCGTCGAGATGGGGCCGCCGAACGCCTCGACGTGGCCGTCCTGAACGAGTTTGTAGATGGCGGCGAACGTCGCGTCGTCGAACACCGACTGCTCGACTTTGAACTGGTCGGCGTCCTTCAGACGCTTCCGGAAGTCGTCGAACTCGCGGTCGCGCTTTCGGGCGATGCGGTCGGCTTCCGTGTCGGAGACGTCTATCTCCTCCCACTCGTCTCCCGGCGTGTCCGCCTCGTCCGGCGCGATGAGGCCGAACTCGTCGCTCTCGGTCATCTACGTCGACGTACGGGACGGACCCTGAAAACCCCACAGGTCGCCGCGCCGGCGGGGAGGGGGAGGAAAAGAGGCGAGAGACGGGTCGCGAATTCAGGCGATGTGGCCCTCGTCGCGGAGTTGGTCGGCCTCGGCCTTCTCGTAGCGCCACTCCACGTCGCCTTTCTCGTCCTGCCAGTCCCACGGGTCGACGAGAACGACGTCGCCCTCCCGAATCCAGATGCGCTTTTGCATCCGGCCGGGGATTCTGGCCGTCCGTTCGACGCCGTCGGCGCAGCGCACCTTGATGCGGTTTGCCCCGAGCATCTCCTCCACGACAGCGAACACCTCGTCGCCCTCGGGCATCCGCAGGTCGCGCTGACCCGCGTTTTCGTTGTCGCTCATGGGGTCGCATTGGTCCTCGCTTCGTTTAAAACCGCCCGTTCGTTCGCGTCCCGGAACGGTACGTTTAGGTGACTGTCGCGGCGAGCGGCGGTATGCTCGACAAACTCGGTACGAAAGGCATCGCGGGCGTCGTTCTCCTCGTCGTCGGCATCGCGCTCGTCGCCTACAGTTCCCCCGTCGTCGCCGCCGGCCTCGCCCTGGTCATCGCCGGTCTCGGCCTCGTCGCCTCCGGCCTCATCCAGTCGGCGATGGGCGCGTTCGGGATGATGTGAACCGTGATTACAGGGTCTCGCGGAGCCACGAGAACACCGACTCACGAATCTCGGGGTACCAGTAGGAGGAGTGCAGGTAGACGTGGTCGGCCCCCGCGTCGGTCCGCAGTCTCGTCGTCGCCCCCGCCTCCTCCAGTTTCGCCGCCATCTCCTCGGAGGACTCGACGGGCACCGTCCCGTCCGCCTCGCCGTGCAGGAGGAACGTCGGCGGCGCGTCCGCGGCGACGTGCGTAACCGGCGACGCCGCCGCGTACCGCTCCGGAATCTCCTCTACGCTCCCGCCGAGGAACCGCCGCACCACGCCGTCCTCGTCGGAATCGGCGCGCAGGTCGTACGGGCCGCTGATTCCCACGGCGGCGTGAACGGTCGGTTCGGGGTCGTACTCGCCGCCGAACGGACCTTCCGGCGCCAGCGCCGCGAGTAGCGCCAGATGCGCGCCCGCGGAGTGGCCGACGACGGCCACCCGGTCGGGGTCGCCGCCGAACCGCTCGGCGTTCTCTCGGACCCACGACAGGCACGCCCGCACGTCGCGTATCTGCGCGGGGAACGTCGCCTCGTCGCTCGGTCGGTACTCGATTTCGACGGCGGCGAAGCCCTCGCTCGCCGGACCGCGTCCGGCGGCGTCCAACGCCCACCGCGCGAACTGCCCGCGCGCGCCGGACTCCCACGCGCCGCCGTAGACGAAGACGACGACGGGGGCGCCCTCGACGCCCTCGCGCCGGTATGTGTCGACGGCGAGTTCGTCGGTCGCCTCGCGGCCGCGTTCGACCCGTATCGACTCCGCGCCGTCCGTCCGGCCGTCGCTCATCACGGTTCGAGGCGGGAGCGGACGGTCCGAGAAGCTTTGTGCACCGGAAAGGGACGTTCGGGTCTACGAGCGCTGCTGTCGGATCTTCTCGCGGCCCGGCGCGACGAGTTCGTTCAGGTACTCCGCCAGCGCCCCCTTCGCGTCGGCGGGGTGGAGTTCGCCCGAGTCCAAATCGGCGGCCAGCGACTCGTAGTCGCCGTACTCCAGGTCGCCGCCGTACTGCTCGGGGCGTTCGACGACGACTTCGCCGAAGCGGGGGAAGACGTGGTACTCGAAAATCTGGAGCACCGGGTTGTCCCGGTCGTTCCCGTCGCCGTCGGGTTCGGGGTCCCGCGACGGCGGGCAGTACGCCTTGTTCACCTTCTCGCGGAGTTCCTCCTCCGAGTCCTCCATCGAGATGGAGACGCCCGCGGAGGAGGACATCTTGCCGACGCCCGTCGACAGGTCGGCGATGAGCGGCGTGTGCAGACAGGTCGGCGCGTCCGCGCCGATGCTCGGCAGGGTGTCGCGCGCCAGCATGTGCACCTTGCGCTGTTCCATCCCGCCGATGGCGAGGTCAACGTCGAGGTAGACGATGTCCAGCGCCTGCATCAGCGGGTAGACGGCCTGCGCCACCGTCGCAGTGTCGCCGCTCTGTATCTCGGCCATCGCTCGCTCGGCCCGCGAGAGGTTCGTCTCCAGTTCGAGGGCGTGTAAATCGAGCGTGTACTCCTCGTCCAACTGGAACTCCGACCCGAGGACGAACTCGGTGTCCGACTCCTCGAGGCCGTAGGCGACGAACTGCTCGCGCATCCGGTCGGCCGTCTCGCGAATCTCCTCGAACGTCCCCTTCCCGTTGAGGTAGGCGTGGACGTCCGCGAGGAGGACGACGATTTCGAAGCCGGCCTCCTGCAACTCGATGAGTTTGTTCGCCGTCAGCATGTGACCGATGTGGAGGACGCCAGAGGGTTCGTAGCCGACGTAGGCCCGTTTCCCGTCGGGGTCCTCGGCTAACGAACGTACCTCGTCCTCCGTGACCACCTCGGCGGCGTTCCGGGTGATCAGGTCGTACGCGTCCATACCCCTTCGTGTCCGGGGGGGAGGATATGACTTCTGGAACCGCGCGGACGGCGCTGCGGCGAGCGAAGTTAGCCTTCCCGCGTCGGAACTACGCGGCCGGTCGCGCGCCGATTGAACACTCTCTTATGGCAGCGGATTGACTCGACACGCGTTCGAGACATGTCCACCCTACTACTCGCCGTCGGCGCCGTCCTACTGGTCGTCGCGGCCTTCGCGGGCGTCTACGGTCGCCGTCAACACCGCAGGAGCGCCCTCGTCGGCGACACCGAGACGACCGACGTACGGGACATCAAAAGCGAGGGCCTCGTCGAACTCAAGGGGACCGTCCGCGCCAGCGACCCGTTCGACGCTCCGATAACGGGGGCGCAGAGCGTGCTCTCGGCGTGGGAAGTCGAGGAGTGGGACGAGCGCGGCGGGTCCGATATGTGGGAGACGCGCGCCACGGGCGTCTACGCGACCCCCTTCGAACTCGACGACGGAACCGGGCGCGTCCGCGTGGACGTCGGCGACCACGTGAACGACGCGTCCTCCGGCACCGGGATTCACGACATCCAGGTGGGGGCGGTCGACGTCGACCGACTCCTCTCGACGGGCGTGACCGCAGACAACGTTCTCGCACCGCTCGACGGCTTCTCCGTCGAGACCAGCGTCCCGCCGGACAGCGAACCCCCGGAGCGCATCGCGGAGTTCGTCCGCGGCGAGGCGGGACTCTCGACGCAGACCGATTCGATCACCAACGTCCTCGACGTCGGGAACGAACACGGCGAGCGACGCTACTACGAGGGGACGCTCGGTCCGGGCGACGAAATCTACCTCCTCGGCCGGTCCCGCGCCGTCGAGAACGCGACGCGTCCCCTGAAACCCGAGGACGTCGTCGTCACGCCGCCCGACGACGGCCAGTTTATCATCTCCGACAAATCCGAGGCGGAACTCGCGGACTCCTTCGGCCAGTACAGGTACGCGTACCTCGGCGCCGCCGTCGCGGCCGTCGTCGGAGTCGCCGCCCTCGCCGTCGGTGCGGGTCTCGTATAGAACGAGAGCCGTTTCGTCGGCATCGGGTTCTCGCGGGTACGACGCGCCGCAGTGCACCCGACGAAACGGGGGAAGAGAAACCCTCATCACCGCACCGCCGCTAGCTCCGAGAGATGGCTACGCGTTCACCGCTGTCGCTCCTCGCGCTCCTCGTCCTCGCGGCGTTCGTGCCGCTGGTGGTCATGTGGGTCGCCGTCTCCGGGTGGGGCGAAATCGGCTACCTGATCGGGTTCGCGCTCTTCTTCGTCGTCTTCCAGGTGCTCGTTCCCGCGCGGGTGTACTTCCACGCCCGCGCCAACGGGCGCGACGCCGTCCTCGCGTGGACGGGACTGGCGTTCGTCCTCCCGATTCTGGGTGCGGTCCTCTACCTCCTCGTCGGGATGGTCCTCGACCGAGTGAGAGCGAACGGGTAAGCTCCCTTCGCGAAAGATTCGGGACTCCGCGGCACCGACGTACGTTATTACCTCGCGCGGCGTTTCTCCGACGGGGAGCAGGGACGAGTCGGCGTCCCCGGTTGCGGGCTCCGACCTCGGTTTCGACTCCCCCGTCGCGGTGGGTGCCGCGGAGACGGCCGACGCCCGACGGTCCGCGCTCCGGCCCGAATCGGCGTCAGCGACCCTCGCTGCGCGTCTCGGCCCGGTGCTCGGAGATGATTCGGTCGACCATCTCCGATTGCTCTTCCTTCCGCCTGTCCTCGGCGCGTCGCTCCCAGTCGTCGATGACCGCCCCGACGTCCGCCTCGCGGGCGACGGCGAGTTCGTCTATCTCCTGCATCGTCACGTCCGCCGCCGGGCCGACGGGTATCCCGTGCTCGAACAGCACCTCGTCGGCCGCGTCCGAGAGGCCGCCCGTCCGCAGGACCGCCCGCGGGTTCGTCTCCGCGAGTCGCTCGGCCGTCGACCGACCCGCGCCGGAGGCGTCCCGGAGGTAGACCACGTCGCCCGTCGAGAGGCCGTACGCCTCGTCCGCGCTGTCGATGGCGTCCTTGGTGAACTGCTCGACGACCTTCACGGGGACGAGGTTCTTGTTCGTGTTCACGTCCGCGAAGTTCGAGTGGTCGAGTTTCCAGAGGCGCTTGAGGCGTTCGAGCTTGTTCGATAGCTCCTCGTTCTCCTCCTCCAGCGACGCCAGTTCCCGTTCGAGGCGGCCGTTGTCGCGTTCGAGACGCTGGACCTCCCGTCGTTCGCGGGCCTCTCGGCGCTCCTCGCGCTTGGCTTCCGAGAGTTCATCTTTGTACTTCTCGATGGTCTCATCCTTCTCCTCGACGGTGGATTCGAGGCTCTCGGTGTGCGATTCGAGGCGTTCGACGCGGCGCTCAAGCCGCTTTATCTTCTTCTCCTCCTCCGTGAGTTCGCGCTCCTCGTGCGTCGACTCCTCCTCTTCCTCTCCGCCGTCGTCGCCGGTCATCTCCCGGAGGACCGCCTCGACGGACTCCTCGCCGGCGACGACGCGGGAGATGACCTCGCCGCGCTCGATGTTCGGCGGCACCTTCCGCGAGATGCGTTCGAACTGGTCCTCGTGGGCGTCGAAGGCGAACAGCGCCGCCGCGAGGGCGTCTCGTTCGTGGTCGTTTTCGTACCCCGCGTCGCGCGTGCGGTGGAGTTTCTCGTCGACCGGGAGGTCCTTCTCGGGTTCCCACCCGGCGGCGTCGAAGCTCCGGCGGAACTTCTCGACGGTTTCGGGCATCGGCTCCACGTCGGCGGCGACGATGACCGGCCGGCCGCGTTCGATGAGCCACTCGATGACGTCGGCGGTGTCGGCGGTGCGCGTCGAGTGGACGTCGAGTTTGTTCCCGTCCAAATCGATGACCGCGGCCGCCGTCGTCGTCCCGGGGTCGATGCCGACGATGACGTGGTCGCGGCGCTTCACGAGCGGTTCGAACTCGATGCCGTCGCGCCGCTCTCTGTCTATCTCGACCCGCGTGTCGCCAGCGCGGCCGCTCGAAACCGGGATGTCGGACGGACGCCCCTCGATAGTGAACACCGCGTTCGAGTAGCCGCCGTACTTCTCCGTCACGTTGACGTCGTACTCCAATCCCGCCTGCTTCAGTCGGTCCTCGACCTCGCGGCTCCGGCGCTTCACGGAGCCGTGGATGCGGCGGGTGTAGCGGTCCTGACTCCACCCGCCCTTCCCCGTCGAGCGCCCCCGAGACACCTTCAGCGTCGTGGTGTTGGTGAAGGCGGACACCTCGTAGCCAACGTTGACCGCGGCGAGTCGGGCGGCCGCCTCCGCCTCCTTCATCGGTTTCTTCCCGTAGGGGACGCCGTGGCGGGAGGCCACCCGGGAGAGCGGTTCCGGGCGCTCGGCTCCGGTCACCTGCACGAGTTTCGTCTCGGCCGGGAGCGAGCGCAGGAAGCGGACGAGTTCGTCCTTGTCGGCGGCCAACTCGTACATGTTGTCGGTCGCGAGGATGGCCGGCCGCTCCCGTTCGACGAGTCGCCGAAGCTTCCGGTGTGAGACCACGTCTCGGTCGATGTTCTCGCCGTCGAAGGCCACGACGGCGTACGAGGGGGCGTCGCCGCGCACGTCGCCGCTCTGGATGTCCACGCCGAAGACGAGAGAGTCGAGTGCGCTCGTCCGGTCGTTCACGGACGACGGTTGGTCGTGTGTGGATATGAATCCCACGCCGGGCGAGTTTTCCTCGACGGTCGACTCTCTCCGAACATTTGATTCGATACTAACATATCCCCGGAGGGCGGAGTTCGTTCGTGAGCGCAGACATCTCGCCGCCCTCCGCGTCGCCGCAGTCGCTGGCGCGGATGGCTCTCGTCGGCGGTATCGCCCTCCTCCTCCTCGCGGCCCCGGTGGCCGGCCTCCTCGCCTGGGAACCCGTTGAGGAGGGGAACGTCAAAGTCGTGAAGAAGTGGGGCGCGACGACGGGCGAGGTGTTCGGCCCCGGCGCGCACTTCGTCAACCCCGTCTCGCAGTCCACCACGTCCCTCTCGGTCCGCCCGCAGTCCTACACGATGTCCTCGCAGTCGGGCGAGGGCGCCGAGGCGGGGCGCGACGACGCCATCACCGTCCTCACGGAGGACGGCCTCCGCACCGACATCGACGTGACCATCCGCTACCGCGTCGACGCCGGGAACGCCGTCACGTTCTACCAGCAGTACCGGACGCTCGGGTCGGCCGAGGAGCGCCTGATTCGGCCCTCGATTCGGTCGGTGCTCCGAACCGAGGCCGGCCGCCTCCCCGTCACGGACATCTACACGGGTGAAGGACAAACGCGGCTGAAGCAGGCCGCCGAACGGGAACTGGGCGCGGAGTTCGCCGAGGCGGGCCTCATCCTCGAGGCCGTCCAGATTCGCAACGTCGAACTGCCGGCGCAGTACGCCCAGGCCGTCGAGCAGAAGGAGATAACCGAGCAGCGCCGCCAGCAGAAGCAGGACGAGTTAGAGGTCGAGAAACTGGAAGCCGACCGAAAGCGCATCGCCGCGCAGGGGGAGGCCGACGCCAACCGCATCATCTCGCAGTCGCTCGACCAGCGCATCCTGACGCAGAAGTACATCGACAAACTCGACGAGACCGACACGGTGTACATCCCCGTCGGCGAGGGCGGCTACCCGCAGTTCGTCCGGTCGATAGAGCCGGGGTCGAACGCGGGCGACGCGGCGAACGTGACGGTGGACACCTCGGGGTCGAGTTCGTCCGCGAGCGGTTCGAGCGAGTCGGGCGATTCGAGCGGTTCGACGACCACCGCGAGCGCCTGAGATGGCGTCCCGAGACGGACTGCTGCTCGCCGTCGCCCTGTTCGCCGTCTTCGCCGCCGTCGGCGCCCTCGCGCGGACGCCCGCCGGACGGGTCGTCCTCCCGTTCGCGAGCCTCGCCGTCCTCGGCGGGTTCGCGTACCTGCTGACTCGCGAGGCCGCCTACGCGCGGACGACTTTGGGGACCCGCACCCGACTGCTGGACTCGCCGGCCGAGAGCGGCGACGCCGCCTGCGTCGACTGCGGCGCGCCCGCGACGACGACGCGCCGCTACGTCCGCGAGTTCGTCGTTCTGGGCGTTCCCCTCGTCCTCCTCGACGACGGGACGAACCGCTACTGCGCGGACTGCCTGGACTGACTACAGCAACTCCCCCTCGGCGACGGACTCCACGCGCCCGCCGACGCGGACGCTGACCTCCTCGCCGTCCTCGGCTTCGAGGTGGAGAACCGAGGGTCGACCCATCTCGTACCCCTGTTCGACGGAGACGGCCACTTCGCCGTCGCCGAAGTAGCGGTGCCGGGCGAGGTAGCCAGCGAGGTTCCCGTTGGCGCTGCCGGTCGCGGGGTCCTCGTACAGACCGTGACCGGGCGAGAACATCCGCGCGGCGAGGTGGTGGTCGTCCTCGCGCGGGTCGGCGCAGAACGGGAAGACGTTCTCGACGCCCGTCTCGTCGTAGAGGGCGTGGTACGCCGTCCGGTCGACGTCCACCCGTCCGAGTGCGTCGCGGCCCGTCAGCGGAACCAGAATCGAGGGAAGACCGGTCGAGACGACCTGTACGGGCCACTCGCGGTCCACGTCGCCCTCGTCGAGTCCGAGCACGCGGGCGAGACGGGCGTGCTCCAGTTCCGCGCCGAACTCGGGGGCGTTCTGCGTCATCCAGTAGGCTTCGGCTCCCTCGCTGCCGTCGGGTCGGACCTCGACGGGGATGTCGCCCGCGCCGAGGCGCAGGGTCACGTCGTCGCCGGCGCCGAACCGCTCCCGGAGGACCGCCGCGGTGCCGAGCGTCGGGTGGCCGGCGAACGGTATCTCCTCTTTCTGCGTGAAGATGCGCACCGGCCACGCGCCGTCGACGGGGTCGCCCTCGACGAACGTCGTCTCCGAGTAGTTCATCTCCCGAGTGATGTCGAGCATCTCCTCGTCGCTCAGTGACCCGCGACTCTCGACGACGGCGAGTTGGTTGCCGGCGTAGCGCCGTTCGGCGAACACGTCCACGAGGTGGAAGGGAACCCCCGCCATACGACCTGCTGCGTCGGCTTCGGACAAAAGGCTACGGTGAGCGTGCGAGTCCGTGTCTCGCTACTCGCTCCCGCCCTCGGTGTCGCCGCCGCCGTCGGGGTACGGCACCTCGAACTTCTGGCCGTCGTCGGGGACGAACGCCTCGCCGTCGAACGCCGCCTGCGCCTCGCGTTCGATGGGGGAGGCGTCGCCGGCGTACCGCGAGGAGATGTGCGTCAGCGCCAGGTGCTTCGCCCCGGCGCGCGCGGCGATTTCGGCGGCCTCCCTCCCGGTCGAGTGGCCGGTACCGCGCGCCCGGTCGGCGCGGTCGGAGGCGAACGTCGCGTCGTGGACGAGGAGGTCCGGTTCGTCGGCGGCCTCGACGGTGGCGTCGACGGGGCGCGTGTCGCCGGTGTAGACGAGTTTCCGACCGGGCCGAGCGTCGCCGACGACCTGTTCGGGCCGGACGACGGTGCCGTCGTCCAGTTCGACCGCCTCGCCCTCGTGCAGGCGGCCGAACGCCGGACCGACGGGGACGCCGAGTTCCTCGGCTCGCTCCCTGTCGAACCGCCCCCGTCGGTCGTCTTCGAGGAGCGCGTAGCCCATCGAGCGGACGTTCCTGTGCTCGGTCTCGAACGTCCGAACCTCGTAGTCGTCGCCGGAGAGGGCGACGGTGCCGGGTTTCACCTCGTGGATGTTGACGGGGAATCCCGGTCGGTAGCCGCCGGCCTCGACGAGGCTCCGGAGGTGCCGCTTCGACCCCGGCGGGGCGTGTATCGCGAGCGCTTCCTCGCGGTCGTTGAAGTCCCACGTCTGTATCAGGCCCGGGATGCCGAGGACGTGGTCGCCGTGCAGGTGCGTGACGAACAGGTGCGAGACGGTGAAGCCCGTCCCGAAGCGCATCATCTGCCGCTGGGTGCCCTCGCCGCAGTCGAACAGCAACCGCTCGCCCTCGCGGTTGACGAGGAGGGCGCTCGGACCCCGTTCGGTCGTCGGCACCGCGCCGCCGGTTCCGAGGAACGTCACGCGAATCGACATGTGACGACAGAGAGGGTGACGGGGTAAACGCGTGTCGAATCGCCCGGCCGGGACGCACGCTTTTGCGGTTTGAAAGCGAATATCACCCCCATGCACCGCCGACGCCGAGATGGAGAGGGAGACGCCTCCGACGACGGGGAGTCGTGGACCGACTGGTGGGACGAGGACGAAGAGGACGACAGTTGGGCCGGCATCGCCTCGCTTCTCGTTCTCGGTCTCGGGTTAGCGTCGCTGTTCGGACTGGTCCCCATCGGTCCGTTCTGGGCCATCTTCGCCATCGGGTTCGCCGTCGTCGTCCCCATCGTCGCCGTGCTCGAATCGCGGTACGGGAGGGATTCGGAGCCGGCGGTGCCGCCCGAATCCGAGGTCCGAACCCGGGCCGAACGCGCCGCCGACGAGGACGACTCCGTCGCCGACGCCCTCGACAGCCTCCGCGACCGCTACGCCCGCGGCGACCTCTCCGACGAGCAGTTCGAGCGCAAACTCGAAGTGCTGCTGGAGACGGATACGCCCGAGAACGCGCGGGAGCGAGCGGATAGACGGCGCGAGGAGCGGGAACGGGAGGAACGCGAGCGCGAGTCTCTCGAGCGGGAGACGTAGGGTTTCTTACGCTCCGGCGGCTAGGCGAGTCCGATGGACGCGCCCCTGTGGACCGACGCGCACGCCCCGTCGCTGTCGGACCTGCCCCAATCGGAGGTCCGCGACCGACTGGGCCGCACGGTGGACGAACCGATGAACCTCCTGCTGCAGGGGCCGCCGGGCGTCGGCAAGACGGCCGCCGTCCGAGCGCTCGCCCGCGAGGCGCACGACGACCCGGACAACGACCTCGTCGAGATAAACGTCGCCGACTTCTTCTCCCGGACGAAAAAGCAGATTCGGACCGACCCGCGGTTCGAGCAGTTTCTCACCGGACGGAGCCGGATGGCCAAGCGCGACATGATAAGCCGCGTGCTGAAGGAGTCGGCGGGCTACGCCCCCGTCTCCGGCGACTACAAGACCATCCTCCTCGACAACGCCGAGCACATCCGCGAGGACTTCCAGCAGGCGCTCCGCCGCGTGATGGAGAAGCACCACCGCACGACGCAGTTCGTCATCACGACCCGGCAACCGACGAAACTCATCCCGCCGATTCGCTCGCGCTGTTTCCCCGTCCCGGTTCGCGCCCCCTCGACGGAGGAGACGACGGCCGTCCTCCGCGACGTCGCCGAGGCGGAGGGCGTCGAGTACGAGGCGATGGCGCTGGACATCGTGGCCTCGAAGGCGAACGGCGACCTCCGCGAGGCCATCTTGGCCGCCCAGAGCGCCGCCGTCGAGGGCGACGGCGAGATAACGACGGAATCCGCACAGGCCGCCCTCTCGGACGTCGGCCACGACGAGGAGTTGAAGGACGTTCTGGAGACGGCCCGCGACGGCGACCTGAAGGACGCGCGCAAGTCGCTCACGACGCTCTTGGACGACGAGGGTTTCGACGGACAGGAACTGCTTCAGGACCTCCTGCGCGTCGCGGATACCTACCCCGAGGAGTTCGGAGAGGGGGACGTGGTTCGCCTGCATCGCCTCGCCGGCGCGGCCGACCTGGACCTCGCCGAGGGACTGGACGACCGACTCCACCTCACGCACCTGCTGTCGGCGTGGGCGACCGGACAGCGCGAACTCGACGAGGAACCGAACCGGGAGCGGACCGTCTGATGCGCTACGCGCCCGGCGTCCGTCGGTTCGCGCTCCCGGCGTTCCTCGCGGCGATTCCCCTCGCCGTCCTGGCGCCGCCGCTCTCCGCCCTCTCGCTTCTCCTCGGCGGGTTCGTCCTCTGGTTCTTCCGCGACCCGGAGCGAACCCCGTCCGCGCCGGGCGTCGTCTCCCCCGCCGACGGCCGCGTCTCCGTCGTCCGCGAGGAGGGCGAACAAGTGCGAATTGGAGTGTTCATGAACGTCACCGACGTGCACGTCAACCGCGCGCCGTTCGACGGCCGGGTGGACAGAGTCACCCACCGCCCGGGGGCGCACCGCCCGGCGTTCTCGAAGGAGTCGGAGCGAAACGAGCGGGTGGACGTCGACGTGTCGACGCCGGAGGGACCGGCCGAACTGTCGCTCATCGCGGGCGCGTTCGCCCGGCGCATCCACCCGTACGTCGAGGAGGGCGAGACTCTCTCTCGGGGCTGTCGAATCGGACACATCGACTTCGGCAGTCGCGCGGACGTACTCCTGCCGCCGTGTTACGACTCGGAGGACGTGACCGTCGAGGTGGGCGACGGACTGCGGGCCGGCGAGTCGGTGGTCGCGCGACGTGACGAGTAGCTAACGTTATCTCGGTCGGCGAACGAGGCTCCGGCGTGTCCAGTCCCTCCAGATGGTGGTACGGCGTCGCCCTGTTCCCCGGCGTCGTCCTCACGACGGCCGTCCAGTATCTCGCGCTGTTCCTGTTCGTCTCGTCCGTCTCCGCCGGCGGCGACCCGGCCGTCGCCCCGGCGAACGCCGACGTGCAGGCCGGGACGGCGCTCGGCTCCTTCGTCCTCGTTACGCTCGCCTCGTGGCTCGGTATCCTCGCGGCTCTGGTCGTCCTCGTCTGTCTCGCTCTGGACGTGCGGACGCTTCGCAAGACGGAACCGGCGGCCCGGACGCCGAGTCTCGCGTGGACGCTCGCGGGTCTCGCACACCTCGCCGGGGCCGTCTTCGCCCCCGCCCTCGTCGTCTCGGTGCCGACGCTGTCGTACTACGTCTATCGACGGTACGGCGACGGGCGGCGGGCCGCCTGACCGCGTCGTCGCCGTCGGGCGGTTCAGCCGTAGGTTTTCTTTCGCTCGATTTCCTCGTTGTCGGTGATGAAAGTCATCGCCCATCGCGGATTCGGAGACCGATACCCCGAGAACACCGCGTTCGCCGCCAAGAACGCGAGTCGAGAGGCCGACGCCATCGAGGTGGACGTCCGACGGTGCGGGTCGGGGGAGTTGGTCGCCAGTCACTTCAGCCACCTACGCTTGGTGTCCGACATGTCGGGTCGAGTCGCCGACTACTCCGTCGAGACGCTGGCGTCGGTTTCCGTCGCCGGGTCCGAGTACGGTATCCCGACGTTCGAGGAGGCGTTAGCGGCCATCCCCTCGCACATCACCGTGGAAGTCGACCTGAAGGAACCCGGCCTCGTCGACGACGTCCTCGACGCGACGGACGCGGTGGAGAACGACGCCGTGCTCACCTCCTTCTACTCGGATACGCTCTGGGAGGCCCGGTCGGCGTCCGAGAAGGTGGAACTGGCGTACAACTTCGACGTCCGACTCGACAGGAACCTACACACCGCCGAACTGCTCGACTGCGCTCGGGTGAACGTCCACTGGTCGTTCTGCCTCGGCACCGATATCGTCGAGCGAGCGAAGGCGAAGGGGATGGACGTGTACGCGTGGCCGGTCAAATCGCGGGCGGTCGCCGCGGCCGTCGGCACCGCGGGCGTCGACGGCGTCCTCGCGACTCGGCCGGGAACGGAGACGTGGGCCGCCCGGGGCCGCAGACTGCGGGACACGTTCGCCTGACCCGGCCGCCGACTCACACCCGCGACAGCACGTGGACGTGCCGGTCCAGCGAACCGTGGACGCGGCGCTCGAACCGAGCGTCGACGCGCCACCCGGCGTCCTCGGCCGCCGCCTCCCACGACCGGTCCGCGACGACGACGGCCGACGGCGCGATTCTGGCCGCCTCCGAGAGCGCGCCGCCCACCAGGTCCGCGAGTTCGTGCCGGGCCACCTTCGACTGCCGGCCGTACGGCGCGTCGAACGCGACGGCGTCGGCGCAGTCGTCGCGGAGGGGGAGGGAAGTGGCGTCGCCGCGAACCGCCTCCCAGTCGGCGTCGGGGAGGTACGCGGCGAGGTTCGTCTGCGTCCCGCGGGCCATCTTCCACTGGGCGTCGCTGCCGACGACGCGCGCGCCGACCAGACCCGCCTCGACGAGGAGGCCGCCGGTGCCGCACATCGGGTCGACCACCGTCGCGTTCGGTAACGAGGGACCGGCGGCGAGGTTGACGTACGCGCGGGCGTCCAACGGGTTCATGCTCCCCGGTTGGAAGAACGGCCGGTCGGTGGGCGCGCGGGTGCCGAAGTCGCGGACGCTCTCGGCGGCCCGCCAGCCGAGCAGGCAGGTGTCCTCCGAGAAGAGGGCGCACAGGACGTTGTCGGGGTCGTCCAAGTCGACCGCGAACCCCCTGTCGACGAGGACGCCGCCGAGCGCTCGCTCCGCGGCGGAGGCGCTCACCCCCGAAGAGGAGCGCACGTCGCGGGCGCGGACGGCGACGCTTCCTTCTTTCTCGAACGAGGCGGCCGAGAGGAGGGCGGCGGCGCTCTCCACGTCGGCGTCGGTTCGCCCGAGCAGTTCCGAGACGCGGTGGGTGTACGCGAGCGTCGGCACCCGGTTGAGGCGGGCGCCGCGGGCCGTCGCCAGTCCGGGAGCGGCCCGCTCGACGGCCGAGGCGGCGGCGCGTTCGGCTTCGAGGCGGGCGAGCGGTTCGTCGCCGGCCTGCCCGGCGAGTTCGAGGCAGTACACGCTCGGACCTTCCCGGCCGCGGGTATCAGCGTGTCGACTCGGGCCGTCGCCGGCCGTCGACGCGGGCGTCTGCGACCCGTCCGGGGGTATCGTATAAGTCGCCGGACGCAGTCGTCTCGGGCATGCTTCCGGTCACCGTCCCCTCCCTCCCCGTCCCGGCGCTGGACGCCGCTCTCTGGCTCTCGGCCGTCGCCCTCTACGGCGTCGGCGACTACGTCACCACCGTCGCCGCCGTGACGCGACCCGGCGCGCGAGAGCGCAACCCGTTCGTCCGCCGCCTGTTCGACGTCGTTCCGCTCCCGCCGTCAGTCTCCTTTGCGGCCCTCAAACTCGTCGCGTTCGCCTGCTTCGCCGCGGGGTATCTCTCCGTCGACGCGCCGCCGTTCCGTCCCCTCGTTCCGGCGCTCGTCGCGGCCGTCGGCGCCCTCGTGACCGCACAGAACGTCCGCGTCCTGAGCGCCCGCCGCTCGCCGCCTCGGTGACTGCACTAACCTTTTTCAACCTTTATATCGTCATTTAAGTCGTCGCATGACCGACCCCAAGGATACTATCAACATCGAAAACGTCGTCGCCTCGACCGGTATCGGTCAGGAACTCGATCTCCAGAGCGTGGCGATGGACCTCGAGGGTGCGGACTACGACCCCGAGCAGTTTCCCGGACTCGTCTACCGGACGCAAGAACCGAAATCTGCGGCGCTTATCTTTCGCTCAGGCAAAATCGTCTGCACCGGCGCGAAGTCGACCGACGACGTGCACGAGAGCCTCGAACTCGTGTTCGAGAAGCTTCGCGCCCTCCAGATTCCCGTCGAGGACGACCCCGAGATCACGGTGCAGAACATCGTCACGTCGGCCGACCTCGGCCGCAATCTGAACCTCAACGCCATCGCCATCGGTCTCGGATTGGAGAACATCGAGTACGAACCCGAGCAGTTCCCGGGGTTGGTCTACCGTCTGGACTCGCCGGACGTGGTCGCGCTTCTCTTCGGGTCGGGCAAACTCGTCATCACGGGCGGCAAACAGCCCTCCGACGCCGAGGAAGCGGTCGACGAAATCGTCTCCCGACTCAGCGACCTCGGCCTGTACGACGGATAACTCCGTCTCTTCTTTCGACCGGAATGTACGCGCCTAAGTCGCCGGCGCCCGTGGCCCCCGGTATGTCGATACGCCTGACTCCGTTGCAGTCCGGCACCGCCGGCGGCAGCGCCGTCGCCGTCGCGGGCACGTTCGCCTCGTTGGCGCTGTTTCTCTCCCTGACCGCGCACATCGCGGCGAGAAACGTCCTCGGCGACGTCCCGGTGCGGTACGCCTTCGTCGTCGGCCCCATCCCGGCCGCCGTCGCCGTCGTCGTCACCGCGTTCGGGCTGAACCCCCTCCTCGGCATCCTCTTGGCGATTCTCCTCGACGGCGTCGCCGTGAGCTACCTCTACGGCCAGTCGAGACGGCTGACGGCGTACATCACCTTCATCCACGTCGTCGTCTCCATCCTCCTCGGGACGGTGCTGTACGGCGTCCTCGCGCTGTGGGCGTCGGCGCCGGGGTGACGACGCGAACCGACCGCTCACTTTCTTGCGCCGCCGGTCCGAACGGCCGACGTGAACCTCCCGTCCGCCGTACGCTCCGCTCTCGGCGTCGTTTGGAGCTGGTTTCTCGTCGTCTGGAATTGGGTCGTCAGCGCCGTCTGGAACCGAGAGGAGCGACGCCCGCGCGCCCCGGTCCGACTGGGTCTCGGCGTCGCTCTCCTCCTCCTCACCATCGTCCTCGTCGGGTTCGTCCTCACCTTCGTTGTCGGGGGACCGGGACCGCTCGACGGCCTCGTCGCCACCTTCGCCTCCATCCTCCTCCCCGGCCTCGTCGCCGTCGGCCTCGCCGTCGCCGTCGACAGGCGGACCGTCGCGGACCTCGGACTCGGCCTCGACCGCGACTGGTGGCTCGACCTCGGCTTCGGTCTCCTTCTCGGTGCGGCGCTCATGACCGGCGTCTTCGTCCTCGGCGTCTCGGTCGGCTGGTTCCGCGTCGAGGGGACGTTCGCCGGCGGGTCGCGCGGCTTCCTCGCCGGGTTCGCCCTCCTGACGCTCACGTTCCTCGCCGTCGGCGTGAGCGAGGAGGTGCTCTCGCGGGGCTACCTCCTCACGAACGTCGCGGAGGGGTTGGCGGGCTACACCTCCCGGGCCGTCGCCGCCGGCGTCGCGGTTCTCGTCTCTTCGGTCGTGTTCGGCCTCGCGCACCTCCAGAACCCGAACGCGACGCTCGTGAGCACGCTCGGCATCTCGCTGGCGGGAATCTTTCTCGCCGCGGGGTACGTCCTGACCGACGAACTCGCCATCCCCATCGGTCTGCACATCACGTGGAACCTGTTTCAGGGCGGCGTGTACGGCTTCGCGGTCAGCGGACTGGGAATCGACGCGAACGTCGTCGACACGGCGGAGACCGGTCCCGACGTCTTCACCGGCGGCGCGTTCGGCCCCGAGGCCGGACTGCTCGGGATGAGCGCCGTCGTCGTCGGGACCGTCGCCGTCGTCGCCTACGTCCGGTGGCGCTACGGCGAGGCGCGACTCGCGCCCGGCCTCTTCGTCCCGGACCTGCGCTGGCGCGACTGAGTCTCCGCCGACCCCGAGTCCGCCGCTACTCCACCAGTCGCTCTATCTCCGTGACGAGGATGCCCGAGGCGCCGACCGCCTTCAGGTCGTTCACCACCTCGAAGACGTGTCGCTCGTCGACGACGGCGTGGACGGCGACGGCGTCGTCGCCGGCTACGTCCATCACCGTCGGGCCGCCGAGGCCCGGGAGCACCTCGCGGATGTCGTCGAGTCGGTCGCGGGGGGCGTTCATCATCACGTACCGCTTGTCCTCGGCGGCGAGAACTGATTGAAAGGCCGTCACCAACTGTTCGACCTTCGGGTCGTCGACGGCGTCGGGGTGCGCGAACAGGCGCACCGACGAGTCGAGCACCTCGTCGACGACGGCGAGGCGGTTCACGCGCAGCGTCGTTCCCGTGGAGGTGATGTCGATGATGGCGTCGGCCATCTCGACGTGCGGGGTGAGTTCGGTCGCGCCGGTGACTTCGACCACCTCGGCGTCGACGCCCTTCTCGGCGAAGTACTCGCGGGCGATAGTCGGGAACTCCGTGGCGACGGTCTTACCCGCTACGTCCTCGACCGAGGCGATGTCGCCGTCCTCCGGCGCCGCGAGGACCAACCGACAGGAGCCGAACTCCAAGTCGACGAGTTCTTCGAGGTCGTGGCCCGACTCGCGCATCTGGTCGAGGCCGGTGACGCCGACTTCGGCGGCGCCGTCGCGGACGTACTCGGGGATGTCGGCCGCGCGGGCGAACAGCACCGTCACCTCGGGGTCGACGGTGTCGGCGTACAGTTTCCGGTTCGCCCCGTTCTTCACGTGGAGGCCGGCGCGTTCGAGGAGTTCGACGGTCGGGTCGTGCAGGCGCCCCTTGTTGGGCACGGCGATACGCATACGTCCCCGTCTCGGCGGCGGAACCTACGCCTTTCGCTCGCGCCGGACGGAAGGAAGGAGGGAGTCGCGTCAGCGGGACGGGTCCGGGGAGGGAGGGGTGGCGTCAGCGGGGGCTTCGCTCCGTTCGGGTTCAGTCGGCGTCCACGGGCGTCTCGCCCGGACCGGCGACGTCGGCGTTCCGCTCCGTCGCCGCCACCGCGTCGGCGTCGAGGCGGGAGAGCAGCGCCGCCGTCGCGGCCGGCCGGTCGAGCACCAGCGTCACGCGGTTTCTGATGTCGCGCTCCTTCTCGACGACGCCCTCGGCTTCGAGGTGGCCGACGTGCCACTCTAAGGTGCTCCGGGCGACGCCGAGTCTCTCCGCGAGGGCCGCCGGGCGCGCCTCCTCGTCTTCGAGGAGGGTTTCGAGCACCTCGCGGGCGGTCCCGCGGTGGTAGAGCGCGACGGTCGCGCGCTCCCACTCGGTGAGGCCGGGCGAGTAGTAGTGCGTCCGGCCGTAGAACTCCTCGCGGACGACCGCCTCCGCCTCGACCAAGCGGCGGACGTGGTGTTGGACCTGGCCGGGTGCGAGGTCCAGCGAACGGACGAGGCCGTTGAAGTGGACGCCCGGGTGCGAGTCGACGTACGTGCGGATCTGAGTTCGTGTTTCGGTCATCTGTCGCTCCACCGGCGCGCCGGGGGACGCGCCGACGTGTTAGTCCTACACTCGGTCCGCTCCGACGGTAAGATGGGTTCACGATTCTCGGAGTTCGGGAATCGGCTCTCTCGGCGCTCTACGGCCTCCCACGCGCCGAAATAGGGTCGCGCGATTCGGCGCACGAGTCGGCCGGCGAACACGTCGGCGCGGCGGAACCCGATGGAGTGATACGCCCGCCGTCGGTACGCCCGTCCATGAACGCGCTCTGCATCGCGGGCGGCCGGGTGCTCCGGCCCGACTGCTCCGTCGAGGCGGCCGACGTGGTCGTCGACCGGGACACCGGCAACGTCCACGACGTGGGCGAGGAAATCGCGGCCGAGTACGACGGCGAGACGCTGGACGCCGCGGGCGGCGTGGTGATGCCGGGACTCGTCAACGCCCACACGCACGCGGCGATGACCCTGCTGCGGGGGTACGCCGACGACAAACCGCTCGGGTCGTGGCTCCGCGAGGACATCTGGCCCGCGGAGGCCGCCCTCGAACCCGAGGACGTGCGCGCCGGCACCGAACTCGGCATCGTGGAGATGATTCGCTCGGGGACGACGGCCTTCGCGGACATGTACTTCGAGGTGCCCGAAGTCGCCGCCGCCGTCGAGGAGTCGGGGATGCGCGCCCGCCTCGGCCACGGCGTCGTCACCGTCGCCAAAGACGACGAAGACGCGGCCGAGGACGTCGAAGAGAGCCTCCGCGTCGCCCGCGAGTTCGACGGCGCCGCCGACGGGAGAGTGCGGACGGCGTTCATGCCTCACTCGCTGACGACGGTGGGGGAGGAGTTCCTGCGGGAGGCCACCGCGACGGCCCGCGAGGAGGGGATTCCGCTGCACTTCCACGCGAACGAGACGACCGACGAGGTGTCGCCCATCGTCGACGACTACGAGAAGCGCCCCCTGTCGTACGCCGACGACCTCGGGATGCTTTCTGAACAAGACTTCGTCGCGCACGGCGTCCACACCGACGCCGAGGAGATAGAACTCCTCGCCGCGCGCGGCACGAGCGTGATTCACTGCCCGGCCTCGAACACGAAACTCGCCTCCGGCATCGCGCCCGTACAGCAGATGCTGGACGCGGGCGTGACCGTCGGCATCGGCACCGACGGCGCCGCCTCGAACAACGACCTCGACGTGTTCGACGAACTGCGGGACGCGGCGATGATAGGCAAACTCGGCGCCGACGACGCCGCGGCCGTCCCCGCCGCCGCCGCCGTCACCGCCGCCACCGCGGGGAGCGCCGACGCCATCGGCCTCCCCGGCGGTCGGATCAAGGTCGGCGGCGCGGCGGACCTCATCGTGGTGGACTTCGACGCGCCGCACCTCGCGCCCGCCCACGACGTCGTGAGCCACCTCGCCTACGCCGTCCGCGGGTCCGACGTGCGCCACACCGTCTGCGACGGGCGGGTGCTGATGGAAGATAGAGAGGTACAGACGCTGGACGAGGAGCGAGTCGTGGAGACGGCGAGAGAGCGGGCGGCGTCGCTGGTGGAGCGAGCGGAGTAAGGACCGCGAGCCGACTCGACCCCGTTGCGGCGACGATAGCCCCGTTCGAGGAACTGTACCGCGGCGAGCGAACGGAGTTCTTCCGGAGCGAGCGAGTCGCGGCCCGTTTTCGGTCCATCGGTGGACGCTCTGCGTCCATCGAGCCTCGCTCCGTTCGGCGAGTCAGGAAAAAGCCGGTTCGGTACTGATTTGAATCGCCTCCCCAAATCCTCGCTCATGAGTGACTATGCCCCCGTGAGCGAGCATCTCGACGACGTCGACGCCGCTCGCGAGGAGGGACGACGCAAGATGGATTGGGCGCTCCAGCACATGCCCATCCTGACGGAACTCCGCGAGCAGTTCGAGGCGGAGAAACCCTTAGAAGGTGAAGTTATCGGGATGGCGATGCACGTCGAGGCGAAGACGGCCAACCTCGTGGAACTGCTGGCCCTCGGCGGCGCGGAAGTCGCCATCACCGGCTGCAACCCGCTGTCGACGCACGACGACGTGAGCGCCGCCCTCGACGCCAACGACGATATCACCTCCTACGCCGTCCGCGGCGTCGACGACGACAACTACTACGCGGCCATCGAGTCGGTCATCGACCACGAACCCACCCTCACCGTCGACGACGGGATGGACATGGTGTTCGCCATCCACGAGGAGCACCCCGAACTCATCGACACCATCGTCGGCGGGTGCGAGGAGACGACGACGGGCGTCCACCGCCTCCGCGCGATGGACGAGGACGGCGCGCTGAACTACCCCGTCTTCGCCGTCAACGACACGCCGATGAAGCGCCTGTTCGACAACGTCCACGGCACCGGCGAGTCCTCCCTCGCTAACATCGCCATGACGACGAACGTCTCCTTCGCCTCGAAGAACGTCGTCGTCGCCGGCTACGGCTACTGCGGGAAGGGCGTCGCCAAGAAGGCGTCCGGGCAGAACGCCAACGTCGTCGTTACCGAAGTCGAACCCCGCCGCGCCCTCGAAGCGCACATGGAGGGCTACGACGTGATGCCGATGAAGGAGGCGGCCGAGATAGGCGACATCTTCGTGACGACGACCGGAAATCGGGACATCATCACCGAGGAGGACTTCGAGGCGATGAAGGACGGCGCCATCCTCTCGAACGCGGGCCACTTCGACATCGAAATCGACCTCGACACGCTCTCGGACCTTGCGACGGAGGAGTACGACGCCCGCGACGGCGTCCGCGCCTACGAGATGGACGACGGCCGCCGCATCAACGTGCTCGCGGAGGGGCGCCTCGTCAACCTCGCCTCGCCCATCGCCCTCGGCCACCCCATCGAGGTGATGGACCAGTCGTTCGGCGTGCAGGCCGTCTGCGTCCGCGAACTCGTCGAGAACGGCGACAACTACGAGGCGGGGGTCCACGACGTGCCGGACGGGTTGGACAAGGAAGTCGCCGAGATCAAACTCGCCGCCGAAGGCGTCGAGATAGACGCGCTCTCCGAACAACAGCGCGAATACATGGGGAGTTGGAGCCACGGGACCTGAGGTAAACGACCGACGACGACGCCGCCGCGCTTCTCACTCGACTTCGTCGAACGAGTCGAACGCGTCCCAGCACTCGCAGTCCAAATCGTCCAGGGAGGTCACCTCGTCCGGGAGGCTGGACACCGGCATCCCGCCGCCCACCGTCTCGCAGTCGCTCGTGTGCATCGTGAAGTCGTCGCTCGACATCGTGTACATCGACCATTAGTCAGATTTCCAACTATAAAAACCTCACTCGGAGTCGCAGGGGGAGCGGCTCGGGGGCGGCGCCGGTCCGCTACCGCGTTCGGTCGTCTATCTCGTCCGCCTGCCGACTCACGTCGCTCAGCGCCTTCTCCTGTTCGCCGCGCGCGATGCCGCCGGACTCGGCGTGGCGGCCGTCGTACTGCCGCCGCGGGATGGCGTCCCAGACGGAGTTCGCGTCCCGGTCCGCCGAGACGAACGCGCGGAGGCGTTCGAGGAGTCGGAGGGCCATGCCGCCGAATAGCACGGCGCGGGAGTTAACCCTAGGGTCGCCGCGGCGTCACCGAGAGGTGTCGGCCGTGCCGCGGACGACGTGACCGTACTTCAGGAGGGCGACGAAGACGGTTCCGCCGATGGCGTTCCCCACCGTGGAGACGAGCATGAACTCCGCGAACGTGACGAACCCGATTTCGGGCGAGAACAGCATCGCCGGGAGCACCTCGACGATGCCGGCGATACAGTGCGGCAGGTGGGCGATACCGATGGTGGTGGCGACGAGCCAGACGAAGAACGTCCGGCTGATGGTCTCTTGGGCGGCGGAGACCAGCCACGAGAGCAGCCCCATCAGCCACCCGGCGAGGATGGCGGCGGTGAACTTCGCCTCCACGGGGTGGTCGACGAGCTGTTTGCCGAGTTCGACGAACGCGCTCGGTTCGACGATGCCGAACGAGGGGGCGACGGTGACGGCGATGACGGAGAACACGCCGGCGCCGGCGACGTTCCCGGCGTAGACGATGCCCCACAGGCGGCCGAGTTCCATGGCGGAGGCGTCGCCGTTGAGCACCGGAATCACCGCCAGCGTGGTGTGTTCGGTGAACAGCTCCGACCGACCGAGGACGACGAAGATGAACCCGATGGCGTAGAGGTTCGCGAGGACGATGGTGCTCGTCACCTCCGTCCAGACGCCCACCGCGAGCGTCGCCACCGTCGCCATCAGGAGGGGGCCGAAGCCGATGTCCAGCCCCGCCGACAGCGCCGAGAGGAACAACCCGCCCGAGGGTCGCTGTAGCTCGTTCAATCCGTGCTCTATCTCCGACTCGAGAATGGCGCTCTTGGGCGTCTGCTCGTCCGACGACGCGCTGCCATTTCCTTCCGTCTCGCTCATCTGTTAATCTTCTCGGGTTGAGGGATGATAGGTGCTCTTGCCGTCCGGTTCGACGCCGTTCGTCTCATTTAAGAGCGGCGGCGGTCGAGAGTCGTCCATGTCCTCGAATCGAAAGGGCGACCGCAGGGAGCGCGAACTCGTCAACCGCCTCGACGAGGCCGGGTTCGCGGTCATGCGCGCGCCGGCGTCGGGGAGCGCGACCGACCGCGAACTCCCGGACGTGCTCGCGGGCAACGGCGAGGTGTTCTACGCCATCGAGGCCAAGGCGAGTTCCGGTCGACCCATCTATCTCCAGGGCGAGGAGGTTGAGGCGCTCATCTACTTCTCGCAGAACTTCGGCGCGAAGGCCCGCATCGCCGTCCGGTTCGACCGCGAGGACTGGTACTTCTTCCACCCCGGCGACCTCTACACGACCGACGGCGGCAACTACCGAGTCAAAAAGGAGACGGCGCTGGCGGAGGGGGAAGCGTTCGAGTCGTTCGTCGGCGGCCCCGCCCAGAGCAGGCTGACGGACGTGAGCGAGGAGTCGGCCGACGACGACTGAAGCGCCACCGAACGCCGGACGGCGCTCGGTTCGAACCCCTTCGTTTCCACTGTACGCTGACGTGCGTCTGACGCCCCTTGGACCTCAGACCAGCGACGCTTGCCTCGTCTCCGGCCGGTCGGACGCCGTCGCATGCCGGACCGCGTCGGCGTCGGCGAACCCCGACTCGACCGGGCGGAGGCGCGAGGCGGGGAAGCGGTAGCGCGTCCGCCCCGCCAGGTCCTCGACGCCGCCCGAGAGGGGCAGCGAGTCGACGTAGACGGCCTCGAAGACGGGTTCGTGTCCGCCGTAGTTCGCGTTGCTCTCGTAGTCGGCGACGAGTTTTCCGCCCCCGGTGGCCGACTCGTCGGCCCGTTCGCCCGTCGCGCGGACGACGACGAGGAGGCTCTTCGTCTCCCTGTCGCGCACCAAGTCGCCGGGGGCGTGGTCGTGCCGTTCGCAGAGGGCGGGCGCTGGATCGAACATCGGGACGAACGTCCGGCGACCGCAGACGGCGCAGACGCTCGTTCGCTCGCCGGGGGCCGGAATCAGCCCCTCGTTTATCTCGATGGCGACGCGGCGCAGGTGCTTACAGCGGGCGTGTCTGATGGCGCTGTCCGGGCAGGTGCAGGTTCCGGTCTCCACGTCGACGACGTACGTTCCGCCGGCCGTCTCGACGACGTACCGCCCGTCTCTGAGCGGTCGGATGGCCATCGCCTCGACGCGGGCGCGGCGGGCGCGGCCGGCGAACCCCTCGGCGGGGAAGGTGGTCATCCCCCTCACGGGGCGGACGGCGGGTGCGGAACGGGCTGTCGACGCGGGTGTGTTTCGGGTGTGCGTCATGGGTGATTCGTGCCGAGAGAGCGTCTCTCTGGCCGCTCTCTCGTTACCTTCTCCTACGTTCCCGACGGAGGTAAACCCTCGTTTCGCGTGGAGTACCGACCGTTCTTCGAAGCGCTTTTAGAACGGCCGGCGGAAGGCAGGTGCATGGCTCTCGAAGCGGAGATGCGTCGCAAGATCGTCGTCTCCGTCGTCGCAGTCGGCTTCTTCATCGCGCTCGTTGTGGGCGTCGGTGCGACCTACAACGACGGCGGACTCGTCGGGGACGGCGGCCTCCTGCTCGTCGGCATCCTCGCGCTGTTCGTACTGGTGATGGGTATCATCGGCTTCGTTCTTGACCGCTGAGCGCGGCGCTCCCGGTCGTTCGGTTCTCCTCTCTCGGAGCGACTCGCGGGTCAGTCCCCGTCGGCGACCGCCTCGCGCCAGTCGCGCACCTCGCCGGCGTCCCGCAGGACGCCCGCGTAGTACGACAGCGGGTGCGAGATGGTCTCGCAGCGCTCGTCCCTGTTCACGCAGTCGCCGTACGACTGCATACTCGCACAGGAGGGCGGCGCGAACTGCGCCCCCTCGGCGTCGGCGAGGTACTCCACGCGCGTCTCCATCCGCGACGCCGCTTCCCCGTCGGCCCCGAGCAGCGTGGTCACCTCCGTCGCGTCCATGCCGAGGGCGACGAGGAAGGAGACCAGCGAGAACTCGCTGTGGGAGGGGAGCGACTCGCCGCCGCGGGCCCGTTGGACCAACTCCTTCATGCATGGGGGGAACAGACCCGGGACGACGGCGTCCACCTCGGCGCCCCCGGCCGCGTCGTGGTCGTTCAGTAGGTTCCGCAGCGCGGCCACTTCTTCCTCCAGGGCGTCGGCTATCTCCTCGCCCGCGGCGCTCTCGCGCACCGAGAACGGGAGGCCCTCGGCGACGCGGCGGCGCACCGCCTCCTCCAGCAGTCGCCGGAGTTCCTCGTCGGCCACGCGCACGTCGCCGGCGGCGAGTTCGCGGTTGACGAGGCGCCAGCGCTCGCCCCACTCGGCCGTCGAGAGCGTCAGGTACGCGCCCACGTCCACCCAGTAGTGCGAGGGGTCGCGGCCGCCCCGCCGTTCTCGGCCCGTTCCGCCCGGTCCGTCCCGCTCCGGTCGCACGTCGCCGGAGAGGTCGAACTCGCGGAGCACGTCGTCCAGCGAGACGGTTCGCGTTCCCGTGCTCCGCAGGCCCTCGTCGTCGGCCTCGAAGTCCGTCCGGAAGCGGCCGTGCGCCGTCGCGGCCTCCGCGGCGGCGTACTTGTCGACGGCGGCGGGGGTGTCCACGAGGGAGACGAGGATGCGCGCGATGGGGTAGGAGAGCAGTTCCTCGCGGTCGGTCCAGCGCCGGTCGTCCTCGGGAGCGACGGTGCCCTCCATCAGCGCGCGTTCGACCCGCTCTAGACCCCGCTCGACGGCGGGCGCGTCCTCCGCGATGAGTTCCGCCGGCGAGATGTCCGCGTCGCCGACGGCGGCGCGCGCGCCGTCGAAGAACGGATAGCGGGCGAAGTGCGGGTCCATCGGTTCGGCTCGTCGTTGCCGGTCTGACCGAATAAACACGACGATTGGCTCGGGTCCGTTCCGGTTCCGTCTCCGTCTCCCGACCCGCCCGACCCGGCCCTCGAACGGCCGCGAACCCACACCGCACCACCTAAGACGGCGCGCGCCCTCCCCGACGACGTGCCGCAGTTCGACTACCCGTGCCCCGACTGCCGGGCCACCAACAGCCTCCACGACGTGGACTGCCGCTTCGAGGGGACACCGTGGCCCGCCGTCGAGAAGGCCTACGTCGACGCCGTCGCGCGACTCACGGCCGGCCCCGTCGCCGAGGACGACCTCGAATCCGACGTCCACGGCGACTGGGACAACCTCCACCGCGCCGCCCTCGAACGGTTGAAGCGCGACGGCCGGGTGTCGGAGGCCAACGGCGTGCTCCGCCTCTTGACCGCCGAGGAGTTCCGCGAGGAGGTGTCGGAACCGACCGCGGAACCGATGAAGACCATCTACCGCCGCGGGAGCGTCCCCGGGTGTCACGACAACGCCGTCTTCGCCATGATAGCCTGGTACGAGATGGTCGGTCTCTCGTGGTCGGAGACGCGGGAGAAGGTCGTGTCGTGGCTCGAAGAGAGCGGAACGTGGTCCCGCGGCGGGTTCGAGGAGGCCACGCCCGGTCAACTGGTCGACAGCAAGCGCCACGTCTACGAGGCCGGCTACGGGTGGAAGGAGAAAGCCCAGTCGGCAAAGCGCGTCATCGACCGCCACCGCTGACACGCGGTCCGTCCCGCCCTTCCTCGCCTATTCGTCTCTTCCCGAGCGCACCGCTCGCACGCCGCTCGCGCCCTTTTAGTTCTCCCCGGCCGTCTCTCCGCCGTGAGCGAATCGAAGGCGACGAGCGGAGACGGGGCGCCGACGCCCGCCGCGGAGACGGTCGACTCCCCCCGCCGCGCCCTCGCCATCGTCGTCGCCATCGTGTTCGTCGACTTGCTCGGGTTCGGCGTCGTCATCCCCGTCCTCCCGTTCTACGTCCGCAGTTTCGCGGTGAGCGACGTGCTCATCGGACTGCTCGCGGCGTCGTACTCGCTGATGCAGTTCCTCTTCGCGCCGCTTCTGGGCCGCCTCTCGGACGCGCGCGGCCGGCGACCCGTCCTCATGTTGTCCCTCTTCGGCAACGTCGTCGCGTGGACCGTCTTCGGCCTCGCCGCCGAAGTCGGACTCCTCCTCGGGACGACGGCGGCGCTTTCGACGCTGTTCGCCTCCCGGATGCTCGCGGGGGCGATGGGCGGCAACATCGCCACCGCGCAGGCGTACATCGCCGACGTGACGACCCCCGAACGCCGCGCCGCCGCCCTCGGTTTAGTGGGAGCGGCGTTCGGCCTCGGGTTCGTCTTCGGCCCGGCCATCGGCGGCGCCGCCGCCAGCGACGCCGCCGTCGCGTTCGCGCGGTCCGCGTTCCCGTCGTTCGTGCCGGCGACGCGCTTCTCCCTGCCGAGTTTCGTCGCCGCCGGTCTCAGTCTCCTCGCCTTGGCCGCCACCGCGGCGTTCCTCCCCGAACCCGACAGACAGCGCGGAACGGCGGGTCGCACGACGCTCGTCGGCCAGTTTACCTCCGCCCTGCGCGACCCGTCGCTGCGCGGCCTCGTGGTCGCCTTCTTCCTCGTCTCCTTGGCGTTCTCGGGCGTGCAGGTCATGTTCATCCCGTACGCCGCCGACCTGTTCGGCTACGACGAGACGCAGACGGCGCTCTTGCTCACCTACATCGGCGTCCTCGGCGTGCTGAATCAGGGCGTCCTCGTCGGCCGCCTCTCGCGGCGCTACCCCGAGCGCCGCATCGCGTTGGCCGGCGCCGTCCTCCTCGTCGCCGCCCTCGCCGCGATACCCTTCTCGCACATCGTCGGCGGCGCCGTTCCGCTGGCCGGCGTCGGCCCGGCGTGGTTCACCGGCCCCGTGGCGGTGCTCCTGACGGTCCTCGCCTGTCTCTCGGTCGGCAACAGCCTCCTGAACGTCGCGCTGTCGGCGCTCGTCTCGCGGGCCGTGCCGGCCGATAGGCAGGGGAACGCCTTCGGCGTCACGCAGGGGGCCGGCAGCCTCGGACGGACCGTCGGCCCGCCGCTGATGGCGGCGCTGTACGTCCTCGTCTACTGGTCGCCGTTCGTCGCCGGGGCGCTGTTGGCGCTCCCCATCGTCGCCATCCTCGCGGGACGCGCGCTCGGCGTCGCGACGCCGCCCTCGGCGCCGAACGAGTCGAAGTAGGACGACGTAGGGCGCCGCGGACGACTGCGGCGGGGACCGGGTCGGAGAGAAAGAGGGAGAGAGTGAGACGAGAGCGAGGACCGGTCGAACGCCCCGAGACGCGCCCGCCTAGTCGCTCTGGATGCGCGGGGCGAGCATGTACGTGACGTTGCCCTGCCCCTCGGCGATGCGGTAGTGGAGTTTCACGGGGAACTCCTCGCCGAGTTCCATGGTGACCTCGGCGTCCTTCGGGATGGCCTTGTTCATGTCCTTCAGGTAGTCCAAGGAGAACAGCGAGTCGGCCGTCCCCGAGGCGAGGTCGATGAGGTCCTCGGCGTCGAGTTGGAAGTCGACGTCGTCGGTGTCGCCCTGCGCTTGGATGTGGAACGAGTCCTCCTCGTCGTCGACGCGGAGGCGGACGTGGTCGGAGACCATGTCGGCGGCCTTGATGCCGCGGTCCAGTTGCGCGCCCTCGAGGACGATTTCGGCGGCGAGGTCGAGGTCCGGAATGTCCGGTTCCTGCCGGATGGAGTCGGGGTCGATGAGCGCGAGCGTCGAGGTGAGGCCGTCGATGCGAATCTGCAGTTTCCGCGTCTCCTCGTCGAGTTCGAGTTCGACCAACTGGTCGGAGTTCGCCATGCCGACGAAGTCCTCGAGTTTCGAGAGGTCGACGCCGATGACGCCGCCGTCGGCCTCGTAGGACTCGAACGAGGCGGCGTCGAGCGTCAGGTCGACCATGCCGACGTTCGCGGGGTCGACCGCCCGAATCGACAGGTCGTCCTCGTTCAGTCGGATCTTACACTCGTCGACGAGCACGCTCACCGAATCCAGCGCGTCCCGGAGCGTGGAGGCGCTCACGATGGCCTTGAACATGTGGACTCAGCTACGACAGCGGGCATAAAAATACCCTTGATTCGCCCGCTCACTAAGTGTGTTCTCGCACGCCCACGCGAGGCATCGCCGCTCTCCCATCTCTCCTCCCCTCGTCCGTTCCTCTCCTGCGCCCGTCCGTTCTCGCCTGCCCCTCCCCACTTCCCTTCCGTCCTGTCGGTCGCTCTGTCTTTTTCGGGCGACAAAACACCTATATGAGTATCTGTTCATCTATTCAGATATGGTACAAGGCGCGAAGTTCGACGGCGAGGCGGTCGAGGAGAGCGGGGACTGCTGCGGGACGGCGGACGTGGGTTCGACGGGGGTGAACGACCGGACGGTCGAGCGCGACGTGGAGACGCTGAAAGCGCTCGGGAGCGACACCCGCTATCGGGTCGTCAGGCTCCTCGTCGCGGCCGAGGAGGAACTGTGCGTCTGCGAGATAACGCCGCGGTTCGAGGTGAGCGACAGCGCCGTCAGCCACGCGCTGTCGGACCTCGCCGAGGCCGGCTTGATCTCGCGCCGAAAGCAGGGGACGTGGCGGTACTACCGACCGACGGAGCGGGCGACGAAACTCGTCGATGCCCTCGACGCCACGCGGGGTGAGGAACGATGAGCGACGCCGACCGCGCCGCCCCCGAGGAGGACCCTGTCGACGCCGTCCGCGTCGCCTTCGTCTGCGTGCAGAACGCGGGTCGGAGCCAGATGTCGGCCGCCTTCGCCGAACGGGAGCGCGACCGCCGCGGACTCGAGGACCGCGTGGAGATTCTGAGCGGCGGGACGCACCCCGCCGACCACGTCCACGACGTCGTCGTCCGACTGATGGACGAGGAGGGGTTCGACCTCTCGGACCGGACCCCGCGGGAGATATCCACCGCGGAGTTGGAGACGTGCGACTTCGTGGCGACGATGGGGTGTTCGACGCTCGAACTCGACACCTCCTCGGGCGTCGACGTGCGCGACTGGGCGCTCGACGACCCGGACGGCGCCGACGAGGACGACGCGCGGGCCGTCCGCGACGAGATAGAAGAGCGGGTCGTCGCCCTGTTCGACGAGATAGAGGCGAGGGCGGAGGGAGCATGAGCGACGCCCGGAACGACGGGTCGGCGGACGCGGCGGAGGCGACGTCCGGCCTCGACCCCGACGAACAGCGACGCGCCGTCCGCGAGCGCTACGCCCGAATCGCCGCCTCCGATACCGCGTCGGACACCGCGGCCGAGTCGGACTCCGACTCGTCCGACTGCGGCGAGGGCGGATGCTGTGACGCCGACCCCGACGCGACGGACGGCGCCGACTCGACGGCCCTCGGCTACACCGACGACGACGTGGCCGCCGTCGCCGACGGGGCGGACCTCGGACTCGGGTGCGGCAACCCGAACGCCCTCGCCGCCCTCGAACCCGGCGAGACGGTTCTCGACCTCGGGTCCGGCGCCGGGTTCGACTGCTTCCTCGCCGCCCGCGAGGTGGGCGAGTCGGGGCGCGTCGTCGGCGTCGACATGACGCCCGAGATGGTCGAGAAGGCCCGCGCGAACGCCCGGAAGAACGACGCGACGAACGTCGAGTTCCGCCTCGGCGAGATAGAGCACCTGCCCGTGTCCGACGGGGCGGCCGACGTGGTCGTCTCGAACTGCGTCATCAACCTCTCGCCGGACAAACCGCGGGTGTTCCGCGAGGCGTACCGGGCGCTCCGCCCCGGCGGCCGACTCGCCGTCTCCGACGTGGTGCTGACCGCGTCGCTCCCCGAGGGCGTCCGCCACGACCCCGACTCCGTGGCCGCCTGCGTCGCCGGCGCGTCGACCGTCGACGACCTCGACGCGATGCTGGCCGACGCGGGGTTCGAGGACGTGGACATCTCCCCGAAGGAGGAGAGCGCCGAGTTCATCGGCGAGTGGGACGACTCGCTCCCCCTGGAGGAGTACATCGTCTCGGCGACCATCGAGGCGAGAAAGCCCGCGTAGCGCCGGCGCCTCGCCGTCGGCATCGGTCGAATCCCCGCGGCCGGCGGAGCGACGCGGAGCGTGAACGCGAGAACGCGTGAAATCGCGTCGCACGCGCGTTCCGTCCCGCTATCCCTATCCGTCTGAACCGAGTAGAGCAGGCAACCGACCATGGCCCGAAAGGACCACTACTACAACAAGGCGAAACAGGAGGGGTACCGCACCCGCTCGGCGTACAAACTGCAGCAGTTGGACGAGGAGACGGGGCTGTTCGGCCCCGGCAACACCGTCGTCGACCTCGGGGCCGCCCCCGGCGGGTGGCTTCAGGTCGCCGCGGAGGCCGTCGGGGACCGCGGCACCGTCGTCGGCGTCGACTTCCAGCGCATCCGCGACCTCGACGCCGAGAACGTCGAGACCATCAAGGGCGACATGACCGAGGAGGGGACGAAGGAGCGACTCCGCGAGCGAATCGGCGCGGAGGGAGCGGACGTGGTCATCTCGGACATGGCACCGAACATGACCGGCGAGTACTCGCTGGACCACGCCCGCTCTATCCACCTCGCCCGACAGGCGTTCGAGGTGGCACTGGACCTCCTGCCCGCCGGCGGCGACTTCGCCGTGAAGGTGTTCGACGGACAGGACCTCGCGGACTTTCGCGCCGATATGGAGAAAGAGTTCCAGTACGTCCGCTCGGTCCGCCCGGACGCCTCGCGCGACGAGTCCTCCGAGCAGTACCTCGTGGGCAAACACCGCATCACTGCGCCCGTCTCCGAGGGGGAGGAACTGGACGTCGTCGTCGACGACGTGGGCAGCGAGGGCGACGGCATCGCCAAGGTCGACGGCTACACGCTGTTCGTCCCCGACACCGAGGCCGGCGACGAGGTTCGGGTCCGCGTCACCGACCTGAAGCCGAACTTCGGGTTCGCCGAAGTCGTCGACGAGTAGGCGCGCCGACGGACGTCGCCGCCGCCGTCCGCTCCTCGTTCGTCGCTCGTCGCTTCTCGCCTTCCGACGCTCTCCCCGCCCGTCACCCCTCGACGACCACGTCGACGTGAAGTCGGACATCGCACTCCCCTCGCCCGCCGCCCCGCCGGCACTGCCCCGTCGCGATGATGTCCGAGATGGTCGTGTACGTTCCGCACTCCGGGCACCGAAGCCCGTTCTCCATCGTGTCCCCCTCTGTCAGGCGAACGCGTCGCTCTACGGCCATGTATGCCGTACGATACCGTCCTGCATAAGATAGTTAGCTTCCCCGCTGACCGGTCAGAATCCGTGTTACTCCAGCGCCCAGGGGTCACGCTCGTCGGGGCGGCCGCCGCCGAGGGCGGCGACGACGCCGTAGACGAACGGCGTGTCGACGACGGCGATGAGCAGTTTCAGGAGGTACTGGCCGACCATGAGCGACAGGAGGGCGCTCCACGGGAGGGCGTCGCCGATACCGAGCACCCGCGGCGCGACGGAGAAAGCTACGAGGACGAAGAGGACCGTGTCGATGGCCTGACTGCTCGCCGTCGAGGCGACGTTCCGAAGCCACAGGTGGTCCCGACCGGTCGCCGCGCGGATGCGGTGGAAGACGACCACGTCCCAGTTCTGGCTCACGAGGTACGCGAGGAGGCTCCCGGCGACGACGTTCGTCCCCGAGGCGAGGACGGTTCGGAACTGCCCGGCGAACTCGGGGTCGGCGGCGGGCAGGAGGATGGTGACCCACACCAGGGCGAGGAGGACGAAGTTCATCGCGAAACCGACGTTGACCATCACCTGCGTCGGCCGCCGGCCGTACAGTTCCGAGTAGCAGTCCGAGGCGAAGAAAGTCAGCGCGTACGCGACGGCCGCGCCGGGCATGAGCACCGTCGCGCCGACGACGGGGAGCGTCCCGATAGCGTCGGGGACGGGCACGGCGAGCAGTTTCGACGCCGTGAGTTGCGCCGTCGTCAGGGCGGTGACGAACAGGGCGAGGAGGACGACCTGTCCGGTTTCGAACCCCCGCTCACTCATCGTCTATCCGGTCGTGACGGGCGTCTATCTCGTCGAGCAAGTCGAGGGTCTTGCGGACCGACGCGCGGATGGCGTCGCTGCGGTTGACGAACTTCTTGTCGTCGCCCACGTGTTCGTCTAAGTCCGCCAGCAGTTCGTCGGGTATCTCGACGCTTATCTTGGACATACTCGTGGATTCTCAGGCGCATATTTACGGCTTTTCAATGGTCTGTCGGCGGGGCGACATCGGCGTCCGAGCGGACTGTGAGAATCTTCACCCCATCGGCTCTGTTGAAACACTCGTCGCTCGAGAGATTCCGCGTGCTGAATCGAGAGGACGCATGCATCGCTGCGGGTTCGTTCGTTTCATCTCACCCGCGCCGAACCAACCGCTGAGTGGGACCGAACCGAGAAACAGTAGTGCCAACGTCTGCGACAGTGTAACCGTTTACACTCGTTCGGGTTGCGCGTGACCGCAGTATGCGCACTCGTAGACTCGATGGGGCGTTCTGGCGCACTTTTGGTTTTCCGGCTTCACGTTGTCCCGCCGTATCGCCGCCGTAATCGTCAGCGAAATCTTGTGTTCTCGTTCCCCCCCGCAGTTCGAGCAGTGTCTGAGTACCATTCCATCCCGTTCCGGCCATCCTGGTGTCGTCTTTGACATTGTTGTACGAGGTGACTGTTGAGCGGTCAATCGCCGGTAGCGTTCGTCAAGCGAGACGCGACGCCGCACGCTGGAGGCAGGGCATCAGTTGTCCACTGTCCCCGCAGGGACGTTCGGCCCGCGGCGCCCGCGGCCCAACAGGGTCTCTATCTCCTCGTCGCCGTTGTACCGGACCCGCTCGGCCCGGCCATCGACGTCGATGACGCCGTGGTCGGCCAGTACGGGAAGCTGGCGGTGGTACAGGTCGATGACGACCTGTTCTCTGTCCGGCGTCGACGACGGTCCCTCCCGTTCGATCACGTGGTCGACGAGGTCGCCGAACGACGCGGTATCGCCGTCGCTGTTCCGAAAGTAGTCGAGGACGCACCGCCGTCGTTCGTTGGCGAGGCACTGGAAGGCCGAATCGGGGGTGGGCTCTTTCGTTCGCATCGTCCCCAGGTAGTCCATCCCTTCTATTCAACTGTCAGGCTGACATGTTCTGTCCGGAGTTTTCGTGCCGGACATAGAAAGTTTCTTTAAGTCAATCGAGCATCACGCTTCGTCCGCCGGCTCAAAGTCATCAGCAATCAGACCAATCAGCGCCTTCCGAAGCACCGTCTCGGTCCCGCGCCGGACGCGTTCGGACGCCGCCTGTTTGGTGACGCCCACCTCGTCGGCAATCTCGCTGAGGGTCGTACCCCGGGGAACCGAGAAGTACCCGTCTTCGACGGCCATCATCAGCGTATCGCGCTGTTCGGGCGTGAGTCCGAAGCCGTACTCCCTTCGGGAAGCTTCGCCGGGGGAGTACACTCGGTCGATGCGAACGGGGTAGTCGTGCGCTTGATAGAACTGGTGAAATCCGGTGAGGGCGGCGTGGTTCGGGAAGCGGACGGTGAACGACCACTCGGAGTTACTGTGGCCTTCCATTATCGCCCCGTCCTGGTCGCTGATCCCGTTCAGGAACGTCTCCTTGTCCGTGTCCCACTCCGTCTGATAGAGGACGCTGTTGCCGACTCGAGTGACTGCCTCGACGCGCTTGACCACCTCGCTCTCGCGGAGATGCCGTTCGAACTGCTCTAAGTCCTCGCCCGTCGCCCAGAGGAAGGGAATGCGGGACTTGTTGAGCGGGACGAGACGTTCGAGTTGGACCCGGACGCTCGGGTCTCCGCTGGTCGACCGTCCGAACGGGAACGACTCGGCGGGGAGCGCGAACTCGACGACAACGCTCATCGGGCCCGCACCTCCGAGGGAGGAACGGGCCGAGTAAACGGTGTTTCTGACAGTCGAGATGTGAAACGCGTCTCGCGGGCTGAGGGCGTGGCTTCTCTCATGTGTGACTGGTCGGCGTTGCGGAACGTGTGTGCCGTGTGGTGGGCTCCGCGTGACGACCACGCGAGAAGAACGAGGAGACTGCCTGCTCGACCGGGTATCCCGGTTCAGACGGCCCCTTCATGATTGGGGCGCAAACGCACAGTGTGCGGTCCTGGTTCCGTATTTCAACGTCGACGGCGGATACGGGTAAATGTTGTCACTAAGTAGCAAACTGTTACTTGAGACCGAATGCTAATTTAGGTGCACTGAACGATTTGTAGCTCCCCCGTTCCGAGCGATTCTCTCGCGCCGGTGTCGTATCAGCGACCGATGCGCACGCTCCGTTCGGCACTGCCTCGGGAAAATATCAACAGCGGAGGATTTCAGTAGAGCCGCCTTCCCACCGCCGCCTCAGGTCGTCCGGGCGGGGGCGAGGTTGCGTCGCCCCCCGAAGGTGACGACGAACAGGAGGCCGAGTCCGATGCCGTAGGCGGCCATCAGCGGAATCGTGACGAGGAACATCGTCAGGATGCCGGCGGGCGTGAACACCGCGGCGAACGCGAGGACGCCGACGGTCACTTCCCGCCAGCGGCCGCGGAGCGACTGATAGGAGACGCCCGACCCGTTGAGCAGCAACAGCAGGATGGGGATGTCGGCGAGGATGCCGATGCCGCCCGTGGTGAAGAAGATGAGCCAGAAGAAGTCGGTGATGCGGTAGGAGATTATCATGTTCGACTGCACCGCGTCGTTGACCAGCCACGAGATGACCGCGGGGGCGACGTAGAAGTAGCCGAGGACGAACCCGCCGAGCAGGCCGCCGACGAGCGACCCCGTCCAGAGGAACACCGTGCGGCGGCGACGGCGGACGATGTTTCGCTCGCGCAGGGCGGGCCACGCGAAGAACGCCACGAGGGGGAGCGTGACGATGGCGCCGACGAGCACCGAGAACTTCACCATGAACAGAAGCGCCTCCATCGGGTGGAGGGCGACGACGTTCAGCACCTCGTCGGGCGTCACCTGCGCGGGGAGTCGGCTGAGGAACTGCTCGTAGACGACCCGCAGACCGCCGACGTACAGCGCCGTGAACGCCAGCGCCATCGTCGTCATGAACACGCCGACGATCCAGAACGTCTTCGAGGTGAGCGACTCGACGATGAACGAGATGTCCTTGTAGTAGCCGCCGATGTCGTCCTCGTCCGTCTCGCCGTCGGTGAGGCCCTCGAACAGCGTCCCGCCGGCGCGCGTCGCCCGGTCTTCGAGTTCGCCGGGTTCGTCGTCGGTCCCCTCTCCGCCCTGCTCTTCGGCCTCGCGCGTCGCCTCGGCCTCGTCGAACCGGTCGAGGACGGCCTGCGCTCGTTCGTTGTCGCCCTCGTCGAGCGCGTCGCCCGCTATCGCCATCGCCTCCTCCTCGCTCAGGTCGGCGAACGCCTCGGGCGGCGCGGCGCGGACGCCGGCCGTGTCGAGTTCGCGGACGTCGATGCTACTGGGGTCGCCGACGCCGCGTTCGAGCGGTCCGACCGACTCCTCTAAGTCCTTGTAGACGGCGTAGCAGACGCCGAGGACGAGGAAGACGAGGCCGCCGAGAACCGCCAGGAGGAGGAGGGCGCTCTGCGCCGGCAGACCGAGCATCCCGTCGAGGGCGGGGAAGCGGTAGTCGCTCCCGGCGAGGCGGAGTGCGCCGTCGACGGCCGCGGGACCGCCGACGGTGTAGAACAGGTAGACGGCCGCGCCGCCGAGGACGCCCGCGCCGGCGACGACGTTCCAGCGCTTCGAGACGCCGGCGCGCACGTCGATTCGCTCGCTCCCGCGCCGCGCCGTGACGAGCACCTTCGAGAGGTACAGGCTGAACCCGTACAGCGTCAGCACCGGAATCGCCCACAGAATCTGCGTGAACGGTTCCGGCGGCGTGAACAGCGCGCCGGCGAGGAAGATGGCGACGACGGCGTAGCGCCACTGGTCGCGGAACGTCTCGTAGGGGACGATTTCGGTGTACGACAGGAGCGTCATCGCGAGCGGTAGTTGGCTCGCGAGCCCGAACGAGACGGTGAGCAGGAACATGAACTGCGCCCACTTGACGATGGAGTAGGTCGGCGCGAAGCCGATGTTCACGGTGCTCTGCGCGAGGAACGCGAAGGTGATGGGGAAGAAGAAGAGGTAGCCGTAGGCGACGCCGAGAGCGAACAGCGCGACCATCCCGCCGACGACGAGCGCGAGCTTCCACCGCGGAACGGGCGATTCCGGCCAGTAGCCGCGCTCTCTGAGGGCGTCGCGCGAGAAGTAGATGAACACGGGCGCGGCGACGATGAGACCGGTCACCATCCCGATTTTCGCTTGGAGGAGAACCACGTCGAACGGCGTCTGAGCGATGATCTGCACCTCCTCGCTGATGGTCTGCTGCATGTTCTGCCGCGTGATGGCCTTCAGAAAGCCCCAGACGTACAGCCGAAGCGCGTAGAACGTACCGAGGAACCCGACGAGAAAGACGATAAAGACCTTCTGGAGGTCCTTCTGCGCCGCGCGGAGCATCGCCCCCGCGGTCTCTCGACCCTCGTCGAGTGCGCGGCGAGTATCGCCGTCCAACGCGCTAGACATACCCGACGAAAGCCGACTCGCGGTTATCAATCTTTTTCATACGGTCGGCGCGGTCGCTCGCGGCGTCCCGCCGGCGCGGCCATCCGGAAAGGCCTATAAGAACCGGCGAGTGAATCTCTGGTGAATGGCCGACGATTCGGAGTCGGAGCGTCCGCCGACGGACCCCGACGAGTCCGACGATTCGACCCCGGACGCCGACGAGACCGAGTCGTCCCAGACGCCGACCGACGGAGGCGGGGATGCGGACGACGCCGAGAGCGACGGCTTCGTCTCCGGCGAGAACGACGCGGACGCGAGGGAGGACGGGACCGACGGAAGCGGTACCGACACCGACGCCGCGGACGCGGACGCGGACGAAGCCGACGGAACCGACGGCGACTCCGAGGACGAAGACGAGGACCGGAACGCGAACGACGGCCCCGACATCGCCGCGACGTCCGACGGCCGCCCCGGCGCGGAGGTCGACCCGGACGAGGTGGACGACGTGAACCTCGAACGCGAGGGACTCGTCCCGCCGCCGGAGGAGGACCGGGAGACGGATGCCACCTCGTCCTCCGACGACTCCGACGCCGACAGCGCCGACGGCTCCGATTCCGACGATTCCGACGACGCCGACGAACCCCTCTGGCCCGAGGGCCACGAGTACCCCGACACCGAGGCGGCCGAGCGACGGGAGGTGTCCGACGACGGACCGGTCGGGGAGGGAGCAGTCGCCGACACCGACGGCGGCGCCCCCGCCTCAGCCTCCGCCTCCACCGCTCCCGGGCAGTCCCGAAACGACTTCGCGGACGACGATGTCGACGAGGGGATGTTCGGCGACGGCCCGGAGTCCGACCAGGAGATGCCGCTGGCCGAGCACATCGAGGAGATGGTTAACCGCCTCGCGGCGGTGTTCCTCGTCGGCGGCCTCATCACCCTCCTGCTCTACCCCGGCGCCGACCTGGCCAACTCGGCGCTCAACCTGAACTTCGTGAGTTCGGCGGACGTCATCAACTTCCTGTGGAACCGACACATCCCCGGCGCACCGGAGATAGTCGACCGCCGGCCGCGGGTGTACGGCCCCCTCGAACTCGTCTTGACCGAACTGAAGGTGGCCGGTCTCGCCGGCCTCATCGTCGGTCTGCCGGTGTTCGTCTACCAGACGTACCTGTTCATGCGCCCCGGTCTGTTCCCCCGGGAGCGCCGCTACTACCTCGCCGCCGTGCCGACGAGTCTCATCCTCGCCTTCGTCGGCGTCGCCTTCGCACATTTCATCGTCCTCCCGGCCATCTTCGCGTACTTCACCTCTTACACCACCGGGACGGCCGTCGTCGCCTTCGGCCTGAAGGAGACGTTCAACCTCATCCTCATCCTGATGGGGTACAACGCCGTCATCTTCCAGATTCCGCTGTTCATCATGCTCGCAATCATGATGAACCTCGTCACGCGGGAGTGGTTGGTCCAGCGCCGCCTCATCTTCTGGGCCTCCTTCCTCGGACTGGCGTTCTTCGTCAGTCCCGACCCGACGGGGATGGCGCCCATCATCATCGCGGTGACCATGATAACGCTGTTCGAGGGGACGCTGTTCCTCCTGCGCTGGACCGGGAACTGAGCGGCGCGTCGAACTACGATTCGAGTCGCGCGGCGAAGAACGTCCACGGCGTCCGGTCCTCGGCCTCCTCCGCGCGGTCCGCTTTCAGAGAGGACCGGGTTCCCCACTCGTCGACGACGGCGAACCCCGCCTCCCGCAGGTGCTCGCGCGTCGCCGCCGCCCCGGCGATGCTCCACTCCATCGGAACGCCCGTGTCGAGCCAATCCGGATTCTCGCCGTCCCACGCCGTCGTCCCTTCCGAGAGGAGCACCCGGCCGCCGGGGCGGAGGACCCGCGCGAACTCGTCGAGGACCGCCGGGTGTTCGTCCGCCGGGAGGTGGATGAGCGACCAGTAGGCGACGACGGCGTCGAACGCGTCGTCCGCGAAGGGGAGCGCCGCCATGTCCCCGCGGACGAGGGACGCCCCGGGAGCGTTCTCCGCCGCCGCCCGCAGTTGCCCCCGCGAGAAGTCGAGTCCGACGGCGTCCCCCTTGGCGCTCGCCCGCGAGAGCACCGGCGTCCCCCGCCCGCACCCCGCGTCGAGGACGCGGGGGGAGTCGGGAAGCGAATCGAGGAACGTCGTGAGGAGAGCCGCGTCTCGGCCGTCTTCCGTCCGCTGTGCGGCGTACGCGTCGGTCAACTCGTCGTACGACCGACGAACGGCGTCTTTGTCGACCATCGCCGGGAACGTCGGCGCGCGCCCGATTAACCGTTACGCGGCCGCTCCGCCCACGTGCCGACGACGCTCACTCCGCGGCCGTCGCGGCCGTCGCTCCGCCGACGACGGCGTCCGACTCCGCGCGGCGCTTCAGCGCGTCGTTCATCGCCTCGAAGCCGGCCCGCGTGTCGTCGCGGGCCATCCAGAGAAGCGGACCGGCGAGGGCGCCCCCGAACGTCTCGGCGTGGACGAACCGCGTCCGCGCCCCGCCGTCGAGCGGTTCGAGGACGAAACGGTGCTCGCCGTCGAACAGCCCCGAGACGTACAGGTGACCGAGCCATCTGAGTTCGCGGTTCGGTTCGACGACGGTCACCTCGGGACGGAACGCCATCGAACGGCCGTTCGGCGGCGTCAATCGCACCCGCGGCCGGCTTCCGACGTTCGGTCGTCCGACGACGCGGAGGAACGGGTTCCACTCGTCGTACGCCTCGAAGTCGGTGAGCACGTCCCACACTCGCTCGGGCGCCGCGGCTATCTCGATGCTCGTCAGAATCTCCTTCATGCGTCCCCTGACGCGCGCTGAGCCGATAACCCTCGCGTGCGCCCTGTCACCCCGTCGCCGCGCGTCACTTCGTCGGGTACTCGGAGGCGAACACGTCCTCGACGAGGGGTTCGTCGTCCGCGGACTCGGCGGCGTCGCCGTCGGCGCCGTCTTCGGCGTCCGCCTCCGCGGCCGGACTGACGCTCCCCGTCTGGTAGCCGTGCAGGTCGAGCGTGACGTGGTCGAAGCCGAGTTCGGAGAGGCGTTCGCGGACGGCGGCGGCGAAGTCGGGGTCCAGCGCCGCCTCCAACTCCTCGCGGGCGATTTCGATGCGGGCGAGGCCGTCGTGGTCGCGGACGCGGAACTGCGAGAACCCCCACTGCCGAACGGCGCGCTCGGCCTTCTCGACGCGGCTCAGACGCTCCTCGGTGACTTCTAGGCCCGTCGGGATGCGCGAGGACAGACACGCCATCGACGGCTTCTCCGCGACCGAGAGGCCGTAGTCGTCGGCGATTTCGCGCACCTCCTTCTTCGAGATGTCGTGCGCGAGGAGGGGAGAGAACACCTCCAACTCCTCGACGGCGCGGAGGCCCGGTCGGTGGCCCTCGCCGGGGTCGGAGGCGTTCGTCCCGTCGCAGACCGTCTCGATTCCCCGTTCGCGGGCGGCGTCGTACATCCGGCCGAGGCGCATCGTCCGGCAGTGGTAGCAGCGGTCGCCGTCGTTCTCGACGAAGTCGGGGTTGTCCAGTTCGGAGAACTCGACGACCTCGTGGCGGATTCCTATCTCCTCGGCCACGCGGCGGGCGTCGTCCAACTCCTCGGCGGGCAGCGTCTCAGATTTGGCCGTGCAGGCGACGGCGTCGTCGCCGAGGGCGTCGCGGGCGAGTGCGGCGACGACGGCGGAGTCGACGCCGCCGGAGAACGCGACGAGCGCGCCGTCTCGCTCTCGGAGCGACGCGCGCGCCGCCGCGGTCTTCTCCGCGAGCGTGGGGGCCGTGTCCTCGGGCGTGTCCGCGTCTGACATACGGTGGGGTTTCCCCCGGAGCGGCAAAAGTACGTTGTCCTCGGCCGGGGCCGCCGGCTCTCCGCCGTCAGGATAACAACGCTCGCCGCCGAACCGGCGGGTAATGCCGGTTGACCCTGCCATCGAATCGCGCGCGGCCGAGGCGGAGATAGAGGACCACGACGCCACCGTCACCGACGTGACCGTGATGGACCGGGACCGCGAGGAGGAGATCGAGGCGGCGGTCGACACCCACCGCGAGGCGATACGGAAGCGGCTCGACATCGAGGACACGCTCGGACCCTTAGGCGAGAGCGGGGACGCCTGGGACCGGGTGACCGCGGAGCTTTCGGCGCAGGGCGAGGAGGGACTCGGCGGAGAGATAGAGGCGCTGAAAAAGCGGCTCGAACGCCCCTTCCCCTCGCTCGTCCGCATCCGCTTCGAGGTGGGCGAGGCGGCGGACGACCCCGACGACACCTCCTTTCCGTACGTCCCCGGCCAGTACGCCCGTATCAGTTACGACGACGAGGAACCGCGCGTCTACTCCATCGCCAGTTCGCCCAACCGCGACTACGTCGAACTCTGCATCCGGCGGGTGCCGGGCGGCGAACTCACGCCGCACCTGTGCACCGAGACGCGGGCGGGCGACTCGCTGTTCGTCCGCGGCCCGTACGGCGACGAACTCATGCTGGAGAAACCCTCCGAACGAGACCTCGTCTTCATCGCCACCGGGACGGGCGTCGCGCCGTTCAAGAGCATGATCAACTACGTCTTCGAGGAGGGGATGGACGAGTACGAGGGCGAGGACCGGGACGTGTGGCTGTTCCTCGGGTCGTCGTGGGAGGACCACCTCCCCTACCACGAGGAGTTCCGCCAGTTGGACGAGGAGCGAGAAAATTTCCACTACGTGCCGACGCTCTCCCGCGAGAACTACCTCACCGACTGGGCAGGCGAGACCGACTACGTTCAGTACTGCCTGCTCCGGTATCTCGACCGGGAGGCGACGGACTTCGAGGCCCTCCCCGAGGAGTTCGTCGACTACGCCGAGAAGGAACCGACGGTGGACGTCGACGGCGGCGCCCGCGTCGACCCCTCGGCGATGGAGGTGTACGTCTGCGGTATCGGCGCGATGTGCGACCCCATCGAGAACGTCGTCGCCTCCCTCGGCGTCGGCGAGGAGTTCCTCGACGTGGAGAGCTACGGGTAGTCGAGAGCCGTTCGCAACCGACGGACCTCGGCCCGAAGACGCCCCGACCGGACCCGTAACGTTTTCTCCGAGGGGGCGATACTCCACGCCGAATGGAGTTCGAGGCCATCCCGGGCGTCGGGGAGAAGACGGCGCAGTCGCTGTCGGAACTCGACGACGCCGAGCGAGCCCTCGCGGCCGGCGACGTGGCCGCGCTCGCTCGCGCCCCGGGACTCACCGAGGGTCGCGCGGCGGCCATCGCCCGCGGCGCCATCCGCCGCCGTCACGGCGACGACGGCGGCTTCCTCGCCACCGACCGCGCCCGCGAAGTCTACCGCGACGTCCTCTCCCTGCTCCGCGAGCGGACCGTCACGACCTACGCCGAGAAGCGACTGGAGACGTTCTTTCCCACCGCCTCGCAGTCCAGAATCGAGGAGGTGCGTGGGTTCGCCGAGACGGCGATGGAGCGGGACCCCGACCCGACGGTGCTGGACGCCCTCGACGGCGTCGGGTCGCTCGAACCCGCCTCGGGCATCCGCGTCAGGGAGCGCTGTCTCGCCACCGCCGACGCCGAGCGCTACGCCGCCGCGAAGGACGCCTTCCCGGAACTCTCCGTCGAAGTCGTCGAGGACGCCCGCGGCCTCGCCGAACTCGCCCGCTCGTACGCCACCGTCGTCGCCCTCGACGAGGAGTTCGCCGGCGTCGACGTCGAGGGCGACGTGCGCGTCCGCCCCGACGCCGAGGAACACCCCGACGATATCGTCCCAGAACGAGCGCTAGCCTTCTTCGCGCAGAACCGCGGGCGCATCCGCGCCGCCGCCGACGTGCACGAGGCGGCGGGAATGGAGGCGCCCTGCGACCTCGACTCGCTCCGCGACGCGCTCACCCGCTTGGACGACGACGGCACCGTCGTCGGCGACGAGGAACTCGACCGCCTGACGAACGCTGTCGACGACGTGGACGCCGCCGCCTCCACCGCCGAGTCGGTCGCCAACGACCACCTCCGCGACGCCATCCGCGAACGCGACGTGACCATCGAGGGGACGGACTTCCTCTCTCTCGTCGAACAGGGCGCCCGCGTCGACTCGCTGCTCTCGCGGGAACTCGAAGACCAGTACGCCGGGGCCGTCGCGGCGGCGCGCGACCACCTCGTCGAGTCGCTCTCGCTCCGTCCGGAGGAGGCCGACATCGCCGCCCGCGTCTTCTCCGACGACCCCTCCTTTCCCGTCGGCTACGACGAGGAGACGCTCTCGCGCCTCCGCACGGAGTTGAAGGCGGGGCGGGACCGCCGCGCCGTCCGCCTGAAGCGCGAACTCGCCGCGGACCTCTCGGCGCTCCGCGACCCCGTGACCGAGATGGTGACCGACGCGCTCGAACTCGACGTGGAACTCGCCGTCTCGCGGTTCGCCCGCGAGTTCGACTGCACCATGCCGGAGTTCGTCGACGGCGGCGAGGGCGGAAGGGGCGGCCCGGCGGGATTCGAAATCGAGGCCGGTCGCTCGCCCCTCCTCGACGTGCCGTTCGAGGCGGCCGACCCCGTCGACTACGGCGTCTCGGGCGTCACCCTGCTCTCGGGTGTCAATTCCGGCGGGAAAACGTCGACGCTCGATTTGGTGGCCCTCGTCGTCGTCCTCGCGCACGCGGGTCTGCCCGTCCCCGCCGACCGCGTCGAACTCGAACGCTTCTCGGAGTTACACTACTACGCGAAGTCGCAGGGGACGCTCGACGCCGGCGCCTTCGAGAGCACGCTCCGGGACTTCCGCGAACTCGTCGACGGCGAGACCAATCGACTGGTCCTCGTCGACGAACTGGAGAGCATCACCGAACCCGGCGCCTCCGCGAAGATAATCGCCGGCATCCTCGAAGCCCTCGACGACCAGTCCACCACGGCGGTGTTCGTCTCCCACCTCGCCGACGAGATACGCGAGGCGGCGGGGTTCCCCGTCGCCGTCGACGGCATCGAGGCCGTGGGGTTGGAAAACGGCGAACTCGTCGTGAACCGCTCGCCGGTGAAGAACCACCTCGCGCGGTCGACGCCGGAACTCATCGTGGAGAAACTCGCCGGCGAGGACACCTCGGGCTTCTACGACCGACTGCTGGAGAAGTTCTGAGCGTCCCGTGATACTGACAAAGGATTATCACGTCTCCCGGTCGAAGGTGCGGTATGGTCTCCGATACGGACTCCTCTCCTCCCGCCGACGCAGACGATGCCTCGCGCGACGACCGCACCGCTGTCGACCCGACCTCCGCGACGACCGACGGCGGGTCGACGGCGGCCGACCCGCGAGACGACCCGACGTACGACGTCGTCTACCGCGCGACGCGGGACGCGATGTGGGACGTGGTCGGAACCGCGACGCTCGTCCTGTTCTATCTCGCTCTGACGGGCATCGGTCTCTCCGTCGCGTGGACTGGGTTGAGGTTCGGCATCGGTCCGACGGCCGTCGCCATCGGTCTCGTCGGACTGGCCGTCTGCCTGTTCTCGGTCTACCGCGTCTACGTTCTCGCCACGGAGTGAGGTCGCCTCGGTCGAGTCGTGTCGGCGCGCCGACCGAAGTCTGACGGCAGTGGACGCCCGCCTCCGTCGGCCGATTTCGTCCTCGATTTCACTTTCACTCCGGCGCTGGGGAACGGTTAAGTAGACTGCTCTGCGTGATTCAACCGATGAGCGAGGACCCCGAAGAGGGGATGCTGTCGTGGGACGAGACGGTGTTCCGCGACGAGCACGTCTTCGAGATAGACTACGTTCCGGAGACGTTCAACCACCGCGAGACGCAGTTGCAGAGCCTCAAGTACGCGCTGCGTCCGGCCGTCCGGGGGTCCCGCCCGCTCAACACCACCGTCCGCGGTCCGCCGGGGACGGGCAAGACCACCGCCGTCCAGAAACTGTACGGCGAACTCGGCGCGCAGTCGGGCGTCCGCGCCGTCCGCGTCAACTGTCAGGTCGACTCCACCCGGTACGCCGTCTTCTCGCGCATCTTCGAGCACATCTTCGAGTACGAACCGCCCTCCTCGGGCATCTCGTTCAAGAAGCTGTTCGGACAGATAACCGACAGGTTGGTCGAGGAGGACGAGGTGCTCGCCGTCGCCCTCGACGACGTGAACTACCTGTTCTACGAGAACGAGGCCTCCGACACCCTCTACTCGCTGCTCCGCGCCCACGAGACGCACTCGGGGGCGCGCATCGGCGTCATCATCGTCTCCTCGGACCTCGCCTTGGACGTCATCGACGAACTCGACGGGCGCGTCCAGAGCGTCTTCCGGCCCGAGGAGGTGTACTTCCCGGTGTACGGCGTCGACGAAATCGTCGACATCCTCCGCGGGCGGGCCAAGCGCGGGTTCCACGACGGCGTCGTCGGCGCCCCCGAACTCGACCGGGTGGCCGAACTCACCGCCGAGAGCGGCGACCTGAGAGTTGGAATCGACCTGCTCCGCCGCGCCGGCCTCCACGCCGAGATGCGCGCCAGTCGGACCGTGACGCTGGAGGACGTCGAGGCGGCCTACGACAAATCGAAGTACGTCCACCTCTCGCGCTGTCTCCGCGGCCTCTCCGACTCCGAACGCGCCCTCGTGCGCGTCATCGCCGAGTACGACGGCGAACAGGCCGGGACCGTCTACGAGGCGTTCCGCGAGGAGACCGACCTCGGCTACACGCGCTACTCCGAAATCGTCACCAAACTCGACCAACTCGGCGTCATCGACACCGAGTACGCCGAGATAGAGGGGCGCGGGCGCTCCCGGTCGCTCTCACTGGCGTACGACGCCGACGCCGTCCTCGACAGGCTCTGAGCTCGGCTCAGACCGGCTCTTACTGCGTGTTCGCCATCCCGCCGTCCACCGAAATCGACTCGCCGTTCACGTACCCCGAGAGGTCGGAGGCGAGGTAGAGCGCCGCGCCCGCCACGTCGTCGGGCGTCCCGTTGCGGCGGGTCGGGTTCGCCTCCGTGAACCCGCTCTCGGCCTCGGTGCCGAATATCGGCACGTCGTCGGTGGTCATCGTCGTCTCGATGAGCCCCGGGTGGACGGCGTTGACGCGGACGCCCTCGGGACCGAGGCGGGCCGCGAGCGCATACGTCATCAGGCGGACCGCGCCCTTCGAGGTGCAGTAACTGACGAAGTCGGCCGACCCGCGCAGACCGGCGACGCTGGAGAGGTTGATGATGCTGCCGCCGTCGCCGTCCCCGCCGTCCTCGACCATCCGGTTCGCCGCCGCGCGCGCCCCGTAGTAGACGCCGCGGACGTTGACGTCCATCGTTCCGTCGAACACCTCGTCGTCCTCGGCGAGGAACTCCTCGGCGCGGAAGATGCCCGCGTTGTTCACCATCACGTCGACTCCGCCGAACTCGTCGGCGGCGTCCATCGCGTCGAGGTGGTCGTCGTACCGGCTCACGTCGCATTCGACGAACGCGGCGCTCGCGTCCGTTTCGGCCTCGATTCGCTCGTGAGTCGGCTCGTCCCCCTCGCGCGGGTCCTCCTGGATGTCCGCGACGACCACGTCACAGCCCTCCTCGGCGAAGCGCAGCGATATCGCGCGTCCGATTCCGCTCGCCCCGCCCGTCACGACCGCCGTCTCGTCCGTCAGTAGTTCTCGCATGGATAGCGCTAGCACGCGCCCCGTAATGTATCTGTGAGCACACGTTGGCTCGCCGGAACGAGCGACCGAGCGGGGCCGACTTACATCATCTCTCCCGCCGATATTCGGCCATGGACGACCAGCGAGTCGCCGTCGTGACGGCGGCCGGACGCGGTATCGGCGAGGCGTGCGCGCGACGACTGACCGAGGACGGCTACGTGCCCGTCCTCCTCTCGAAGTCGGGCGCGGCGGTGGACGTGGCCGAGGACCTCGGCGGCGTCGGATTCGAGGGTTCCGTCACCGACTCCGACGACTTGGCGGCCCTCGTCGAGGCCGCGACGGAGCGGTACGGCCGCATCGACGCGGTGGTGAACAACACCGGCCACCCGGCGACGGGCGACCTCCTCGACATCGACGACGAGGCGTGGCACGACGGCTTGGACCTCGTGCTGTTGAACGCCGTCCGCACGGCGCGACTCGTCACGCCGGTGATGCGCGAGAACGGCGGCGGCGCGTTCGTGAATATCTCGACGTTCTCTGCGTACGAACCGAGCGCGGAGTTCCCCGTCTCCTCCGTCCTCCGGGCGGGCCTCGGCGCGTTCACGAAACTGTACGCCGACCGCTACGCCGCCGACGAAATCCGCATGAACGCGGTCCTCCCCGGATTCGTCGACAGCTACGACGTCGAGGAGGCGACCCGCGAGCGGATTCCGATGGGCCGACCGGCGCGCACCGCCGAGATAGCCGACACGGTGGCGTACCTGCTCTCGCCCGCCGCGAGTTACGTCACCGGTCAGAACGTCCGCGTCGACGGCGGCCTGACGCGGAGCGTCTGAGGCGGCGGCCCCTGCCGGGGTTCACAGGAACTCGATGTCGCCCGGCCCGTTCGTGACGTGCGCCTCGAACGTCATCGTGCTCACGTCCTGTTCGACGAGACGCCAGTACGTCTCGGCGATGTCGTCGGGGTGGAGGTAGGCGGACTCGTCGTCCACCGCCCGGTTCGGCGGGAGAATCCCGCCGTCGAGGACGACATGCGCGACGTGGACGCCCTCCGAGCCGAGTTCCTTCGCCATCGACTCGGCCATCCCCCGCGCGCCGAACTTCGCCGCGGAGAAGGCCAGCGCTCCCTCGCGTCCCCGGACGGCGGAGGTTGCGCCCGTGAACAGCACCGTCCCGGCCTTCTCGTCGCTCTCCGTCTCGCCTCGCTCCAGCATGTCGTCGACGGCCTCCTGCGCGCAGACGAACGCGCCGCGGACGCCGACGGCCGTCGCGTGGTCGAGTTCCTCGACGGAGAGTTCCCGCAGGCCCTTCCACGAACCGCTGCTGGCGTGGTTGACGAGCACGTCGACCGGACCGAACGCTTCGCGCACCTCGCCGAACGCCGCCCGAATCTCGTCCGGTTCCGCGAGGTCCGTCGGCACCGCGAGCGCCTCGCCCGGCCCCTCCTCCAACTCCGCGGCGAGTTCGTCGAGGTACGACGCCGACCGCGCGAGAAGGGCGACCGAACAGCCCTCCGCGGCGAATCTGCGGGCGATGGACGCTCCGAGTCCCGGACCGACGCCGGCGACGACGGCGACGCGTGTCATACTTTCGGGGGAAGGCGGCCAGCACCAAAACGGTGGGCGGGGCGTGCGCGGGCGACGCGAGAGCGCAACGCTTGTGCGGGCCTACCGCGACCCACCGGGTATGAAGACGACCGGCGGAAGCGACGACCAGAAGCGCCGCGCGGCCGAACGCGCGGCCGACCTCGTCTCCGCGGGCGAGACGGTCGGACTCGGCACCGGAAGCACCGCGGCGTTCGCCGTCCGCGCCCTCGGCCGGAAACTCGAATCGGGCGAACTCGACGGCGTCCGCGGCGTCGCCACCTCGTTCGCCTCGCGCCAACTCGCCCGCGACTCCGAGATTCCCCTCCTCGACCTCGACGAGGTGGAGACCATCGACATCGCCATCGACGGCGCCGACCGGGTCGACTCGGACGGGAATCTCATCAAGGGCGGCGGCGCGGCCCACGCCCGCGAGAAGGTGGTCGACGCGGCGGCCGACCGCTTCGTCGTCGTCGCCGACCCCTCGAAGGTCGCCGAAACGCTCGACCGGGCGGTGCCGCTCGAAGTGCTCCCCGCCGCTCGAACGCTCGTCTCTGGGCGCGTCGCGGACCTCGGCGGCGACCCGGTGCTCCGGACCGCGGAGCGGAAGGACGGACCGGTCGTCACCGACAACGGGAACCTCGTGCTCGACTGCGACTTCGGAGCCGTCGAGGACCCCGAATCGCTCGCCGACGACCTCTCGGCGACGCCCGGCGTCGTCGAACACGGCCTGTTCGTCGGACTTGCGGACGAGGCGTACGTCGGCACCGAGGACGGCGTGGACGTGCGGACCTATTGAGGGAACTCGCGCAGTCCGCGGAGCGTCCTGACGAGGCCGTCCGGGTCCGTCACGTCGTCGGCGCGCGCGTCGAGGTCCGTCAGCGGCCCCCATCGGCGACGGAGAATCAGTCCGCCTTCGACCCGCTCCACCCCCCGAATCCGGTCCCACTCGTAGAACGTCGTCGTCTTCCCCGACTCGACGGCGACGCCGCGGTCGTACGCCCGGAAGGTCCGGCGACGGTTCTTCTGCAGTTCGAGGCCGAACAGTCCCGAGAGCGCCGCGGTGAACGCCATCTGGAGCGAGGACGAATCGGGCAGGACGGTGAAGGAGAGGGCGAAGTACGCGACGAAGGCGGCGACGGCGAGCGTTCCGACCGTCTGTTCGTCGTGCCACCACCTTCTCCGCGGACGCGCCTCCCACGTCGTCGCGGGCGTCCGCCCGGCCGTCGCTCGTTCGGCCCGTTCGGTCGCGGCGACGGTCCACGCGGCCGCGCTGCCGACGCATCCGACGACGACGCCGGCGAGGGCGACGAAGACGACTCGGCCGGGGACGTCCAGTTCGACCAGGGTGACCGTCGAGACGGCGAAGACGGCGGGAATCCACAGTAGGACCGGACCGACCCGCGACGCGCCGAGTCGGGCGGCGGCGTCATCGGTGCCGAGGGCGTAGCCGGCGCCGCCGGCGACGAGCGACCCTCCGACGACGGCCGTGGCGACGGCGATGGAACCCGCACCGACGAGGAAGAGGGCGGCAACGACGGGCGCTACGACCGTGCCGGCGGCGAACGCGGCGAGACCGAGGGCGAACTTCGGCGGGCGGGACACGAGCGACGCTACGCGGAGGCGGCTTCTGTAGCTGTCGGTGCGGTGACGCGTCTGCCGAGCGGCGGCAGGGCTACGCGGGCGGCGTCGAAAGAAAGATACGGGGTTTGGGGACCCGGATTACAGGTCGCGGGGCTGGACCGTCTTCCGGTCGTTCTCTTCCGCACGGCGGGCGGCGTCTTCGAGCAGTTCTTTCACTTCCTCGTCGAGCGCGTCGTAGAAGTCAGAAGCGACGTTCTTGTCGTTGAGCGCTTCCTTGACGGCTGCCTTGACAATAAGGTCTGCCATACAGCCACCAGTTCTAGGGCCTACTTAATAAGATTTCCCAAATCGGCCGCCTCTCCGCTCATATCCGCGAGATATGGCCTTTGGGAGGGGACGGATTTATATAGAGGGAGGTCGCATAAGGGGGTTCGCCCGTTCACGGGCGCCACGGGGTCCGAGACGCCCGCGAAGTCGGTTTCGGGCGACCGCCGGCCCGAAGCGATAGGTAGGTGGGCCTCGGCCGCGAACGCCCGTCCATGCGAGACATCTTGGAGGCCGTCGCGGCGGGTGACCTCGACCCGGCCGTCGCGGAAGCGCGCCTCTCGGGGTACGCGACGACGGGCGCCGGGCGGTTCGACGCCGCCCGAGAGACGCGGCGCGGCGTTCCCGAGGCCATCCTGGCCGAGGGGAAGACGCCCGAGGAGGCGGCGACGCTGGCGACGGCGGCCGTCCGGTCGACCGGACGGGCCGTTCTGACGCGCGCGGCCGACGCCCACGTCGACGCCGTCGTGGACGCGTTGGACGAGACGGCGACGTTCGACCGGGACGACCGGGCGAGGACGCTCGTCGCGCGCGCGCCCGACTACGAGCCACCGACGCTGGAGGCGACGGTCGGTCTGGTAACGGGCGGCACCTCGGACGCGGAGGCCGCCGGCGAGGCGGCGGTCATCCTCGAAGCGATGGGGGCGACGGTGACGCGCGTCGAGGACGTGGGCGTCGCCCACCTCGGCCGCGTTCTCGACCACCTCGATACCCTGCGAGACGCGGACGTCCTCGTCGTCGCCGCCGGCCGCGAGGGCGCCCTCCCCACCGTCGTCGCCGGACTCGTGGACACCCCGGTCATCGGCCTCCCCGTCTCGACGGGGTACGGCTACGGCGGCGACGGCGAGGCGGCCCTCGCGGGGATGCTCCAGTCCTGTACCATCATCTCCGCGGTCAACATCGACGCCGGGTTCGTCGCCGGCGCGCAGGCCGGCCTCGTCGCCCGTGCGGTGAGCGACGCACGCGCGGCGAACGAGGACGGGGGCGACGAGAGCGACCGGAGCGACCTGAGCGACGCCAGCGGGCGCTGAGGGCCCGACCGGTCGGTCGGCCACTGCGGAGCGCCGGCGGTTCGCACGGTCGTGCCACACAGTATCAGACACGCGTCCGATTCCGTACCCCTTCACTGGACGTTTCGCAAGGCGACGCGCACGCGCGCGAAGGCCTTTACGTGCGGCGGCCGTAGCCGAGATACCGGCACACGTGGTGGCTGCCGGACTCAACAATGCCAACTTGCGACCACTGCGGGTCGCACGTGTCTGAGCGCTTCGCGCGCGTGTTCACCGACGGTAACGGGCGTCTGCTCGCCTGTCCAAACTGCTCGGCGAACGCGGGCATCGCTGAAGTCGCGCGACACCGAACCCGCACTGCCTGAGCCGCTGAAGCGGAGGAAAGACCACCACGCGAAGCCGTAACCTCTTGTACGCGGCCGGCCTGAACCACCGGCCCGTCTTCGACCCGTAAGCGACGGCTCCGGGGAGACGTCCCCGCGCCGCGCAGACCAGAAGCGCTACTTGGCTCCCCGCGTACCCTCCGGTAATCGATGAGTGACGGACGGTCCATCCTGCTGACGAACGACGACGGTATCGACGCGCCGGGCATCGCCACCCTCCGCGAGGAACTCACCGCCCTCGGCGACGTCACCGTCGTCGCCCCCGACGGCAACCAGAGCGGCGTCGGCCGCACGCGCAACCACGCCGCCGTGGTCCGCGAGCACCCGTGGGGGTACGCCCTCGGCGGCACGCCCGCCGACTGCGTCGCCTACGGCCTCCGCGGCCTCGACACCGAGTTCGACGTCGTCGTCTCCGGCGTCAACGACGGCCCGAACGCCGGCAACTACGTCGTCGGTCGCTCCGGCACCGTCGGCGCGGGCATCGAAGCCGCCTTCCTCGGCACGCCCGCCTTCGCCGTCTCCGCGTACCACTCGACGGACTTCTTCCTCTCGCCGCCCGAGGAGTACGATTTCGCCCGACCCGCCCGCGTCGCCGTCGCCCTCGTCGAACGCGCCCTCGCCTCGGGCGTCTACGACGACGTGGACCTGCTGAACGTCAACGCGCCCGTCGACGCGCCCGAACCGCCGGTGATGCTCACCGAACCGCACCACGACTACGGGCAGGAGGTCGTTCGCGTCGACGAGGAGGACGGGGAGGACGAACTCGCGCCGGACGAGCACCGCGTCGAACTCCACGACCGGACGTGGCCCGACGCCGTCGGGTGGGAGAACCCCTTCCCCCTCGCGGAGACGCACCGCGACCGCTACCCGGTGGGGTCGGACCGCCGCGCGATGGTCGACGCCGCCGTCAGCGTCTCGCCGCTGACGGTCACTCACGCCGTCCCCGACAGCGCCCGCCTCGCGGACGTGGTGGAGACGCTCGAAGTCGAGTGAGAGAATGGGAGCGCACTACGTCTACGTCCTCCGCTGCGCGGACGACTCGCTGTACACCGGGTACACCACGGACGTGGCGCGCCGCGTCGCGGAACACGACGCCGGCGAGGGGGCGAAGTACACCCGCGGTCGGGCACCCGTCGAACTCGTTCACACCGAGTCCTACGAGTCGAAGTCGGCGGCGATGTCGCGGGAGTACGAGATAAAACAGCTCTCGCGGCCGCAGAAGGAGCGGTTAGTGGAGTAGCCCTCAGTTCACATCTGCAACCGCTTGCTCTCGGCGGAGATATCCTCCCACGGGACGCTCCCCGCCTCGACGATGGTTTCGGGGTCCAGCGCCGGGTCCGACAGCACCGTCGCCGACGTCTGGAACGGCGGGCGCGGGTCGCCGTGGGCGGGTTCCGCCGTCGACACCGGTTCCGCGCCCGGTCCGGTCGCCTCCCCGACGACGAGGCGCATCGCCATCCCGTACGGTTCGTGGGGCGCGCAGTAGAGGTCGTAGACGCCGGGGGTCTCGAAGCGGTACAGCCAGTAGGTGCCGCCGCCGAGGACGGGCGAGGAGATGGCGGGCACGCCGTCGGGAATCCGCTGCGTCCGGCCGAGCGACGGGTGGTAGGCCGTCACCGTGTGGTCCGGCGTCGCGAGGGCGAACTTCACCACCGACCCCGCCTCGACGAACAGGCCCGAAGGCTCGAAGTAGAACTCCGGAATCGGCGCGCCCTCGCGTTCGCCGATGAGCAGTTGCACCTCGGCGTCGGGTTCGACCGGCGCGGGCGCCTCGGGCGTCGCGCCGACGAAGCCGAACTGCGGGTCGAGACCGGTCCACCCCTCCGACCCCGTCTCGGTCGGTGTCTCGGTCCCGCTCCCCCCCTCACTCTCCGTCGGCGTCGGCGTGTCCGCCGCGGCCGTTCCGTCGCCTCCCACGCATCCGGCGAGTCCGACGGCGCCGGCGCCCACCGTCGCGAGGAACCCGCGCCGGGCCATGTGTCCGCCGTCGCCACTCGTATCGGATGATATACCATTTCGAACCATCACTATTCCCACCACTCGGACCGAGATATACGTTTCCGAGAGTCGTGCTGTTACGAGGCACGGAAAAGAACTGGTCGATGCGGGCGCTGCGGACCTCGCGCGTCGGCCGCGACGCGAACGCGACTCAGTCGCCGGCGCTGGCGGCGCGTTTCCGCTTGCCCTGGAGGCGTTCGGCCTCCTCGACGACCGACTCCGCGAGGGAGACGAGGCGGCGGCGCACGTCCTCGTCGGTGAGTTCCTCGCCGTCGTAGACGTTGTAGGCGCCGCGGACGCCGACCTGTTCGGGGACGACGCGGCCGTGGACGCCGCGGACGGTGCTGCGCATGTGCTCCAAAGTCGCGCCGTAGGACCCCCCGCCCGCGGTGGCGAGGAGGCCGACGGCGGTGTTCTCGAACTCGTCTTTCGAGCAGTAGTCGTGGAAGTTCCGCCACGTCGAGGAGTACGACCCGTGGTAGACCGGCGACCCGATGACGAGGCCGTCCGCCTCGCGGACGAGTCGGGTGAGGCGTTCGGAGTCGCCCTGTTCGTCCTCGTCGGGGTGGTAGAGCGGGAGGTCCACGTCGCCCAAGTCGAGCATCTCCGTCTCGGCGCCGGCCTCCGCGGCGGCGTCGAGGACGATTCCGAGCGACTTCAGCGTGTGACTCCCCTCGCGTCTGCTGCCGCAGACGGCGACGATACGTACCATTACCGTCGCTGAGGGTGCGACGAGCAAAAGCCCGTCGGCTTCCGGTCGAGGCGGCCGGTTTCGGCCGTCCCGACCGTCGGCCGGTTCGCGTCGCGGTCGCGAGCGACGGGGTCGCGTACCTTTTTGAGCGACGGCGGCGTCGGTCCCCGCATGGACGCCATCTCCTTCGGAACCGACGGCTGGCGCGCGACCTTGGACACGTTCACGGACGACCGGGTCCGCATCGTGGGGCAGGCCGTCGCCGACTACCTCTCCGACGAGGGGTACGACGCGCCCGTCCTCGTCGGCTACGACGCGCGCGAGACGTCGCCCGGGTTCGCGGAGTCGCTCGCGGAGGTGCTCGCCGGCAACGGCTTCGACGTGCTGCTCCCCGACCGGGACCGACCGACGCCCCTCGTCGCCCACGCCATCGTCGACCGCGGCCTCTCGGGCGCGCTGATGGTCACGGCGTCGCACAACCCCGCGGAGTACAACGGCGTCAAGTTCATCCCCTCCGACGGGGCCCCCGCCCTCCCGGAGGTCACCGAGGCCATCGAGGAACGCCTCGCCGAACCCGACCTGCTCCCCGAGGACGAACGCGGGTCCATCGAAGAGGTCGACATCGTAGCGCCGCACTTCGAGCACGCCCGCGAACTCGTCGACGCCGACCTCTCGGGGCTGACGGTCGCCTACGACGCCATGCACGGCAGCGGTCGCGGCGTCACCGACGCCCTCCTCGAATCGGCGGGCGCGGAGGTCGTCTCCATCCGCGACGAACGCGACCCCGACTTCGGCGGCACGCCGCCGGAACCGAGCGCCGAGAACCTCGAACGCCTCGTGGAGACGGTCGAGGAGCACGACGCCGACCTCGGCGTCGCCAACGACGGCGACTCCGACCGCGTCGCGTTCGTCACCCCCGAGCGCGGTCACCTCGACGAGAACCTCTTCTTCGCGGCCGCCTACGACTACATGCTCGAATCGGACTCCGGGCCGGCCGTCCGCACCGTCTCGACGACGTTCCTCATCGACCGCATCGCCGAGGCGCACGGCGAGGAGGTGTTCGAGACGGCTGTCGGCTTCAAGTGGGTCGCCGACGGGATGAAAGAGCACGACGCGCTGATGGGCGGCGAGGAGTCCGGCGGCTTCTCCATCCGGAACCACGTCCGCGAGAAGGACGGCGTCCTCATGGGACTGCTCGGTGCCGCCGCCACGGCCGAGGAACCGATGGACGAACGCGTCGACCGACTCCTCGACACCCACGGCGACATCGTCGCGGACAAGATAGGCCTGGAGTGCCCCGACGCGGAGAAAGACCGCGTCATCGACGAGTTGGACGACGAACTCCCCGAACAGGTCGCCGGTCGCGACATCGCGGAGGTCGTCACGCTCGACGGCTTCAAACTCCTCCTCGAAGACGGCTCGTGGCTTCTCGTTAGGCCCTCGGGAACGGAGCCGAAGATGCGCGTCTACGCCGAGGCGTCCAGCGAGGAGGACGTCCGCGAACTGCTGGAGGCGGGTCGGGAACTGGTCGCACCGCTCATCTGAGTCGACCCCGGAACCTGCCGTCTCCGGCCTCCGTTATCTCGAACCCCACCGCCTCGTAGAACGGCCGCACCTGTCCTCGAAACGTCGCCGTCAACGGTCCCTCGCTCAGCGCCGCGGCCGCCTCGACCAGTTCTCGACCGAGCCCCCGCGCCCGACGCGAGCGGTGTACGGCGATGTGGATTATCTCCGTCTCCGCCTCCGTCTCCCCGTCGCCCGGTGCCAGCACGCAGACGCCGACGAGTCGACTCCCGGCGTCGACGACGAGGACGCCGCCGGCCTCGATTCGCTCGCGAACCCGACCGGGGTCGACTTCGAGCATCGCGGCGTCCAGCAGTTCGACGGCGGCGTCCCGGTCGGCGGGGCGGGCGGGGCGTATCTCGGGTCCTTCGGGCACGTTTCGGCTCTCAGGCAGCCCCGCCCTTGATGAGGCGCAGAACCTTCACGCGGTCGGCCTCGACGGGTTGGTCCTCGGGGACGGGGGACCCGTCGACGAGGACGGACACCTCGTGGGGGCTGAGGTCGACGGCGCGGACGAGGTCCGCGTAGGTGCCGTCCGCGCCGACGGACACCTCCTCGACCCCCTCGCCGACGACTTCGACGGTGACGTGCATACCCCCTCTCCGCGCGGCGCGGTTTTCCCCGTTTCGCTCCCCGGCGCGCGGCGGGCGGCCGCCGTCGCGGGCGGGCCGCGACCCCGCGTCGGGTCCAACGCGGGTGCTTTATCACTCGCCGGGACCGACTCCGAGGTATGAGCGAGGCCGCGGACGCGGAGGGGACGACGGGTCGCGAAATCTGGATCGAGAAGTACCGACCGCAGACGCTCGACGACGTCTACGGGCAGGAGGACATCGTCGACCGACTCCGCTCCTACATCGAGCAGGACGACCTGCCGCACCTGCTGTTCGCGGGGCCGGCGGGCGTCGGCAAGACCACCTCTGCCACCGCGATTGCCCGCGCCGTCTACGGCGACGACTGGCGCGGCAACTTCCTCGAACTCAACGCCTCGGACGAGCGCGGCATCGACGTGGTGCGAGATAGGATAAAGAACTTCGCCCGCGCCTCCTTCGGCGGCTACGACTACCGCATCATCTTCCTCGACGAGGCCGACTCGCTCACCTCCGACGCGCAGTCGGCGCTCCGCCGGACGATGGAACAGTTCTCCGACAACACGCGCTTCATCCTCTCGTGTAACTACTCCTCGAAGATTATCGACCCCATCCAGTCCCGATGCGCCGTCTTCCGTTTCTCGCCGCTCGGCGACGACGCCGTCCGCAAGCAGGTCGAAGTCGTCGCGGACGAGGAGGACATCGAACTCACCGAGGACGGCCTCGACGCCCTCGTCTACGCCGCCGGCGGCGACATGCGCCGCGCCATCAACTCCCTGCAGGCGGCGGCGACGACGGGCGAGGTGGTCGACGAGGAGGCCGTCTACCTCATCACCTCCACCGCCCGCCCCGAGGACATCGAGGAGATGGTTCAGTCGGCCATCGACGGCGACTTCCTCGCCGCGCGGTCGAAACTGGAGACGCTCCTCGTCGACACCGGGATGGCCGGCGGCGACATCATCGACCAACTCCACCGCTCGGTGTGGGAGTTCGACCTCGACGAACGCGCCACCGTCCGCCTGATGGAGCGCATCGGCGAGGCGGACTACCGTATCACCGAGGGGGCCAACGAGCAGGTGCAGTTGGAGGCGCTGCTCGCGTCGCTGGCGGCGGCCGACGACTAAGACCCGGTCCGGAACTCGAAGCGCGCGCCGCCCGTTTCCGACTCCGTCACCGACACCGACCAGCCGTGCGCGTCGCCGATGCGGGAGACGATGGCGAGTCCGTAGCCGATGCCGTCCTCGCCGGTCGTCTCGCCGGGGTCGAAGACGCGTTCGCGGCGGTCGGGCGGGATGCCGACGCCGTCGTCCTCGACGTAGAACCCGTCTCTCCCTTCTTTTCCGTCGCCCGCGTCGTCGCCGCCGAGCGGACCCACGCGGACGGCGATGGGCCGGTCGCCGTCCGCCGCGCCGTGTTCCAGCGCGTTCCGAAAGAGGTTCCCGAGCAGTTCGGCGAGTCGCTCCTCGTCGGCCTCCACCGTCGTCGGCGTCGCCTCCAGCGACGCTCCCGGCGTCTCGACGGTCGCCCACGCGCGCCGGGCGGTCGTCGCCACGTCGACGGCGTCCGTCTCGCCCACCACGTTCCCCTGCCGGGCGAGCGACAGCAGGTCGTCGATGAGCCGCTCCATCTGCGCGAGGGAGTTCGCGACCGTCTCGAAGGACTCCTCGCGGTCGGTCTCGCGGGCGAGGTCGAGGTGGCCCTGCGCGACGGCCAGCGGGTTCCGCAGGTCGTGGCTCACGATGTTGGCGAACTCCTCCAACCGCTCGTTCTGCCGCTCCAACTCCGACTCGCGGCGCTTCCGCTCGGTGATGTCGGTGTACAGCGCGTACCCCCGGCCGTCGCTCGCGTCGGGGTCGAGGGGGACGACGTTGAGGATGAACTCCCGCGCGCCGTCGGCGGCGAGTCGCCGCACCTCCCCCCGGTGACGCTCTCCCCCGGCGACGCGCAGTTCGAGCGGGTCCGCCTCGTCGTCGGGAACGATTTCGTCGACGAGGTCGCCGCCCACGACGTCGACCGCGCGGCGTCCGAACCGCTCCTCGAAGGCGCGGTTGACGCTCTGGACGCGCGCGGTGCCTCCGTCGTCCACCTCGTAGGCGACGGCGGCGTCCGAGACGTGTTCGAAGAGCGCCGTCGAGCGGTCGCGCTCGTCGCGGAGGCTCTCCTCGGCGCGGATGCGCTCGGCGGTCACGGCGACGTGCGCCATCAGCAGTTCGGTGAGTTCCACGTCCGCCTCGTCGAACGCATTCGGCGTGTACGCGGCCGCTTGGAAGACGGCGATGTCTCCGACGGGGACGCTCACCCCCGAGCGGTAGTCGTCCTTCGTCGGCCGGGCGTCCTCGGCCTCGGCCATGTCTGTGACGAGGCGCGTCTGCCCGGTGTGGTGGACGTGCGCGGCGACGCCGCCGTCCTCCAGCGGTTTCACCTCCGCGCCGTCCTCGGGGAACTCCTCGGAGGTGGCCGCGGGGACGATGTACCCCCCCTCGACGACGCCGATATAGCTCAGGTCGAACGAGAGAATCTCGGCCGTTATCCCGACGGTCCGCTCGAACAGTTCCGCGAGGTCGGTGACGGCGGCGAGTTCGACCGTCCCGCGGTGGAGCGCCTCGATGCGCCCGCGACTCTCCCGGAGCGCCGCCTCCGATTCGATGCGCGCGGCCGTCTCGGCGACGTAGGAGACGAGCAGTTCCGCCAGTTGGCGGTCCGTCTCGTCGTACGCGCCGACCTCCGTCGAGATGGCCTGAAAGACGCCGATATCTCCGATGGGGACGCTGACGACGGAGCGGAACGCGGGGTCGTCCGGCGCGGCGGCGCCGTGTTCGCGGACGTCGTCGACGAGTTTCGACTCGCCGGTCCGGTAGGTCTCCCCCAGGATTCCCTGACCCAGCGGAATCAGGTCGCCCTCGTCGGTGGCGGTGTCGGTGGCGGAGACGCGGAAACTCCCGCCCACGTCGATGCTGATAGAGGAGTTGTCGAACGCGAGGATGCGCTCTGCGATGTCTATCGTCCGCGCGAACAGTTCGTCGGTCGTCTCGGCGGCGATGAGGGTCGAGGTGCCCTCGTACAGTCGCTTGAGTCGGCTCCGACCGTGGTCGCACCGTTCCGCGCGCGAGCGGAGCCACCGGATCTGCGTGCGGAGCGACGCCTCGTCGCCCCGCGGGACGAACGCGTCGAATCGCTCGGGCCGCGGCACCGACTCGGGGTCGCAGTCGGCGTAACAGACGACGGGAACGTCGAGGTCGAACTCCCGTTCCGGGTCGGTGACGACGGCGACGTCGACGGCGCGTTCGCCGGTTTCGGCCGCCGCCAGCGTCGCTATCCCCACCCCCGTCGTGGCGTTCGACGCGACGCCGCCGAGGGCGGCCGCGTCGTCCGCCGCGAGTCGTACGTGTTCAACGTCTTGCACGTCGGTCTGACTAAGGGAGACCCAGAATTCATATAACTGTTGCGGGACGTTCCCGCGTGCCGCGGTGGGATATCCCACGCCCGTTCAGTTTAGCGCCCAGAACCGGTAGTTGAGCGCCGTCGCGAACGCCACCCACCCGAGGTACGGCAGCATGAGAATCGCGGCCCGGCGGTCGACGCGTCCGAACAGGGCGGTCACCGCGGCGACGGCGCCGAGGAGAGGGACGATGACGACGAGGCCGTACAGCGTCGACCGCAGGCCGAAGAACGCGAACGACCACGCCGCGTTGAGGAGGAGGTGGCCGACGAAGGCGTACAGCGCCGTTCGGGCGCGCGGGTCCGCGGAGCGAGAGACGAGGAACGCCGCCGTCCCCATGAGGGCGTACAGCGCCGTCCACACGGGTCCGAACACCCAACTCGACGGGGCGAACGACGGTTGCGCGAGCGTCGCGTACCACGTTCCGACGGCCGACGCCGTCGCGACGCCGCCGACGACGCCGGCCAGTTCCGAGAGCAGTACCCATGCCGCCCACTCGACGACGGGTCTCCGCCGGATGGACTCGCGTATCTCCATGAACGAAAGGACGCTCGCGGCGACGTTAGCGGTGTCGACGGCGACGAGTCGTCGTCCGCGCGTCCGACGCTCTTTTCGCCCGACGGCGGCGGGAAACGAGGCCGAAATCGGCGCCTCCCGCGCCGCTTACCCGGAACTGTTTTACCCGGCCGTGGGTCAATCTGGTGTAATGAGCGAACTCGAAGAGGAGTACCGCCTCGACTACTTCGAGGAGGAGGGATTCCACCGGAAGCAGTGCCCGGTGACCGACGCGTACTTCTGGACGCGCGACCCCGACCGGGAGACCTGCGGGGAACCGCCCGCGGACGACTACTCGTTCATCGACAACCCGGGCTTCGCCGAGGAGTACACCTTAGAGGAGATGCGAGAGGAGTTCCTCTCGTTCTTCGAGGAGCACGGGCACGAGCGAATCGAACCCTACCCGGTCGCGGCGAACCGCTGGCGCGACGACGTGCTGTTGACGCAGGCCTCTATCTACGACTTCCAACCCCTCGTCACCAGCGGTCAGACGCCGCCGCCGGCGAACCCCCTGACCATCTCCCAGCCCTGCATCCGGATGCAGGACATCGACAACGTGGGGAAGACGGGCCGGCACACGATGGCGTTCGAGATGATGGCCCACCACGCCTTCAACGCCCGCGAGGAGGTGGGCGACGAGTACGCCTACTCCGGCGAGGTGTACTGGAAGGACGAGACGGTCGAACTCTGCGACGAGTTCTTCGAGCACATGGGCGCCGATTTGGAGGAGATAACGTACATCGAGGACCCGTGGGTCGGCGGCGGCAACGCCGGCCCCGCCTTCGAGGTGCTGTACCGAGGCGCCGAACTCGCCACCCTCGTCTTCATGTCGATGGAGCAGGACCCCGACGGCGACTACGAGATGAAGGACGGCAACCGGTACTCGCCGATGGACACCTACATCGTCGACACCGGGTACGGCCTCGAACGCTGGGCGTGGGTGTCGCAGGGCACCGCCACCGTCTACGAGGCGGTGTACCCCGACATGATCGAGTTCCTGAAGGAGAACGCCAACGTCTCCCTCTCCGAAGAGGACGAGGAACTCGTCCACCGCGCGGCGAAACTGTCCGGGTACCTCGACATCGACGAGGTGGACGACGTGTACGAGGCCCGCGGCGACATCGCCGACGAACTCGGCGTCGACGTCGACGAACTCACGAGCCTCCTGCGTCCCCTCGAAGACATCTACGCCATCGCCGACCACTGCCGCACTCTGGCATACATGTTCGGCGACGGCATCGTCCCCTCGAACGTCGGGACGGGCTACCTCGCGCGCATGGTGCTCCGCCGGACGAAGCGACTCGTCGACAACGTCGGCGTCGACGCGCCCCTCGACGAACTCGTGGACATGCAGGCCGAGCGACTCGACTACGAGAACCGCGACACCATCCGCGACATCGTGCGAACTGAAGAGCGGAAGTACCGCGAGACGCTCGAACGCGGCACGCGCAAGGTGCAGTCGCTGGCCGACGAGTACGCCGGGCGGGACGAGCCGATTCCGCTGGACGAACTCGTCGAACTGTACGACTCCCACGGCATCCAACCCGACATGGTGCGGGAGATAGCCGAGGAACGCGGCGCGACGGTGGACGTGCCGGACAACTTCTACTCGCTCGTCGCGGACCGCCACGAGGGCGAGGGCGCCTCCGAGGAGGCCGAGAAGCGCGAGCAGCGACTCGCGGACCTGCCCGACACCGAGAAGCTCTACTACGACGACCAGGAGCGCACGGAGTTCGAGGCTGTCGTCCTCGACGTCATCGAACGCGACGAGGGCTACGACGTGGTGCTCGACCAGACGATGTTCTACCCCGAGGGCGGGGGTCAACCCGCCGACCACGGCACGCTCTCGACGGACGACGCGACCGTACAGGTGTCCGACGTGCAGATTCGCGACGGCGTCGTCCTGCACCGCACGGACGCCGACCCCGGCAAGGGCGAGTTCGTCCGCGGGCAACTCGACGTGGAGCGACGCCGCCGTCTGATGCGGCACCACACGGCGACGCACGTCGTCGGCCACGCCGCGCGGCAGGTGCTCGGCGACCACGTCCGACAGGCCGGCGCGCAGAAGGGCGTCGACCGGGCGCGCTTCGACATCTCCCACTACGAGCGCATCACCCGCGAGGAGGTCAAAGAGATAGAACACGTCGCCAACGACATCGTGATGGCCAACAGCACGGTGCGGGCCGAGTGGCCGGACCGCCACCAGGCCGAGGAGAAGTACGGCTTCGACCTCTATCAGGGCGGGATTCCGCCGGGACGCAACGTCCGCGTCATCACCGTCGGCGACGACGTGCAGGCCTGCGGCGGCACGCACGTCAAGCGGACGGGCGACATCGGCGCCATCAAGATTCTGAACACCGAACCCGTGCAGGACGGCGTCGAGCGCATCGTCTTCGCCGCGGGCGACGCCGCCATCTCCGCGACCCAGCGCACCGAGGACGCCCTCTACGACGCGGCCGACGTCCTCGACGTCAACCCCGAGGACGTGCCGGAGACGGCCGAGCGGTTCTTCACCGAGTGGAAGGAGCGCGGCAAGACCGTCGACCGCCTGAAGTCCGAACTCGCGGAGGCGCGCGCCGCCGCGGAGACCGAAGAGATAGACGTCGACGGTACGCCCGCCGTCGTCCAACGCGTCGACGGCGACGCCGACGAACTCCGCGCGACGGCCAACGCCATCGTCGGCGAGGGCAAAGTCGCCGTCCTCGGGTCCGCCGCGGGCGGCAGCGCCCAGTTCGTCGTCGGCGTCCCAGACGGCGTGGGCATCAACGCCGGCGAAGTCGTCGGCGAACTCGCCTCCCGCGTCGGCGGCGGCGGCGGCGGCCCGCCGGACTTCGCGCAGGGCGGCGGCCCCGACGTCGACGCCCTCGACGACATCCTCGAAGAAGCGCCCGACGTGCTCCGTCAGGTCCTCGACGCCTGAGACCGGGTCCCGAATCCGAACCTGAACCGCCCCGATTCGACGGCGACTCTCCTCTCGTCTTCCGTCCTCCGCCTCTCATCCGTCCCCGCCGCGGTTCGGTTACGCCCCGCGGACACGACAAACAATTAAGGCTAGCTGTCGACGTGCCTACTCGGTAGATGGAACTCACCGAACGGGTGACCCGCGAGACGCGGGACGCCGCCGGCCTCCTCGTCCTCAGACCCGCGTCCGAGTCCGACTCGGACGCGACGTGCAGGCGCCTCCTCGCCGGCGGGTCGCGCCCCGTCAACCTCTTCGGCGTCTGCTTCTCGCGGCCGCCCGCGCGGTGGTACGACGACTGGGTGGCGGCCCTCGACGGTCCGCCCGCGAACGCCGCCGTCGTGACGACGCCGGATCAAGCGACGGACGAACTGCCCGACGGCGTCGCCGTCGAGACGGTGCCGACGCCGGCCGACCTGACGAGCATCGGCATGCGGGCGACGCGCTACACGGGTTCGTGGGCCGACGACTCGAACGCGGAGATAATCGTCTCGGTGGACTCGCTCGACGCGTTGCTTCGGCACGTGTCGCTGAAGGCGCTCTACCGGTTCCTGCACGTCCTCGTCGGCCGCCTCGACACTCTCGGGTTCGACGAACGGGGCGCCGAGAGCGCCGACGGACCGCGACTCGGCGCTCGAGGTCTGTTCTTCCTCGACCCGTCGACCCAGGAGGAGACGACGGTGACGACGCTGGAGAGCCTCTTTCACGGCGTGTTGTCGTACGAGGGCGACGGCGGGTGGCGACTGCGGACGCAGTAGGCAGTGAGAGTCGTGTCGGTGCCGATAAAGGGACGCCCCGCCGACTACGACCGTACCATGCCAGTGGCTTCGAACGGCGGCGTCGCCTGCTACTACGAACGCGACGGCGACGGCGACCCGGTCGTCTTCGTCGGCGACGCCGGGTACGGCGCGTGGCAGTGGGGGTGGCAGCACGCGGCCGTCGCGGGGCCGTTCGAGAGCCTCGTCACCGACGTGCGCGGCGCGGGTCGCTCCGACGCTCCGCCGGGCCCTTACTCTATCCCCGACCTCGTCTCGGACCTCACGACCGTCCTCTCGGACGCCGGCCTCCACTCGGCGGCCGTCGTCGGCGCGGGCCTCGGCGGGATGGTGGGCCTCGAAGCGGCCCGGACCACCTCGCGCGTCGAGCGCCTCGTCTGCCTCGGGACCGCCCCCTCGGGGTCGGGCGTCGACCTCGAATCGCTGTACGCCCCGCCGACGGACCGCGACGCCCTGCGGCGGACGACGAAGGCGGCGCTTTCGACCGAGTTCGTCGACGACCACCCCGAGGCGGTGCGGGACATCACCGAGTGGCGCGCCGCCGAGGACGCCGACCCGGCGGCGTGGGAGGCGCAGGCCGCCGCCGTCCGCGGGTACTCGCTCGACGCGCCGTACGAGGTGACGGCGCCGACGCTGGTCGTCCACGGCGCCGACGACGCGGCGTGGCCCGTCGAAGACGCCCGAACGCTCGCGGCGGACCTGCCCCGCGGGGAGTTCGTCGGCGTCGACGATGCGGGACACCTCGCGCACGTCGAACGTTCGAAGCGCGTGAACGACGAACTGGCTGGATTTCTCGAAGAATAACTGAAATCGGTTGTCGCTTGTCAGCCCGACGACGGTTTTCGTGGTGACAACACGTACCACGAGCACAACTCTCTTCACGACGGATTTCTTCGTATTCAACAATGAGTCAGGGCACCGAGCGACTCCGTTTCGCTCTTCTCGACGCGTCGCACGGGGACAGTAACACCCGGCGGAACTTCCGCCGCGAACTCGACGCCGACCTCGTCGAATTCGACGTCACGAGCGGGCAACTCCCCTCGCACTTCGACTTCGACGGCGTCGTCGTCACGGGGTCGCGCGCGTCCGTCTACTGGGACGAGGCGTGGATTCCGCCCCTCGTGACGTACGTGGGCGACGCCGCCGAACGCGACGTGCCGGTTCTCGGCGTCTGCTACGGACACCAGATTCTCGCGACGGCGCTCGGGGGCACCGTCGAGGGGATGGGCGAGTACGAAATCGGCTACCGAGAGGTACGGAAGACGACCGACAGCGAACTGTTCGAGGGAATCGGCGACCGGTTCACCGTCTTCACGACGCACTCGGACGCGGTGACCGAACTCCCGGCGGGCGCGGACCTCCTCGCGGAGAACGAGTACGGCGTCCACGCCTTCCGGAAGCGGCACGCGTGGGGCGTGCAGTTCCACCCCGAGTACGACCCCGACACCGCCCGGGACGTGACGATGGGGAAGGACCTCCCCGACGAGCGGATTCGGTCGGTTCTGGACGGTATCGACGAGGAGAACTACGGCGCCGCCTGCGAGGCCAAGCGCCTGTTCGAGAACTTCGTCTCCTACGCGCGGCGGGTGCGCGCGGGCGCCGCGCCCGACATCGGCACCGACGCCGAGACGGCGTCCTGAGGCGCCCGCGACGGTTCTTCCCCCTCTTCTCTTCCCCTCGCTTCTCTCCTCGTCTCTCCGCTTCGCTCGGACGCTCCGCCGGCGGCGCCCCGCGGGGCCGAGCGAACACCTTTTGCCGCCCGCCGCAGAGAGTCGTTCATGCTCGATTATCTGGGTTTGGAGGCGGACCTGACGACCGAAGAGCGGATGATCCGCGACGAGGCGCGGCGCTTCGTCGACGAGGAGGTCAAACCCGACATCGGCGACCACTTCGAGGCGGGGACGTTCCCGACGGACCTCATCCCGAAAATGGGCGAACTCGGCTTCTACGCGCCGACAATCGACGGCTACGGTCTGCCGGGCGTCGGCGACAGGGCGTACGGCGTCCTGATGCAGGAGTTGGAGGCGGGCGACTCCGGCCTCCGGTCGATGGCGAGCGTGCAGGGTGCGCTCGTCATGTACCCTATTCACGAGTTCGGCTCCGAGGAGCAGAAGGAGCGGTGGCTCCCGGACCTCGGTACCGGCGAGGCGGTGGGCTGTTTCGGTCTCACCGAACCCGAGCACGGGTCGAACCCCTCGGGGATGCAGACGCGGGCGGAGAAAGACGGCGACGAGTACGTGCTCAACGGCTCGAAGACGTGGATAACCAACTCACCCATCGCGGACGTGGCCGTCGTCTGGGCGCGGGACACCTCGGCGGAGGAGTCGCCCGTCCGCGGGTTCCTCGTGGAGACGGACCGCGACGGGGTGACGACCAACGAGATACACGACAAACTCTCCATGCGCGCGTCGGTCACGGGCGACATCGGCCTCGACGACGTCTGCGTCCCCGAGTCGGACGTGCTACCGGGCGTCGAGGGGATGAAGGGGCCGCTGTCGTGTCTCACGCAGGCCCGCTACGGCATCTCGTGGGGCGTCGTCGGCGCGGCGCGGGACGCCTTCGAGACGGCGCTGTCGTACGCGAAGGACCGCGACCAGTTCGGCGGCCCCATCGCCCGGTTCCAGATTCAGCAGGACAAACTCGCGGAGATGGCGACGAAGATAACGAACGGACAGCTGATGGCCTACCGCCTCGCCGAGTTGAAAGAGCGCGGCGAACTCCGGAACCAACAGGTGTCGATGGCCAAGCGGCACAACGTCCGAATGGCCCGGCAGGTGTCGCGGACGGCCCGCGAGATGCTCGGCGGCAACGGAATCACGACCGACTACTCCCCGATGCGACACCTCGCTAACATGGAGACGGTGTACACCTACGAGGGCACCCACGACATCCACACGCTCGTGCTGGGGGCGGACCTCACCGGAATCGCGGCCTTCGAGTGACTCCGTTCACTCGAATCGGTGCGATTTCGGTGAGCGGGACTGGCATTCCAGCCTTCGAGTAGCTTCGCCTCCCTAGTCCGTGCGTGTGTGTGTGTGTGTGTGTCTATCAAATTTCACCATCAGAGTTTGTACCTAGAAAAAGAACGTACGCACAACTGTCTATATCGGCCCTGTACGGTTTTCCGATGGAAACATCAATCTTTGCCGCGCGTGCGCGGGCTGTGCCACTCACGCGCACAGTTTATACCCGTGCGGACGTACGTTCGACCAGAGACAGAGCATGACCGCTTCGGCCCACAACTACCCGACCCCGCTCGACCTCTCGCTCGAAGAGCTATGGGTGGTGCACGCCGCCCTCCTGAGCGACGCCGAACGCACCGTCGACGACGGTGACGACCCCCAGCAAGCCCTCTCGCTCCTCGCGCGTCTCGAAGACGACGACACGTTCGAGCGCGACGAACTGGCGTTCTTCGCCCGCGTGCTCCGCGACTACGCGGACGGACGCGCCCCCTCCCGCGACCGCCGGCCCGCGCGGAGCGTCATCGACGATATCGAGACGGCACTCGCGTGAACCCTGTTCGACTGACGGCCTACGACTCGCCCTCCCAGTAGTCCACCGCGTCGTCTCGCCTGAAATACCCCGAGACGACGCGCTCTCCGTCGCCGCCCGGCGGCGCCCCGGCGAACACGCCGACCTTCTCGGAGTCCGGGTAGACGGTCACGTCCGGGTCCCGCATCGTGGAGACGGCGAGGTAGCGGAGCGGTTCGTCGCCGTCGTTGCGGAGTCGGTGCGCGCCCGAGGGGTCCGCCGGAAAGAGGAGGAAGTCGCCCGCCTCGACCGCCTCTTCGCCGTCGGGCGTTCTGAGCGTTCCCTCTCCGGAGAGCACGTACGCCGCCTCCTCGTTGCCGGCGTGGAAGTGGTACGGCCACGAGGCGGCCCCCGGCGGCAGTTCGTACAGGCTCGCGCCGAGGCGTTCGGCGCCCGCCGCCGACCCGAGTTTCTTCCGCTCGAATGCCGTCCCGCCGTGCGTCGTCTCCGACCACTCGAGGTCGGATTCGTTGATCCGCGGCATGGGGGACGTGAGGGCGGCGGCGAAGTTAACTCTCGGCTCGGTCGACGCACCGCCCTCCCGAGCGACGCCGGACCGCGGCCGCCGGACGGGTATCCGCGGTCTATTTCACCCGCGCGTCCGAGCGAACCGGTATGCGCCTGATACACACGGCCATAACGGTCTCGGACCTCGACGCGATGCTGGAGTTCTACGGCGAACTCGGCCTCTCGAAGACGGGGGAGTTCACGCTGAACGGCGTCGAGAACGTCTACGTCGGCGGCGGCGACGGACTGGAGATACAGTTCAAACACGACCCCGACTCGGAGGAGTCGGTCGACCCCGCGGGCATCGACCACCTCGCCGTCGAAGTCGACGACGCCGACGAGGCGTTCGAGGAACTCCGCGCGGCCACCGACTGTCCGGTCGTCCGCGAACCGTTCGACGTCGACCCCGCCGGCGCCCGCGCGGCGTTCGTCGAGGACCCCGACGGATACGTCGTCGAACTGGTCGAGTACCTGGAGTAAACCGCTCGCCGATACGCCGGCGGGTACCTATTTTTACCCTCGGGACGAATGTGCGAACGATGTCAGAAACCAAGCAAGCGACGGACAACGACGAGGCCATCGAACTGCTGAAGAAGGCGTACCTCGACGAACTGGAGACGGTGATGAACTACCTGACGAACTCCATCGTCCTCGACGGCGTCCGCGCCGAGGAGATAAAGGGGTCGCTGCAGGAGGACATCCAGGAGGAACTCGGCCACGCAGAACAGATCGGTCAGCGCCTCAAGCAACTCGACGAGGTGCCGCCGGGGTCGGCCGACTTCGAGGCCGCGCAGACGAACCTCCAACCGCCCGAGGACAGCACCAGCGTCATCTCCGTCATCGAAGGCGTCATCGAGGCCGAGAACGACGCCATTGACACGTACCGCGCGCTCATCGATGCCGCGGAGGAGGCCAACGACCCGGTGACGGAGGACCTCGCGGTCACCCTCCTCGCCGACGAGGAGGCCCACCGGACGGAGTTCCGCGGCTTCCGCAAAGAGTACAAGAGCGACTGAGGCGGACGCCCGGCCGACGCCGACGCCTCACTTCGACTCGATTCGATTCGACTCGTCGTCCCGCTTTGCCCCGCCCTCCTTCCGTTGCCGAACTCGCTAGCTGTGGCCACAGCGACGGCCGTGGCCGCGGGTTCGCGGGCGTTCCGAAGGAAGAACGAGGTGAGTCCGAACGGCTCAGTCCGCCGTCCCGACGCCGGTTCCGTCTGTGACGGCGCCGGCACCGGACCCGCCGGCCCCCCGCTTCGACTCCAGCGCCTCCACCAGCAACTCGGCCACGTCGATTATCTCGATGTCGTCCTCGTAGTCGCCGGTCTTCCGTCCGTCCTCGTACATCGTCGCGCACATCGGACAGGCGACGACGAACTTCTCTACTTCGCCTCCGGCCGCGGTGTCTTCGAGGGCCTCGCGCAACCGCTCTTCGCTCGGTTTCGTCTCCTCCTCGTGTTCCATCCAGAGGCCGCCGCCGCCTCCACCGCAGCAGAACGAATCGGAGCGGTTGCGCGGCATCTCCGCCAGCCTCGCGCCCGTCGCGCGCACGAGTTCCCGCGGTGCCTCGTACTCGTCGTTGAACCGCCCGAGGTGACAGGGGTCGTGGTAGGTGACGGTGTAGCCTATCTCGGACCCGTCGAGGCCGACGCGCCCCTCGCGGACGAGCGTCTCGACCACCTGCGTGTAGTGGTAGACAGGGTAGTCGAACTCGGGGTCCATCTCGGGGTACTCGTTCAGGAACGTGTTGTACGAGTGGGGGTCCGTACAGACGATTTTGTCGAACTCGCAGTCGTGGATGGCCTCGCTGTTGTCCTCGACGAGCATCTCGTAGAGTCCCTCCTCGCCGACGCGGCGCACGTCGTTGCCGTCGTTCTGTTCGTCCTCGTAGAGGATGCCGTAGGAGACGCCCGCGAGTTCGAAGAGGCGGGCGAGAGAGCGCGCCACGCGGCGGTTTCGCTCGTCGTAGGACGGGTAGTCGCCGACGTACCAGAGGAACTCCACGTCCTCCTCGCGGGCGTCGGGCACCTCGAACTCCAACTCGTCGGTCCAGTCGGGGCGCTTCCGCGCCGGGTCGCCGAAGGCGTTGCCGTTCTGGAAGACGTTCATCATCGCCTCCTGGACGGGTTCCTGCATCTGGCCCGTCTCGGTGAGGCGGCGGTTCATCTCGGTGAAGTGGCTCAGATGTTCGATGTCGACCGGACAGGAGTCCATGCAGGCCATGCAGGCCATGCAGGATTCCATCGTCTCCGCGTCGACGACGGAGGTGCCGCCGTCGGCGATTATGTCGACTTCCTCCGTCCGCCCCGCGTCCAACTCCTCGCGGTAGCGTTTCAGGTCGAGGATGACGTCCCGCGGGTCGAGGGGTCTCCCCGACGCCTTCGCGGGGCAGACCGCCGAACACCGGCCGCACTTCGTGCAGGCGTCGGTGTCGAGCAGTTGCTTCCACGAGAGGTCCTCGATGGAGGTGTAGCCTATCTCGTCGGGGCTCTCGTCGGCGGGGACGCCCGGCAGTCGCTTGCCCGCCTTCTCGTCGGCGGTGACGACGTTGGCGAACGAGGATATCATGTGGAACGGCTTCGCGGCGGGGACGAACGCGACGAACCCGAGGGCGATGACGGCGTGGGACCACCACGCGGGCCAGTACAGCGTCTCGGCGAGGCCGGCGGACATCCCGGCGGCGTCGAATCCGAGGGCGATGAAGTAGCCGACGAACGACACCGTCTCCCACTCGGGGAACTCGGTGCCGACGATACGGAGCGCTTCGAGGAGGTAGCCGCCGACGCCGAGGACGAACAGCGTCCAGACGAACACGTCGTCCTCGCGGCCGGTGTGTCGGCCCCACAGACGCTCCTCGCGGACGGCGTAGCGGCGGTAGAGGGCCATGCCGACGCCGACGACGAACAGGAAGCCGAGGGCGTCCATCACGAACGAGTACGAGAGGTAGAAGTCGCCGACGAAGAACGACTCGCCCGTGATGCGGCGGTAGAAGTCGATGTCGATGGCGAGGATGGTCGTCCCGATGAGCAGCGTCAGAAAGCCCCAGAGGATGAACGCGTGCATGATTCCCCCGTACAGGTCGCGGTCGAACTGCTTCTCGTTCGAGAGGACGATTCGCGAGGCGCGACGGACGCGCCCCGAGAGGTCGTCGAGTCGGTCGAAGGCGTCGGTCTCGCCCTCGGCGTAGCGGGCGAACCGCTCGTAGACTCCGTACAGGAAGACGACCACGGCCATCGCGGCGAGGGCGTAGAACACCGCCTCCCCCACCGGCGAGATGGTCCAGAACGTCTCCCGAGTCGGTTCCGACTGCAAGAGTATCATAGTTTATCAGCCGGAAACGGAGCGGTTAAATCTTGCCTCCCGAGGGGAGCGAACGCGGCGTCGTCCCCCGGAACCGCTCAGAGAAACGCCGACGCCACGAGGGCGACGCCGAGGCAGAGCGCCGGGTAGTCCCGGCGCGCGAACTGCAGTTCGGGCAGCGTCGGGTTCCACGCGAAACAGCGCGCCCGCAGCGCCAGCGCCAGTCGGTCCGACCGGGCGAACGCCCGGCGGACGCCCGCGGCGGCGACGACGCGCATCCGCTCTCGGAGGGGCCGGCGGTCGCCCAGTCGGGCGTTCGACGCCTCGCGGACGCGCCGGAGGTCCGCGAGGAGAAGCGGGAAGAAGCGGAAGACGAGGGCGACGCCGACGCCGAGGAAGCGACCGACGCGGCCCGGCACGACGCGCTCTATCGCGGCGCGGGACTCCCGGACCGGCGTCGTCCGCAGGTACGTCGCGGAGACGAGGAGGACGAGGAGGACGCGGTAACTCGCCACGGCGGGTTCGACGGCGGCGGCCGGGTCGACGCCGACGGGGAGAGCGGACCCGGCGGGAGACAGCACCACCGTCCGCGCGAGGGGGGCGACGACGAGGAAGGGAAGCGCCGGCGCGAACCCGCGGAGGGCGTCGACGGGCGAGACGCGCCCCGCGAGGAGGACGCCGCCCGCGAACGCGGTGCACGCGGCGAGTCCGACCGGATCGCTCCGCGCGAACACGGCGAGGGCGAAGGCGGCCTGCACGAGCAGTTTCGTCCGCGGGTCGAGACGGTGCGCGAGGGAGTCGCTCGGACGGTACGCCAGCGTCATCGGTCGGCGGTCGGGCGGCGCGGCGCGCGCACGTCGTACCGCTCCAGTCTCTTGACCGCTCGTTCGGGCGTCCCGTCGACGACGACGCGGCCGTCGCTCATCACGACGACCCTGTCCGCGAGTTCGAGGGCGTCGCGCACGTCGTGGGTGACGACGACGACGCTGGTGCCCGACCTGTTCAGGGTTTCGAGCCTGTCGAGGACGGCCTCGCGCGCGGGCGCGTCGAGTCCGGTGAACGGTTCGTCGAGGACGAGGTGGGTCGGCCGCATCGCCAGGGCGCCCGCGATGGCGGCGCGTTCCCGTTCGCCGCCGGAGAGTTCGTCCACGCGGGCGTCCCTTCTCTCGCTCAGGTTCACCGCGTCGAGGGCGTCCGCGACGCGTGCGTCTATCTCGTCTCGGGGGAGGCCGAGGTTCTCCGGCCCGAACGCCACGTCGGCGCCCACCGTCGCGGCGACGAACTGGTCGCGGGGGTTCTGAAACACCATCCCGACGGCGGTTCTGGCGGCGACGGGGTTCTCGGGCACGGAGCGGCCGTCGACGAACACCTCACCCGAATCGGGTTCGAGGAGGCCGTTGAAGTGGCGGACGAGCGTGGTCTTGCCGGACCCGTTCGCGCCCGCTAGAAGAACGAACTCGCCGTCGTCGATTTCGAGACCCACGCCGTCGACGGCGACGCTGTCGCCGTAGCGGTGGACCAGCGACTCGGTTCGGATCGTCATCAGTCGTCGCCCCGCCCGCTCACTCCGCCGTCGCGGCGTCGCTCCGGACGACGCCGACGGCGGCGGCCATCTTCACCGCCTCGAACGGCACGAACGCGAGGGCGCTGACGGCGAACGCGCGGACGAGGGCGTCCGGAGCGAACGCGCCGGCGAGACCGTTCTCGACTATCGCGTAGCCGACGGTGCCGAGGGCGTAGATGACGGCGGTGCCGGCGACCATGCCGCCGACGAGGCGGGCCACCCCCACCGCCGAGGGGTCGCGCAGGTCCGCCGTGCCGTGGACGACGGCTCCGACGAGGGCCGCCGCGAGGGGGTACGACCAGAGGAAGCCGGCGGTGTAACTCACGAACGACCCGAGGCCGGCGGACCCGCCGGCGAAGACGGGGGCGCCGGCGGCCCCGGCGACGAGGTAGAGCACCATCGACGCGCCGCCCCAGACCGGTCCCAGAAAGATGCCCGCGAGGAAGACGCCCAGCACCTGCAGGCTCACCGGGACGGGCGAGACGGGGTTCGGGAACGAGACGTAGGCGAACGCGCCCGTGAGCGCCGCGAACAGCGCCGCGCGGGCGACGTTGCCGACCACGTCGTCGCCGACGAGTTCGACCGACTCCGCGTTTGTCGACATACTCCCTCCTGTCTCGTAAACCACTATCAGTGGTTCGGTTTACGAAGGTCGGAGTCGCCGTCGGCGCGGGCGTCGGTCGCGGCGGCGGTCCCCGACGCGGCGACCGCGAACCGCCGCGCGCCCGGCAAAGTTTTGTACGTTCGCAGCGCCTACCGGCCGGTCATGGACGAGAAGACGGCCGAACTCAGGGACATCTTCGTCGAGACGACCGGGTCGGAGTCGGTGACGGAGAGACAGGAGGAGTCGCCCGGGTCGTTGACGGACGCCCCCGACGACGAGGAGCGAAACCGCCGAGTAGGTGACCTCGTCGCGGCGATGCGGGAGCGCTACGAGTTCGAGACGGACCTCTCGGACGCGGACCTGCGCCGAATCGTCCGCGGGTTCTTCGACGGCGACACCGACGCGGAACTCGCGTCGGTCTTAGAGGTGAACGCCGACGAGGGGGAGGTGTTCGTCGCGCGGACGGACCTCCACCTCCTGCGGGAGTCGGACGCCGACGCCCCCTTCTCGCTCGACGAGTTCCGGTCACTCCTCGCGGACGGCGCGGACGACGAGGCGTGCGCGGCCGCACTCGACGCCGACGCCGGGACGGTCGCTCGCGTCCGCCGCGTCGTCGAGGCGCGACGAGAGGCGACGCGCGCGAACGACCGCTTCCGGACCGAGTTCGAGGAACTGCTGACCGACTCGGACCTCTCGGCGCGACTCGCCGAGGACGCCCGCCGCGACGGCCTGCGCGAGGCCACCGAGGACATCGAGACGGACGTCTCGCTGTAGCCCCTCCGCTCCCCCATCACTTCCGCTCCGAACGAAGACTCTTACCGGATGGGGGACTTACTCCGGTTCGATGGCACAGGCCCCGCAGGACCCGGACGTGGACCTCACCGACCGGTTCGTCCAGTTCTACAGAAAGTACTACAGCGACGATATCGGCCGCCTCGCCCAGCGGTATCCGAACGAGCAGCGCTCGTTGTACGTCGACTACGACGACCTGTTCCGCTTCGACGAGGACCTCGCGGAGGACTACCGCAAGAAACCCGACCAGATACGCGAGTACGCCGAGGAGGCCCTCCGCCTCTACGACCTTCCGGTCGACGTGAAACTCGGGCGCGCGCACGTCCGCCTCCACAACCTCCCGGATTCGGTCGACATCAGGAACATCCGCGTCCACGACGACCACATCGGACGGATGGTCTCCGTCCAGGGAATCGTCCGCAAGGCGACCGACGTCCGGCCCAAGATAACGGAGGCCGCCTTCGAGTGTCAGCGCTGCGGGACGATGACGTACATCCCGCAGACCGACAGCGGCTTTCAGGAACCCCACGAGTGTCAGGGCTGCGAGCGACAGGGACCGTTCCACGTCGACTTCGACCAATCGGAGTTCGTCGACTCCCAGAAACTGCGCGTCCAGGAGAGCCCCGAGGGCCTGCGGGGCGGCGAGACGCCGCAGAGCATCGACATCGACACCGAAGACGACATCACGGGGAGAGTGACCGCCGGTGACCACGTCACCGTCACGGGCGTCCTCCACATCGAACAGCAGACCTCCGGGCAGGAGAAGACGCCCATCTTCGACCTCTACATGGACGGCGTCGCCATCGAGATAGAGGACGAGGAGTTCGAGGACATGGACATCTCCGAGGAGGACGTCGCGGAGATTATCGAACTCTCCAACGAGGAGGACATCTACGAGAAGATGGTCGGCTCCGTCGCGCCCTCCATCTACGGCTACGAGCAGGAGAAACTCGCGATGATCCTCCAACTGTTCTCGGGGGTCACCAAGCACCTCCCCGACGGGTCGCGGATTCGCGGCGACCTGCACATGTTGCTGATAGGGGACCCCGGGACGGGGAAGTGCGTCGCCGGGGACACGCGCGTGACGCTGGCCGACGGGTCGGAGGTTCCCATCCGCGAACTCGTGGAGCGAAACCTCGACGACCCGAAACCGGTCGACGACGGGGTGTGGGACTCCGTCGACTTCGCGGTGCCGTCGATGGCGCCTGACGGTTCGATATCCTCGCGGCGGGCGACGAAGGTCTGGAAGCGCGAGGCCCCCGAGCGAATGTACGAGGTTCGGACCGCCAGCGGACGCGAACTCACGGTCACCCCGTCGCATCCCCTGTTCGTCGGCCGGGACGGCGGCACCGACGCCGTCGTCGCCGACGACCTCGAAACGGGCGATTTCGTCGCCGTCCCCCGGTCGTTGCCGGTCGAGGGCGACGACTCGCTCGACGTGTCGATTCGACGCTCGCGCTCGTCCAATGCCGTCCGAATGGACCTCCCGGATCGACTGACGCCGTCGCTCGCCCGTCTGCTCGGGTACGTCGCCGCCGAAGGGTATGTCGAACGGCGCGACTCGGGGAGCGGGTTCGTCTCCGTGACGAACAACGACCGAGAGATACTGGATGACACGCTCGACGCGCTGGACGGACTCGGTCTCTCCGCGACCGAGCGGGCGCCGCACGACGGAAAGAGCGCTCGAGAGCTCATCTGCTCGTCGTCCGAACTCGTGAGCTTCCTCGAAGAACTGGAGCCGGCGTTCTTAGCGGGTTCGAGCGAGCAGCGCGTCCCCGAGGCGATTCTGCGCGCGACGCGCCCCGTCAAGCGAGGATTCCTCCGCGCCTTCGTCGACGCGGAAGGCACCGTTTCTCCGACGCAACGGGAGGCGACAGTCTCCTCGACGAGCCGAGACGTCCTCGAAGGGATTCGGAGCCTCCTCCTCGCGTTCAGCGTCGACTCGCAACTCCGGCCGAAAGCCGGCGGCAGCTTCCGACTCCGAATCAGCGGCGACGATTTCGCTCGCTACGTCGAACGGGTCGGTTTCGTCACTGAACGGAAGATCGAGGCCGCCGCCGCAACCGTCAACGCCGACGGGAACACGAACCGCGACGTCGTCCCCGGCGTCGACGAGACGCTCCGCGATATCCGCGAATCGCTCGACCTCGCGCAGGGGGACTGCGGTCTCCCGCGCAGTACGTACCAGCATTACGAACGCGGCGACAGAAATCCGAGTCGAGACAGCCTCCGGACGGTCGTGCGGGCGTTCTCCGACGCCGCGGACGGAGGAATCCGCGCCGACGGCGACGGCGGTGAGAGCGTCGAACGCCAACTCGCGTCGCTTCGCGCACTCGCGGACGGCGACGTCGCCTGGGACCGCATCGAGTCCATCGAATCGGTCGAATGTGACGACGAGTGGGTGTACGACCTCGAAATCGAGGGAACGCACAACTTCCTCACGAACAACGTCGTCTCCCACAACTCCCAGATGCTCCAGTACATCCGGAACATCGCCCCTCGTTCCGTCTACACCTCCGGTAAGGGTTCCTCCTCGGCGGGTCTCACCGCCGCCGCCGTCCGCGACGACTTCGGCGACGGACAGCAGTGGACGCTCGAAGCCGGCGCCCTCGTCCTCGCCGACAAGGGCATCGCGGCCGTGGACGAACTGGACAAGATGCGCCCGGAGGACCGCTCTGCGATGCACGAGGGTCTCGAACAGCAGCAGATTTCGGTCTCCAAAGCCGGCATCAACGCCACGCTCAAGTCCCGGTGTTCGCTGCTCGGCGCTGCGAACCCCAAATACGGCAGATTCGACCAGTACGAACCCATCGGCGAGCAGATAGACCTCGAACCCGCGCTCATCTCGCGGTTCGACCTCATCTTCACGGTGACCGACACCCCGGACCCGGACACCGACGCCGAACTCGCCGACCACATCATCAACACGAACTACGCGGGCGAACTGCACACCCAGCGGACGAAGATAGCCAACTCCGAGTTCACCGAGGACGAGGTGAACTCGGTCACAGAGGAGGTGGCGCCGGAGATAGACGCCGAACTCCTGCGGAAGTACATCGCCTACGCGAAGCGCAACTGCTATCCGACGATGACGCAGGAGGCCAAGCAGACCATCCGCGACTTCTACGTCAACTTCCGCGCGAAGGGCTCCGACGAGGACTCGCCCATCCCCGTCACCGCCCGGAAACTCGAAGCGCTCGTTCGCCTCGCGGAAGCGTCGGCGCGCGTCCGCCTCTCGGACACCGTCAGCGAGGAGGACGCCGTCCGCGTCACGAACATCGTCGAGTCCTGCCTGCGCGACATCGGGATGGACCCCGAGACGGGCGAGTTCGACGCCGATATCGTGGAGACCGGCACCTCGAAGAACCAGCGCGACCGCATCAAGAACCTGAAAGCGCTCATCAACGAACTCGAAGACGAGTACGAGGGCGGTGCGCCGGTGGACGAGGTGCTCGCCCGCGCCGAAACCGAGTTGAACCTCAGCGAGAGCAAGGCCGAACAGGAGATAGAGAGCCTACGCCGGAAGGGCGAGGTGTACGAACCGCGGACGGACCACCTGCGGACGACGTAGCGCTCTCCCGATGGAAGTCCGACGAGGAGGTGGCTTCTTGTACCGAGACGCGGAACGACTCCCAAAGTAGATGGACAGAATCTCCGCCCTGCGAAACGTTGAGGAGGCCCTCCGGGACTTCGAGTCCGGCGAGTCCGACCTCGCGGCGACCGAACGGCGCGTCGTGACCGTCCTCCGGACGTACGCCACCGACTTCGAGGGCGAGGCGGGCCTCGCGCCCTACCGGGCCGCGGGCGAGAACCGCGCGAACGGACTCGTCGTCGTCGCCGAGAGCGCCGAGGACGCCCGAGCGCGCGTGTACGACCTCCTGGACGAGGCTCCCGGGTCGCTGACGTTCGACGTCGAACGCCTGTAGCCGGGTCGCCGAACAAATCAATTCGGGAGAGTTTTATCCCATACTGAATTTTCTTCCGTAACCGTGTTGCTCGTCGTGACCTATTCGCGGTCCGCCCGCGAGACGCTCCGGAACGTCTGTCGAACGCACGAGGAGACCGTCGTGCGGCGGTTCGGCCGCGCGGCCCTCCTCGCGGAGACGGAGTTCGGCGCCTTCCTCGCGTGCCGCCTCCGCGAGAAGCACGCCGGCGACGTGCAGGTCGAACGCACCGAACCGTTCAACGAGTTCGCCGACGCGCCCGCCTCGGTCCGGACGGCCGCGGCGGCCTACGAGGCTCGTGAGTCTCCGAGCACCCCGTACGACAAGTTCGCCGCCGGCACCGACCACCCCTCCTCGGCGGCGATGCGCGACGCCGACCTGTGACCGCCGGTCCGGTCGCGGCCGCGGTCCCCCGCCGGCCGATACGCGTCCGCCTGCCCGACGGGGGCCTCCACGTCGGTCCGGTCGTCGACCTCCGGGGGGTCGAGACGGCCCCCGGCGCCGCGACGCTCCGCCGAGCAGTCGCCGGCGGTCTCCCGGCCGAACCCGCCGCACCCAGCGTCGTCCGCCCCGCGCCGACGCCGGTCCACCCGTTCGTCGCGCGACTCTCCGTGGGAGTCTCGTTCGACCGGCGGGGCGCGCTGGCCGCTCTGGCCCGTCTCCGCGGTCACGACGCCGGCGGAGCGCTGACCGAACTCAGACGGGTTCGGGAGGCGATAGCCGAGACGGCGCCCGCGGAGTCGACCGACCTCGCCGCCGCGCGCCGCCGGGCGGCGGAGGCGGGCGCGGAGACCGACCGCCTCCGCGAACGCGCCGCGACGGTCCGCGGGCGGGTTGAGGCCGCGCGGGAGGTCGGCGGCGACGCCGTCGAGGTCGCCGAGAGCGACCTCTCGGAGACGATGCGGCGACTCTCGGAGGCGGCGACCGAACGCGTGGCCGCCAGACAGCGACTCGACGCCCTGGAGGCGGAGGCGCGCCGCGCCCGCGACTCGCGCGAGGCGCGCATGCGACTCGAAGACCGGGCGGCGAACCTCGAACGCGACGCGCGACGGACGCTCGCCGCCGCCGTCCGCGACGCGTTCGCCGCCGCGGTGGCGGCGCTCCCGCCCGCGTTCGACGCCGACTCCCTCTCCGCCGCTCTCGCCGTCGCTCGGGCGGCCCCCCTCCGCGCCCCCGTCGTCGTCGACTCGGCCGTCGTCGACCGCTTCGGCGGCCTCGCTCGCGCCGTCCGCTACCTCTCGGCGCCGGTCGTGGTCCGCTGACGCCGGCCGGTGCGGTCGAACGTTGAAGTACCAGTGCGCGGCCAGACCGGCCATGAAACACGACTGCGCGACCGAGGCCGTCGCCGGCGCGACGCTCGTGACGGTCCGGGTCCGCAACGACGCGCCCGTCCCGCGGCGCGTCCGCGTCCGCAACGAACTCCCCGGCCCCGTCCTCCCGCCGCGGCGCGAGGGCGTCCCCGAACGCGGATGGGACGCGGAGGGCTTCGAGGGCGTCCTCGCCGCCGGCGAGGCACGAGCGCTCGGCTACGCCTGTCCCGTCGCCTCCGACGGCGAGCCTCCGGTCTCCGTGACGTCGCTCGGCCGGGCCGAGGGAGCGGAGGAGGAGAACCGCGAGAACGAGGCCATCCGCGCGCTGGGTCGGGCGCGGCCGCCCGCCGACGCCGTTCCGGTTCCGATTCCGGATTCGGTTTCGGACGCGTCGCTCGCGCGCGAATCGCCCTCGGACGAGGGCGCTTCCGACCCCGATGGATCGGATGTCTTCGAGGGGAACGGCTCAGAACCGGACTCCGGCGGCCAGAGTCCGAAGCCTCGACCGCCCGCGGTCGCCTCGTGGCTCGATGCGGTCGAGACGCGCGTCCGCCTTGCGGAGCGACTGACGGACGCCACGGCGGCGGACGCCGCGGCGACGCTCGAAACTGCGGGCGACGTCTCCGGACTCCCCTCGGCGGTCGACGCCGACGAGGCGGCGCTCCGGGCCGTCGCGGCCCGCGCCGCGGAACTCGCCGACCGGGCCGCCGGGACGGAGGCCGGTCCGGTCGTCGCCGCGCTGGAGGCGCCGTGATACTCGCCGTGACCGGCGGGAAGGGCGGCGTCGGCAAGTCGACGCTGTCTTTCGAACTCGGCGCCGCGACGGACGCCGTCGTCGTCGACGCGGACGTCGGCATGGCCGACCTGCCGACGGGTCGCGGGCCGGACCTGCACGACGTGCTGGCGGGGCGGGCGTCGGCCGTCGAGGCCGTGCGCGAGGGCGGACCGGTGACGCTGCTCCCGTGCGGCCGGTCGCTCGCGGGCGCGCGGGCGGCCGACGTGGGCCGACTGGGCGACGCGCTCCGCGCCGTCGAACGGACCTACGGCGACGTCGTGGTCGACTGTCCGGCGGGGATGAAAGCCGACGCGGGCGTTCCCCTCGCCGTCGCCGACGCCTGCGTCGTCGTCGCGTCACCGCGGCCGTACGCGCTGGCCGACGCCGTCCGGACGCGGGAACTGGCGCGCGAACTCGACGCCGGACTCGTCGCCGTCGCGGTCAACCGCGCCGTCGACGACCCGCCCGAGGCCGTCTTCGAGGAGGTGCTCGGCGCGCCCGCGGTCACGGTTCCGGCGGACCCCCGCGTCGCCCGCGCCGTCGAGACCGGTCGCCCCGTCTGCCGCGTCGCCCCGTCGAGTCGCGCCGGGCGAGCGATTCTGTCGCTCGCGCGGGCGGTCGACCGCTGTTCGAGCGACTGAGCGGTCGCTCGCGGTCCGTCTCGACACCTCGAAAAGGGCTCTCCTCGCGCTCGCGTCACCCACTCGCTCTCCGGCCCGCTCAGCTCTCCCGCTCCCGGAGCGCCGCGTACGTCTTCCGCAGGGTGACGGGCGTCACGTCCGCGACGTCGGCCGCCTCCGCCTGCGTCACGTCCGCGCCGACGTCGCGCGCGGCGGTGTACAGACAGCCCGCGGCGACGCCGCCCGGGTTCCGCCCCGTCGAGATACCCGCCTCGGCGGCCTCCGCGACGTACTCGTGGGCGCGGCGCTCCGCCTCGCGCGGGAGGTCGAGGCGGGTGGCGAACCGGGGGACGTACTCCGCGGGGTCGACCGACCCCACGGGAAGCCCGAGTTCGCGGTTCAGAGCGTCGTACGCGGCCGTCTGTTCGGCCCTCGTCGCCTTCGCCTCCGCGACGACTTCGCCGACGGTGCGGGAGACGTTCGCGACGCGGCAGGCGGCGTAGACGCACGCGGCCGCGAACCCCTCCAGCGACCGCCCGCGCAGAAGGTCCTCCGTCTGCGCCGACCGGAACAGCGAGCAGGCGTGGTCGCGGATGCGCTCGGGGAGCGACAGCGCGCTCGTGAGGCGGCGTATCTCGGTGAACGCGTACACCTGGTTCCGCTCCCGTTTCGTGGAGATGCGAGCGCGGTTGTGCTGGCGGCGCAGACGAGCCATCTGCCGACGCTTGCGACCCTTCAGGCGCGTCGAGCGGCCGATTTCGGTCGAGAGGCCGCGGTCGTGCCGCGACCGGGTGAGCGGCGCGCCCGTCCGCTTGGGGTTCCCGGCGTCGTCGGCGAACGACCGCCACTCGGGCCCGTGGTCGATGGCGTACTCGGAGACGACCAGCCCGCAGTCGCCGCAGACCGTCTCGCGACCGTCGGCGTGGAGTCGGCCGTCGCACTCGGGGCAGGCGTTCGTCGTCGTCGCGTCGTCGGCGCGTGCTTCGGTCATCACAATTGATTCTTGGTCCCGATCGGGTATTTAAAAATCGGAGAAAGTAGCTTGAAATGACTGAATCCGGCGCTCGAACGTACCGGTCACCGGCACGCTCGAATATCATCTCCGAAAATATATCGAAATAGCTTACTATCACTTAGACGTAGGTATCTCCGATGGGACTGGCGGACATCGCGGCGGAGACGGCGGTGACGACGAGCAGGCAGGACGCGCGGGGCGTCGCGACGGTGGACGATACCGACGTCGACCTCGACGCCCGACTGCGCGACCACGCCGACGCGCTCCCCTGCGCGCCGGCGGCCGCGGCCACGGTCGTCGAACGGTACGCCGGCGGCGACAGCGTCGGCGACGCGGGGCGGGCGGCCGCCGTCGCCCCCGTGACGGCCGCGAAGGTGCTCCACCGCGCCGGCGTCGAGGGCGTCACCCCCCTCGCGCCGACGGCGCGGACGGTCCTCCGCGACTGGCTGTCGGGGACGCTCTCCCGCGCGGACGCGCTCGAACTCACGGGCGCCGACGAGGCGGAGTTCGCCCTCGCGGCCTACGTCGAGACGCACGACCCGGTGCCGGAACTCGCCGAGGCGACCCGACGCGACGCGGCGCGACCGCTCGGCGGCGACGCCCTCGTCCGGAAACGCGACGCGCTCGGAGAGACGATGAGCGCGTCGGCGGACTATCTCTGACTCCCTCTACGTACTCTTCTCCGTACTCACTTCACGTACCGCTCTACGCCCGAGAGGAGGCCGCCGCTCCCGGCGGCCTCGCTCACGTCGCGACCCGTCGCGCCCGCCGCGAGGCGCGCGACGCTCTCGGCGAACGGCCCGCCCTCGTCGAGACACGACGGCACCGACGCGGGGTCTGTCACCTCCGACGCGGGCACCTCGCAGTCGGCCGCCTCGAACGCCCCGCGCGTCGCGACGACGAAGTCGGCTCCGCTCCCGACGTGTTCGAGGCGCGTCCGCGTCCGCTGGACGGCGTCCGCCCCGCGCGTCGTACCCGGGGCGACGACGACGACCCGGTCGGCGGCGTTCACCGCCGCGATGGCCTGGTTGGCGGCGACCGGCGGCACGTCGACCAGTACGTGGTCGAACCGCTCGCTCGCCCGGTTCAAGCGCGCCTCGAACCGCCGCGCTGCGTCCGGCGCCTTCGCCCGCGCGAACCGTTCGAGCGGGGCGAACGCCGGACAGACGGAGACCCGGCCGGGGGCCTCGCAGTCCAGCGTCGTCAGCGCGTCCGACAGCGGTGCGTCGGCCGCGTCGGTCACGAGCGCCGTCAGGTCGGGTTCGATTCGGCCGTCGAGGTGGTCCGCGAGGCCCTGCGTCGCGTACGCGGCGTCGAACACGCCCACGTCCGCGCCGTCCGCGGCGAGGGCCGCCGCGGCCTCCAGCGTGCACCGCGTCGTCCCCGCGCCGCCGACGGCGCCGACGAGCGCCCCGATATTCGCGCCGCCCGTCCGGTCGCTATCTGTCCGGTCGCCGTCGTCCGTCCCGTCCGCGCTCCCTGCGTCGTGCATACCTCCGATGGTCGCCTCCCCCTCCTAAAGCATCCGGTTGTAGTGACTCTCTTCAAAAATTGAACGTATCCTCTCGCGGCTCCCCGATGGCCGGCGAATCCGACGGCTCAAAACACTTAACAGCGCCGACCGCCGGTTAAATAACATGACTCGCGGTGCGGAGGCTATCTCGGTGCTCTGCGTCGACGACGACCCCCGCTCGGGTGAGCGCACCGCCGCGTCGCTCGAACGCGAGGACGACCGCTTCTCCGTCACCGTCGCACCGGGCGTCGACGCGGGCCTCGACGCGCTAGCCGACGACGAGTTCGACTGCGTCGTCAGCGCCCACGGCGATTCGGGCACGGACGGGTTGGCGTTCCTCGAAGCGGTCCGGCGTCACCGGCCCTCGCTCCCGTTCGTCCTCTTCGCCGCCGACGGCGACGAGGAACTGGCGAGCGAGGCCGTCTCGGCGGGCGTCACGGAGTACGTCCCCGAGGCCGGTCCGGACTCGGACGTGACGCTCGCCGGTCGCGTCCGCGACGCCGTCGACCGCGGCCGGGCGGACGACTCGACGGCGGTATCCGCCGCGCAGGTGGAGTCGATTCTCGACAGTTCGCCGAACGCCATCCTCGTGACCGTCGACGGGAAGTACGTCTTCGCCAACCCCGCCGCGGTCGAACTGCACGGCGCCGACGACGCGGACGACCTGCTCGGACGCCCCGCGGAGAAACTGGTACCGCCGGACAGCAGAGCGACCGCCGAGGACGACGTCTCGCGGATTCGGAACGGCGAGGGAGAGATGACCAGAGCGCGCCGAACCGGCCAGACGCTCGACGGAGAGACGCTCACCGTCGAGGTGACCGCCCGACCCATCACGTGGGACGGGAAGGACGGCATCGTCTCCATCGTCCGCGACGTCTCCGAGTGGGAGACGCGGGAGGACGAGCGGACGCGGTACGCCGCCGCCTTCGCCGAGGCGATGGACGCCATCGTCGTCGCCGACGACGACGGCGCGTACGTCGACGCCAACCGGAGCGCCTGCGACCTGTTCGGCGTCTCGCGGGACGAACTGCTCGGGATGCGCGTCGAGGACTTCGCGGACGAGGGCTACGAGACGGACGACGCGTGGTCGGAGTTCCTGTCCGCCGGCCAGGACAGGGGGATGTTCTCGCTCCGCAGACCCGACGGCGAGCGACGGGTCGTCGAGTACGCGGCGACGCGGGACGTCGTCCCCGGCGAGCATCTCTCGGTGCTGCGGGACGTGACCGACCGCGTCCGACTGATGGAGCGGCGACGGGCCGAGCACGACGCCTTAGAGCGGATGTACCGCGTCACCGCCGACCGAGACGCCTCCTTCGAGGAGAAGGTGCGGCGCCTGCTCGAACTGGGCACGGAGTTCCTGGACGTGCCGTACGGCTTCCTGACGTGCATCGAGGACGGAACGCAGACGGTCGTCCACTCCGTCGGCGAGCACGAGTCGCTCCAACCCGGCGAGTCGGCCCCGCTCTCGCGGGCGTACTGCCGGAAGGTCGTCGGCGACGGGGGACTCGTCGCGGTGCGGGACGCGGAGGCGGAGGGCTGGTCGGAGGACCCGGCGTACGAGGCGTTCGACCTCGGCTGTTACATCGGCGCGCGGGTCGTCGCCGACGACGACCTGTACGGAACGTTCTGCTTCGCGGGGACCGACCCGCGCGAGGAACCGTTCTCCGACGGCGAGCGGGCCATCGTGGAACTGATGGCGCGGTGGGTCGCCTACGAACTGGAGCGCCGAGAGCACACGCGGGAACTCCGGAGTCAGACCGACCGCTTGGACGAGTTCGCCTCCATGGTGAGCCACGACCTCAGGAACCCCCTGTCGGTCGCCAACGGCTACCTCGAACTCGCGCGGGAGGACGGCGACCCCGAGAAGTTCGACCGCGTCGAGTCCGCCCTGGACCGCATGGACCGCATCGTCGGCGACCTGCTGTACCTCGCGCGGGAGAACGAACAGATACGCGAACTCGAACCCGTCGACCTCGAGGAGGCGGTCCGGCGGGCGTGGGAGACGATCGACGGCGCCGACGGGGAGGCGACGCTCGCCGTCGCGGACGGCCTCGGCGTCATCACCGCCGACTCGAACCGACTGGCCCAACTGCTGGAGAACGTCTTCCGGAACAGCCTCGACCACGCCGGCCCCGCCGTCAGCGTCCGCGTCGTCCCGACCGACGACGGGTTCGCCGTCGAGGACGACGGTCCAGGCATCCCGCCGGAGCGACGCGAGGAGGTGTTCGAGCAGGGGTACACCACGCACCGCGAGGGCACCGGGTTCGGTCTCGCCATCGTGAAGCAGATAGCCGAGGGCCACGGATGGACCGTCTCCGTCACTGAGAGCGAGGCGGGCGGCGCGCGCATCGAGATGGGCGGCGTGCGGTGAGGGCGAGGGCGAGGTGACGGCCGTCTCCCGCGGCGGTCACGCCTCGAACCGGAGGTACGACGTTCCGTTCCGGTAGTTGTACAGTTCGACGGCGACGCCGACGAGCGCCAGACAGGCGAGCGCGAGGAAGAACAGACCGCCGGCGCCGCCGAGATACAGCACCCAGAACACGACCGACAGCTCGACGACTGACGCGAGGGTGTAGAGCGGATGCGACCGCACGGCGTCGAAGACGCTGGCTGTCATGAACCCGAGTACGACCACCGAGAGCGCGACGAATTCGGCCGTCAGCGGTTGGTCGAGGGCGAGGACCAGCACCACGAGCAGCGCTGTGACGACGAGGAGCGCGCCGACCCGAGACGGGCTGACCCGCTCGCGAAGGGGAGTGGAGGACACGGTAGCGGCGGGGTTCGCGGCGTCGGAAAATACGTTTTCCGCCCGACCGGTGTCGGTTCCGCGTTCGGCGTCCGGCGACCGCTTACCGCCTTACCGCGGAATCGGCACCGCGACCAGCGCCATCTCGTCGCTCTCGACGGCCTCGGTCAACGCCGCATCGACCTCCTCCCACGACTCGGGCCGGTGGCTCTCGATACCGAAACTCTCCGCGAACGTCTCGAAGTCGGGGTTCGTCAACTCCGTGCCGAAGTGCTCGCCGGTGTGTTCGGTCTGCTTCTCGGAGATGAGCCCGTAGTCGTCGTCGGTGAAGACGACGACGGTGAACCCGAGGTCGAGTCGGGTGGCCGTCTCCAACTCCGCGGCGTTCATCATGAACCCGCCGTCGCCGGTGGCGACGACGACGTTTCCGTCCACCGCGAGGTCCGCGGCGACGCCGCCGGGGACGCCGATGCCCATCGACGCGAGGCCGTTCGAGATGATGCAGGTGTTCGGTTCGTACGTCGGGTAGCTCTGCGCGATGGCCATCTTGTGGCTCCCCACGTCCGAGATGAGCACGTCCTCGTCGGCGAGGGTCTCGCGGAGGTACGGCAGCGTCCCCTTCACCGACAGGGGGTCGCCGTCGTCGGGTTTCTCCGTCACGTGGTCGATTATCGTCTCGCGGTACTCCTCGCACCAGTCCGTCGCGCGGACGTCGTCCAACCGCTCGGCCAGCCCTTCGAGCGTCGCGGAGATGTCGGCGACGATTTCGACGTCGGGGTTGTAGTGTTGGTACACCTCCGCGGGTTCGTGGTCGACGTGGACGATGTCGGTGTCGAGGTGGGGGTTCCACGACTTCGGGTCGTGCTCGGCGATGTCGTAGCCGACGGCGACGACGCAGTCGGCGCGCTCGATGGCCTCGCCGGCCTCCTCGTTCGGCCCCGAGTCCAGCGTCAGAAGCGAGTTGTCGAGGCGGTCCGACACCGCGCCCTTGCCCATGTAGGTGGCGACGACGGGCATCCCGGCGCGCTCGACGAGTTCGCGGAGACCCTCCGCCGTCCGGGTGCGCACGGCGCCGTTGCCGGCGAGGACCAGCGGATTCTCCGCCTCGTCGATGCGGTCGGCGGCGCGTTCGAGCGACCGTTCGTCGGGGTCGGCGCGGCGGACGGGTTCGCGCGTCGGCAGGGGTTCGCCCTCGACGGAGGCGGCGGCCACGTCCTCGGGGAACTCGACGTGCGTCGCGCCGGGCTTCTCGTACTCGGCGAGTTTGAACGCCTTGCGGATCGATTCGGCGACCGTCTCGCCCTCGGCTATCTGCGTGTTCCACTTCACCACCGGCTCGAACATGTCGACGACGTCCAGCGCCTGGTGGCTCTCCTTGTGGAGTCGCTCGCGGCCGCCCTGTCCCGTGATGGCGACGAGGGGGGATTTGTCGAGGTGGGCGTCCGCGACGCCCGTGAGGAGGTTCGTCGCGCCGGGACCGAGCGTGCCCATGCAGACGCCGGCCTCGCCCGTGAGGCGGCCGTGCACGTCGGCCATGAACGCCGCCCCCTGCTCGTGTCGGACGGGGATGTACCGGATGTCGGAGTCCCGGAGGGCGAACAGCAGGTCTTGGAGTTCCTCGCCGGGGACGCCGAACACGTCCTCGACGCCCTCGGCCTCCAGACACTCGACGAGGAGGTCGGCGGCGCTCATCGCGACCGCGCCCCCTCGGGTTCGAGACTTGGTTCGAGGGCGCTCGCGTCGTCGTCGCTGCGGCTACGTCGACTCATACTCCACGCCTCGGGCGGGGGCGACAAGAACGTGTTCGCCGTTCGAACGTCCCTCTGCGGGTCCTCCTCTGACTCGGTTCGACTCGACCGCTCAGCCCTCGATTCGCCCGGCGATGTCGTCCAGTTCCTCGTCGGAGAGGTCCGGCCGGGACCCGACGACGCCGTGGATGGGGCCGCCGCCGTCGCCGTCGAAGCGGGGGACGAGGTGGACGTGGACGTGCGGCACCTCCTGTCCGGCCGCCTCGCCGTCGTTGACGCCGACCGTGAGGCCGTCCGCGTCGACGGCGTCCTCCACGCGCGGGCCGAGTTCGTCGACGGCGGCCCACAGTTCGGTCGCCACGTCGTCGGGCAGGTCCCGGAGTCGCTCGTGCGCCTCCTTCGGGACGACGAGCGTGTGCCCCGGCGCGAGGGGGTTCGCGTCGAGGAACGCGAGCACCGAGTCGGTCTCGTAGACGATTCGCGCGGGGATGTCGCCCGCGGCTATCTGCTCGAAGATGGTGGGTTCGCTCATGTGGGTGCCGTCGTCCGGATTCGGCAAAGAGGTTCGGGTGAACGGGTCGACTCAGGGCAGGCGCGCCCGTATCTCGTCGACGTACTCCGACTCCGAGTAGCCGAGACGCGAGAGCCACACCTCCTGATAGGAGGGGTGCAGCAGGGGAAGCAGCGTCGCGTCGAACGCGTCGAGGTCAACGGGTTCGAGGACCGAATCGAGGAAGCCGTCCACCTCGCACCCCTCGAAGGCGAGCATCGTCGCCGTCGCGTGCTTTCCGGTCGAGACGACCACCTCGGGCGCTATCGCGTCGAGTTCGGTTTCGAGATGCGGCCGACAGTTCGCCCGTTCCCGCTCCGTCGGTTCGCGGTTCGACCCCTCGCCGTCGCACGGGAAGCACTTCACCGCGTTCGTGTAGTAGACGTCGGGGTGGCCGGCGTCGGCCAGCAGTCGGCGGACGCGGCCGCCCGAGTGCCGCGTCGTGTACGCCATCCCGGTGTAGTTGCCGCCGCGCCACGCCTCGGCGTCGGGGTTCCCCGCGCCGGGCGCCTCGCCCACCACCACCACCGAGGCGTCCCGCGGCCCGTTCCCCCACGAGATTCGGTTCCGGCAGGCGACGAGGTCCGGACACCGCGAACAGCCCTCCTCGACGACGAACGCCGATTCGGGGTCCGGGACGGACGGCTCCGCGGACGCCCGCGAACCGTCGGTCCCTCGGTCTGCGTCGGTCATCGACGGAGTACGCACGCGCCGGCGTGATAGAGACACCGGCATCGACCCGTCGGCGGTCCGGCCGTGCGGACGACTCCGAGGGAACCGCCACCGGACTCCGAACGCTCCGTATGTAGCTTTTGGCCCACTTTCATTACCGTCTCCGTCGGCAGTACAGACGAGACGGGGTCCTCCGATGTACCGCTACGAGTTCGGTCCGCTCCTCCACACGGAACGCATCGCGGCGGACGATAGCCCCGCCGCCGCGCTGCTCCGCGCGTTCGAGGCCGCGGACGTGGACGTCGAACCCGACTCGACCGACGCCCTCTACAACTACGTCGACCCCGGCGCCTTGGACCGCCTGTTCCGCGGGCCGCGCTCCGGGCGGGACTCGGGGTTCGTCGTCCTCGAACTCTGGGACGTGGCGGTGCAGGTGTCGCGGCACGAAGTCGCCGTCTACGACTCGCTGGCGGTCGAATCGCCGTCGGCGTCGGATACGACGACCGACTGACGCCGGCTTTCCTCTCCTCTCCTCTCCCGCTTTTCACCCGCTCTACTCGATGAGCGGAAGCAGGATGCCGAAGACGAACGGCGACAGCAGCGTGAGGGCGACGCCGAGAGCCTCCGCGTCGAGAAGCAGCGTCCGTTCCCAGGCCGGGAGCGGTCCGACGACGGCGGGGGCGACGAGCAGTCCGAGCGCGCCGACGGCGAACAGCGCGAGGCCGGAGCCGACTCCGAGTTTGGTGAGCCGCGAGTAGTCCAGGTTTCCGTGTGCCATATCCGATGAAACGTTGTCGATGATAAGAACGTTTCTCTCCGGCGAGGGGATGTTCCGTGCTACTGTGTGACCGCGTCCACCGCGGCGGCGACGTTCGGCGCGACGCTGACGACGCTCACGTCGCGTTCGACGGTGTCGGTGCCGACGATGCGCTCGATGCCGGCGCGTTCGAGTTTCGTCCGCGCGTTTCTGACCAACAGCGGATGCACGCAGGCGGCGAACACGCGGGCGGCGCCGTCCGACCGGAGGTACGAGACGGCCTCGCTCATCGTCGACCCGGTGGCGACGATGTCGTCGACGATGACCGCGTCGCGGCCGGCGGCGTCGGCGTCGCTCGGCGTCACCTCCACCTCCGTCCCCGAGTGTCGGACCTTCTCGAAGTAGTCCGTCTCGCCGCGGCCGTACGCCTCGCGGACGCTCTCGGCGAGTTCTATCGCGCCCGAGTCCGGCGAGAGGAAGAGGGGGTCGCTCAGGTCGTCCGGAAGCGGCGCGGCGAGGCGGGCGGCGGCGTCGACGACGGTGACGTGCGCGTCGAAAAAGGAGGTGAGCGCCTCCTCGTGGGGGTTGACCAGCACCACGCGGTCGGCGCCCGTCGAGACGGCCTTCGCCATCGCGCGGGCGGAGACGGGGTGGCCCGCGTCGAACGCTTCGTCCTGCCTCGCGTAGCCCATGTACGGGATGACGGTCACCACCTCCGCGGCGCCGGCCTCGCGGACCGCGTCCTGCAGTTGGAGCAGTTCGACCCACGCGTCGTTCGAGTCCGTCGTCGCCACGACGACGGCGCGGCCGCCGTCGAACTCGGGGACGGCCGCGAGCGTCTCGCCGTCGGGGAAGCGGTCGTACTCGACGGCCGCAAGCGGTTCGTCCATCGCCGTCGCCACCGCGGCGGCCAGCGCCTGCGAAGATGCGCCGGGTACAATCATACTCGCAACTCTCCGTCGCGCGTTAAACCCGTTTTCGTCTCGCGCGGGCGGGTCAGCGGCCGCCCTCGCGGCGTCCGCTTCGCGGGCGGGACGCCGCCCGACTCAGACCGCCGCGGCGGCCGCGACGCCCCGTAACCCGAGTATCTGGTGACGCCACTCCTCGCCGGGCAGGCGGACGAGGAACGTCCCGGCGTCGGTGACGGCGTACGTCGCGCCCCTCCCGTGGGTCACGGCGGCCACGTCGCCCCCGACCGGAAGGGGTTCGCGCGACCACTCGCCGCCGTCGTCGCGGGCGTACAGGTCGCCGCCGCCCGCGGCGTGCGCCCGCCCGTCGCGGGCGCTCACTGCCTCGAATTCTCCGTCGAGAACGTCCATCCACCCGTTTCCGAGCTTGTACAGTCCCGTCCCCGTCGCCGCGAGCGGTTCGCTCCCGGCCACGTCGCGCGCGTCGTCCAATCCGACGTGCGAGAGGCCGTCGTCGACTCGGTACACGCCGTCCGCGGCGGCGACGAGGGGACCGTCGGCGGCCCGGACGCCCCCGACGCGCCCGAGGTCGGTCCACGCACCTGCTCCGCTCTCTCCGCTCTCCTCGCTCCCCGCTTTCTCCCCGGCGTCGAGTCGGGCCACTCGCCCCTCGTCGTCGCCCGCGAGGAGCGACTCGCCGTCGAAGCCGACGGCGGCCGCGGGGCCGAACCCGGTCGCCTCGAAGTCGAGGGCGCCCTCGGCGGCCTCGGCGTCCGTCGCCGCGTCTCCGCCCTCGTCCGCGCCCGCCCCGCCGGCGGCCGTCAGGTCCGCGCGGAACACGTCCTCGTCGGCGGCGACGGCGAGGGTTCCGCCGCCGGCGGCCACGTCGCGGGCCGCACACCGGTGGGCGATGCCGAATCCGCCCACGAGGTCGTCCGAGACGGAGACGGCGACGGCGCCCGCGCCGGTGGCGACGAACACCGTCTCGGTGCCCGTGTTGTCGGTATAGACGCGTTTCTCGTCGATGGTGGGCATCTCGGTCCAAAGTTCGAAGAGGGGTCGGGAAAACGTTGCGGAGGCGGCGGTCGGAGGCCGGCCGGGAGCGGCGGTTCAGATGAACTCGCGCACGTCGGAGTACCACATGTCGTGGTGGTCGACCTCGCCGATTCGCTCGGCGACGGCGGCGGCGAGGACGTGCCAGCAGCGCTGGTCGGCCTCCGCGGGGTCGAGGTTGTAGGAGCTATCCTTGCAGGTACAGCCGCCGTCCTCGACGACGTACTCCTCGGCGTAGCCGACGACGACGGTGAAGTCGCGATAACGCTTCACCCGGCCCTCCGAGACTGCCTCGACGGCGCGCACGCCGCGACTCCCGTGCAGGTCGACGAGCGAGTCGACCACGTCGGCGGTGAGTTCGCCCGTTCGAGCGAGCGTCCGCCGCCACGCGGTCCCGCGGTCGCTGTCCGTCTCGGTCGGGACGGCGAACCCGTCCGAAGCCGTCCGCTCGTCCGCGTCGGCGCCGGGCGGCGTCGCGCAGGCGCTCTCACCCTCGTCGTCGGACCCGCCGCTTCCCTCGGCGTCGTCACTCCCGCAGGCGCCGTCGCTGTCGGCGGCGGCGTCCCCTCTCCCGGCGTCGTCGCCCACCTCTCTCACGTCGCGACGTAGGCCGGTGACGGACAAAACGCCACCGATGCCCGCGCAGCGCTCGTCGCTCGCGCGCGCTCTCGCCCGCCCGCATCGCATCGCTTTTCGCCGCGGGGGTCGCTCCTCGGGACATGGACGTACGCGAGGGAGGCCTCACGGTCGAGGTGCCCGGCGCCCGCGACGGCGCCTCCGAGGGGGCCGGCGACGACGTGTTCTACAACCCGACACAGGAACTCAACCGCGACGTGACGGTGGCGACGCTCCGCGCCTACCGCGAACGCGACGACCGGGCGTCGTCGTACCTCGACGCGATGGCCGCCAGCGGGATTCGAGGCGTTCGCGCCGCGGCCGAGGGGTTCGACGTGACCTGCGCCGACCTCGACGAGGAGGCGGTCGAACTCGCCCGCGAGAACCTCGCACGCAACGGACTCGACGGCGAGGCCGTCCATCGAAACGCGAACGCGCTCATGCACGACTCCGTGTTCGATATCGTGGATTTGGACCCGTTCGGCACGCCGATTCCGTTCGCCGACGCGGCGTTCGCCAACACGCGCGATTTGGTCTGCGTCACCGCCACGGACACCGCGCCGCTCTGCGGCGCCCACCAGAACTCCGGCATCCGCAAGTACTCGACGCTCCCGCAGAATACCGACTACCACCCCGAGATGGGCCTCCGCGTCCTTCTCTCGGCGATGGTCCGCACCGCCGCGCGCTACGATAAGGCGGCCGTGCCGATTCTCTCGCACGTGACGCGCCACTACGCGCGGGCGTACCTCGAACTCGACGCGCGGGCGACGAAGGCGGACGAACTGCTCGAACAGTTGGGCCACGTCTACCACTGCGAGGACTGCCTCGAACGCGACCACGAGTTCGGCCTCGTCGCCCACCCGCCCGAGGAGTGCCCCGCCTGCGGGAGTTCGCGGACGCTCGTCGCCGGACCGCTCTATCTCGGCCCCATCTGCGAACCGGCGTTCGCCGAGTCGGTCCGCGAGCACGTGACCGAGGAGATGGGCGAGGCCAAGCGCGCCCGGTCGATGCTCGACACCGTCGCCGGCGAACTCGACGCGCCGACGCACTACGACCAACACCGCCTGTGCAAACTGTGGAACCGCTCGGCGACGGGGATGGACGAGTTCCTCGGCGAACTCCGCGACGCCGGCTACGAGGCGACGAGGGCGCACTACTCCGGGACGGCGTTCAAGACGGACGCGACCATCGCGGAGACGCGCGCGGCGACGACCGACGGCGACGGCTGAGAGGCGAGGGCGAACTATCAGAACAGACGACTGAGAGCGCCTCGCGGGCGCTCTCGTGTGCAAGTAACTTCTTGTGTGCTTCGTCCGAACTGCGGGCGTGAGCGTTCGGACTCAAAATCCCGTTTCCGTGGTTCGTTCGGTGGTCGAGACGATTCAGGAGCGCGAGGTGACGTTCCTCGCGGCGAGCATCTCCTACTACACGCTCGTCTCGCTCGTTCCGCTCCTCACGCTCGGCCTGCTCGTCGCGTCGTTCGTCGGCGGCGACGCACTTCGAGACGACGTGCTGGCACTCGCCGAGCAGTACCTCCTGCCGTCGGGGTCGGAGATGGTCAGGGGCGCTCTCACCGACCCGACCGGTCAGGGGCTGCTCTCCGTCGTGAGCATCGGCGTCACCCTCTGGGGGGCGCTGAAGCTCTTTCGCGGGCTGGACATCGCCTTCTCGCGGATCTACGGCTCGGAGGCGGGCGGCATCGTCGACCAGATAAAGGACGGCGCTATCGCGCTGGGTTCCATCGGCGCCGGGACTATCGGCGTCGCCGTCGCCACCGCGGTCATCGCCGTTCTGAACCTCCCGTTCGCGGAGTACATCAGTCCGCTCCTCCTCCTCGGTCTGCTCGTGGTGGCGTTCTTCCCGTTCTACTACGTCTTTCCTGACGCCGGACTCTCGCCGCGGCAGGCGCTGCCGGGAACCGTCTTCGCGGCCGTCGGCTGGTCCGTCCTCGGCGGCGTCTTCGGTATCTACGCGGCGAACGCGGGCGGCGTCGCGGGCGCCCTCGGCGCCATCCTGCTGCTCGTCACGTGGTTCTACTTCTCGGGCATCCTCGTCCTCACGGGCGCGGTGGTGAACGCAGTCCTCGCCGACCAGGTGTCGCCCGGACCGAGCGACCGCGGCGCACCGGACCGGCAGGTACAACACAGGCCCGCCCGACAGACACACCGAACGATGAGCGTGGACGACGCAGCCGTAGACGAGTCGGGCGAGGCGGACGTCGACCCCCGCGGCGCGCCCGACATCGAACAACTCGAGGACCGCGTCGAGGAACTCCGCGCGGACCTCGACTCCTTCGAGTCGGACGTACAGGAACGGACGGTCGAGCGCCCCGACGTGGAGTCCGAACTCAAGCGCTACGTGCGCAACCGGATGCGGCAGGGCAAGGCGCGCGGGTGGGGACCGTACCTCGTGCTCCTGTACGGCACCGCCGTGACCATCGCGGCGTTCTTCCTCATCCAGGACGACCTGCTCGCCGTCGTCGCCATGCTCGTCACGTATCTCTCGACGCTCGGCCTCTACGTCATCTTCGTCGTGTTCGGTGCCGGACTCGGCGCGCTGGGGGTTCCCGGCCGCCTCGTCGACTGGGTCCGCGACCGGCGGTCCTGACTCCGCCCCGCCGCGACCGATGACCGGACCACCGACCGTCGTAACCGCCGCTTCCCCGTCTCTTCCCCTTTCGCTCGCCGCCCGCGGCCTGGGCGAACTCGACGCCGCGGCGTCGCTGCCGGACGCCGTCGTGACGCTGTTCTCCGTGCTCACCTACCTCGGAAACCCGTGGGTCTGCCTGTTCGCCGTCTGCCTCGCCTACGTCGTCGGCCCCCGCGCCGGCATCGCGCGCCCGTCCGCGGCGTTCGTCCTCGCCCTCGGACTCGGCGCGGTCGGACTCACCCTCGGTCTCAAGGCGGCCTTCGCGCTCCCCCGCCCGCCGGGGGCGGCCGAGACGGGGTACGGCTTCCCCAGCGGTCACGCCCTCGGGACGACGGTGTTCTGGGGGGGCGCGGCGCTCCTCGCGCACGCGGGTCGCCGCCGCGTTCGCCTCGGCGTCGCCGCCGCCGTCGTCGCCGTCGTCGCCCTCTCGCGCGTCGTCATCGGCGTCCACTACCTCGCGGACGTGGTCGCGGGCGTCGCCGTCGGCGCCCTCTTCGCGACCGCCGCCGTCGCCGCCGGCCCCGGCCTCCGCCGCCCGTCCCCTCCCTCGACCCGCGCCGTGGTCGCCTGCTTCCTCGCCGGCGGCGTCCTCTCCGCGGCCGCCGCCGCCGCGAATCCGGTCGAACGGGAGGTGCTCCTCGCCGTCGGGACGGCCGCCGGCGGCGCGGCGACGTGGGCGTCGCTCGGCGACACGCTCTCCGCGCGGTCGACCGGCGGCGCCGTCTCGCTGTCCCCCCGGTCGCTCGTCGTCGGCGCCCTCGCCGTCCCGGTGCCGCTGGCCGCGATGGCCGCCGTCGCGGAACTTCCGGTGCGGTCGCTCGCCCTCGCGGGGGCGGGCGCCGTCGGCGGCGCGGCGCTGCTGTCGCTGCCCGTCGCGGCGGCAACGCTGCTCGAGTGAGGTGAAAAAAGCGAGAACGGAGTCGGTCGTTCGGGTCCGGGGCGTCCGGTTCGGTCCGGTCTCAGAACGTCTCGAGGTACTGGTCGAGTTCCCACTGCGAGACGTCGACGCGGAACTCGTCGTACTCGTAGGACTTCGCCTCGTGGAACTTCTCGTAGACGTGTTCGCCGAGGGCGTCCTGGATGACCTCGTCCTCTTCGAGGGCGTCGAGCGCCTCGCCGAGGTTCGCCGGGAGCGTCTCGATACCGTACTCCTCGCGCTTCTCCTCGTCGAACTCGTAGATGTTCTCGCGCACGGGGTCGTCGCACTCCAGTTCGCGTTCGATGCCGTCCAGACCCGCGTGGATGAGCGCCGCGAACGCGAGGTACGGGTTGCAGGACGGGTCGGGGAAGCGGGCCTCGACACGACTGGCCGCGGGGATGCGCGCGGCCGGCTTGCGGATGAGCGCCGAGCGGTTGCGGTCCGACCACGCGACGTAGACGGGCGCCTCGTATCCGGGGACGAGGCGCTTGTAGGAGTTCACCGTCGGGTTCGTGACGGCGGTGATGGCCGGGGCGTGTTCGAGGATGCCGGCGGTGAACTGCTTTGCCGTCTCCGAGAGGTTGAACTCGTCGTCCTCGTCGTGGAACGCGTTCTCGCCGTCCTCGGTGAACAGCGACAGGTGCGTGTGCATGCCGGAGCCGTTGACCCGAGAGATGGGCTTGGGCATGAACGTCGCGTGCAGGTCGTGCTGGGCGGCGATGGCGCGGACGACCGTGCGGAACGTCCCCACGTTGTCGGCCGTCGTGAGCGCGTCGTCGTACTCGAAGTTGATCTCGTGTTGGCCCTCGGCGACCTCGTGGTGGCTGGCCTCGATCTCGAAGTCCATCCGTTCGAGGCCGTAGATGATGTCGCGGCGCACGTCGCTCGCGAGGTCCTTCGGCGCGAGGTCGAAGTAGCCGCCGGCGTCGTTGGTGTCCGTCGTCGCGCGGCCCTCCTCGTCCTCCTCGAACAGGAAGAACTCGGGTTCCGGCGCGGCGTTTATCTCGTAGCCCATCTCCTCGGCGCGGTCGATGGCGTCTTTCAGCACGTAGCGCGGGTCACCGACGAACGGTTCGCCCGTGCTCGTGTCGATGACGTCGCAGATGAGGCGCGCGGAGCGACCGTCGCGCCACGGCAGAACCGCGAACGTATCCGGGTCGGGCTTGAGGCGCATGTCGGACTCCTGGATGCGCACGAAGCCTTCGATAGAAGAGCCGTCGAAGTAGATTCCCTCGGTAAATGCCTTCTCAGCCTGCGTGGCGGGGATAGCCACGTTCTTTACCGTGCCGAGAATATCGGTGAACTGGAGACGGAGGAAGTCCACTTCCTTGGACTCTATCTCCTCGACGACCGCCTGCGCTTTCGTCGAGAGTCCGCCGTCCGTTGCCACATTCGTGTTAGCGTTATCGTCCGTCATCTTCTGGACACCGGTTTCGTCAACGTCCATCTTTATGACGTTATCGCTTAGCGCAACTCGCCGGTGGCCCCCCTAGAACTGGATATTCGTAAAATTCTAATGCCCCGAGCGAGTGGGTCGCTGTGATGACGTACGAAAACCTCGACGCGAAACTCATCAACGCTCTGTTGGGAGACGGGCGCGCCAGCCTCCGAAGCCTCGCTGAAGAACTCGACGTGTCGGTTACGACCGTCTCCAACCACCTCCGCGACCTGGAAGACGAAGGCGTCATCGAGGGGTACACCCCTCGGGTGAACTACGACGCACTCGGCTACGACGTCACCGCCATCATCCAGTTGAAAGTCGAAGGGAGCGCGCTCCCGGACATCACCGACCGACTGCGCGAGCAGAAGCAGATGGTCTCCGTCTACGAAGTCACCGGCGACTACGACATCATCGCCGTCGGCAAGTTCACCGACACCGACGGCATGAACAGCCAGATAAAGGCGCTGTTGACCGACGCGGACATCCGCGAGTCCAACACGAGCGTCGTCCTCAACGCCGTCGTCGAGAACCAGCAGTTCGACCTCGACGTCGACGAGTAACCGCGCGGCGCCGTTCGACCGCCCGACCACCCTCCGAAACTCGGAACCCGAAACCCCCTCCCGAGCGACGACTCAGACGAACCGGCTCGCCACCTCCTCCATGTCGGTCCGACAGTACGGACAGCGATACCGCGTGTCGAACCCGTCGCGCCGCGTCGTCGTCTTCGCCTCCAGTTCGTGCATCCCCACGTCCCGGCCGCACTCGGTACAGAGCACCTTCGGCATAGCTAACAGTTCACGAACAGACCCCCATAAATCGACCGGTGGCTGTGAACGCTCCGCACGGTGCCGTCCCACCTTTTCCGGCCGCTCACACGGTTCGCGGCCGCAAAAGCTGGACCAAAAATGAGAAAAACTACTCGAAGTCGTCCTCGAACACGAACGTACCGTCTCGCTGGACGACGTCCCCGTCCACCTCGATGACGGAGTCCTCGGCCATGTCCAGAATCATGTCGACGTGCTCGGCGCTCTCGTTCACCTCGTTCTCCTCGCCCACCGTGTCAGGGTACGCCGACCCGACGGCCATGTGGACGGTGTCGCCCATCTTCTCGTCGAACAGCATGTTGTACGTGAACGTGTCGATGGCGCGGTTCATCCCAATGCCGAGTTCGCCGAGATAGCGCGCGCCCTCGTCGGTGTCGAACACGCCGTCCAGAACCTCCTCGTTGCGTCCGGCGCTGTAGGACTCGACGCGGCCCTCCTCGAAGCGAACCCGGACGTCCTCTATCTCGCGGCCCTGTCGGTAGAGGGGCATGTCGAAGTGCACCTCGCCCTCGACGCTGTCGCGCACGGGCGCGGTGAACACCTCCCCGCCGGGGAGGTTCTTCTCGCCCTTGTCGTTTATCGCGGTGTTGCCGGCGACGCTCATCGTCACGTCCGTCTCGTCGCCGGCGGCGATGCGCACCTCGTCGGCGTCGTTCAGAATCTCGACCATCTGCTGTTGGTGTTCGTACTGCTCGTCCCAGTCGAGGCTGACGGCGTCCCAGACGAAGTTCTGGTAGGCGTCGGTGCTCATGCCGGCGAGTTGGGCGTTGCCGGCGGTGGGGAACTGTGTGAGACACCACGTCTTCGAGAGTCGCTCCTGCAGGACGGGTTGCATCGCGCGGCGGTAGGCGGCGTTCGTCTCGGGGTCGACGTCCGCCGTCTCCGAGGCGTTCTCGTCGCCGCGCACCGCGATGTAGACGTCCATCTCCTCGTACATCGCGAGGAGGTGCTCCGGCGTCTCGAAGTCGCCCTCGCGGTTCCGGAGGAACGCGCGGGAGGCGCGGGAACTGCTGTTGGTGTAGACGGGGTTGGCGCCGCGTTCGGCGCACTCCTCGTGGAGGGCGACGACCAACTCCTCGGCGGCGGCGGGCGCCGCGATGACGACGTCGTCGCCGGACTCGATGCCCGTCGAGTGCTCGGCGATGGTCTGGGCGTGTTCCCGGATGCGTGGGTCCATACCACGAGGTGTCGCGTCGGCGTGAAACCGCTTTCGCACCGGTGTCGACGCTCGCCGCTCGAATCCGTGAGAAGCCGTGGCCGCTGCCAATGGCTCACAGCGGCCGTGACACGGTCGTTCTGAAGAACCGAGAATCACGCTCAGTTTATATGATCTCTTCGGGAGAGTGTACAACTGTAAGAGGTAACAGACCATGAGCACTCCCACCACCACCACCCGAACCGCCTTCGAGGACGTCCTCGAGTTCGACCTGCAGGGCACCATCGCCGGCTACTGGCTGGTCGCCCTCCGCCTCATCACGGGCTACTGGTTCCTCCACGCCGGGTGGACCAAGTTCGCCTTCGTGTCGGGCGAGGCGTTCGACGCCACCGGCTACCTCGCGAACAACTCGGGGCCCATCCAGGGCTTCTTCGCGTGGGTCGCGGCGACGCCCTGGCTGATGGACGTCACGAACGTCATGATTCCCGCCGGGGAGTTCCTCATCGGTCTCGGACTCATCGTCGGCGGTCTCGTCCGCCTGGCCTCGTTGTTCGGGGCCCTGCTGATGGCGTTCTTCTACCTGGGGAACGCCGACTGGGCGCACGGCCTGGTCAACGGTGACCTGTTCGGCCTCGTGCTGTTCGTCACCATCGCGACGTTCGGCGCGGGCCGCATCCTCGGCCTCGACGCCTACCTCGAAAAACTCGACCTAGCCGACAACCGCCTCGCGAAGTTCATCCTCGGGTGAACCGCGACCGACCGCCCCTCCTTCTCCGACCGTTCTCGACCTCCGAACCTCGCGCTCCGCGTCCGCCCCGCACAGACGGCCGCGACCACCGCCTATAACTCCGGGGACCGACACCGTCCCTCATGGCCATCGACCTTCGCAGCGACACGGTGACGCGCCCCTCGGCGGCGATGCGGGAGGCGGCGCGGGACGCCCCCGTCGGCGACGACGTGTACGGCGACGACCCGACGGTGAACGAACTCGAAGCGGCGGCGGCCGAACGGGTGGGGATGGACGCCGCCCTCTACGTTCCGACGGGGACGATGGGCAACCAGATAGCCGCCCGCGTCCACGCCGACCGAGGAGAGGAGATTTTACTCGACGAACAGGCGCACATCTACAAGTGGGAGGTCGGCGGCCTCGCGCAACTCTCGGGGTTGCAGGTCCGCACGTTCGACGCGGGCGAGTCGGCCGTCCCGACGCCCGAACAGATCCGAGAGCGGTTCGTCGCAGAGGACCTCCACAGGGCCGGCACGGGCCTGCTGGCGCTCGAAAACACGCACAACGCGCGCGGCGGCGTCGCCGTCCCGCCCGAGGGGATAGACGCCGCGGCCGAGGCGGCGCACGACCTCGGCGTGCCGGTCCACCTCGACGGCGCCCGCCTGTTCAACGCCTGCGTCGCCCTCGGCGTCGACCCCGAACGCATGACCCGGAACGTCGACTCGGTGATGTTCTGCCTCTCGAAGGGCCTCGGCGCGCCCGTGGGGTCGATGCTCGCCGGCAGCGAGGAGTACGTCGAACGCGCCCGCCGCGTCCGCAAACTGTTCGGCGGCGGGATGCGACAGGCCGGAATCATCGCCGCGCCGGGTCTCCGCGCCCTCGACAACGTCGAGCGACTGGCCGAGGACCACGAGAACGCGGCGCGCCTCGCGGCCGGTTTGGACGATATCGCGGGCCTCCGCGCGCCCGACCCCGACACGAACATCGTGCAGGTGTTCTCCGAGGAGGCGGGCCTCACCGCCGACGAGTTCGAGGCGCTCTGCGAAGCCGAGGGCGTCCTCGCCGGCGCACACGGCGAGTACCTGACGCGATTCTGCACGCACCTCGACGTCTCCGCCGACGACGTGGACGAGGCCGTCGACCGAATCGACGCGGCGGTGTCGGCGTAGAAGAGAGCGACGAGTCCGCTCAGAGTTCGGGTTCGACGTAGACGAACTTCACCCGGGCGTCCTCGCGCTTGAGTTTCTCCTCTATCCGCGTGATGTCGGTGTCGATATCGTCGGTGTCGAGGTCGGAGTCGAAGCTGACGTCCGCGTTGACGAGGACCTTCTCCGGGCCGACGTGGACGGTCCGGAAGTTGTCGACGTGGACGACGCCCGGGTGGTTCCGGACGACCTCGCGCAGTCGGTCCTCCACGTCCTTCGGGAGGCTCTCGCCGAGGAGGAGGCGCTTGTTCTCCCACGCGAGGGCGAGGGCGAACCCCATGAGGAGGACGCCGATGAGCGCGGCGGAGACGGCGTCGTAGATGTAGTTGCCCGTGAGCTGCGTGAGGACGACGCCGACGAGTGCGATGGCCGCGCCCGCGAGGGCGATGCCGTCCTCAGTGAACGCCGTCAGCGTCGTCACGTCGCTCGTCTTCTTGAATGCCTCCACGACGCCGCTCCACTCGTACTCGCGTATCTGCCGCTGGAGTTCGGCGTTGGCCTTCTTCATCGCGTACGTCTCGAAGCCGATGGCCCCGAGGAGGACGACGACGTTGACGTACCAGGCGGGGAACTGATAGCCCGCGAACGAGACCAGTCCGGCGGCGGCGTGACTGCCGTGCAGGATGGCGTCGTAGCCGTGCTTCAGCGACTCCCAGCCGGCGATGCCGAACAGCAGCACCGAGACGAGGAACGCGTAGAAGAACTGCGCCTTCCCGTAGCCGAACGGGTGCGCCCGGTTCGCCTCTCTGTCGCTGTACCGGATGCCGATGAGGAGGAACACCTGATTGCCCGTATCGGAGAGGGAGTGGTACGTCTCCGACAGCATCGAGGGACTCTGCGTCAGGAGATATCCGAGGAACTTCAGGACGGCGATGGCGCCGTTCGCGACGAGGGCGGCGATGACGACGCCTCTGCTTCCTGCCATGCTTTCACCTCAAGGGTCTCCCGTAAGAGCGTTTCCACGCGGGTCTCCCGCACCGCACTTCGCCGCCGCGGCGACCGAGCGGAACGTTCCTATCCCCCCGATTCGTAGCCCGACCCGATGCTGACCGTCGTCTCCGACACCCACAGCACGGACTCGCACCGACTCACCGGTCGGACGCTGGACGCCGTCCGCGAGGCGGAACTCGTCGTCCACCTCGGCGACTTCATGCGCGAACCCGTCCTCGACGACTTCGAGTCGGAGTCCTCGCGGCTTCTCGGCGTGTACGGCAACAACGACGACGCCGAGATACGAGAGCGACTGCCGGCGGCGCGGACCCTCACCTTCGGGGGTCTGACGTTCGCGGCGACGCACACGCGCCGCGGCGGGTCGACGGCGCTGTCGATGTTCGGCCGCGAACGCGACGCCGACGTGGTCCTGTTCGGTCACAGCCACCGGCCGACGTTCGAGGCGACGGGCGAGGTGACGCTCCTGAACCCGGGGAGCCACGCGCAACCGCGCGGACATCGCGCCGCGCACGCCGAACTCGAAGCCATGACGGACGGCGGCGTCACCGGCCGACTCGTCACCGTCGAGGGCGACGCCTTCGAGACGTTCACGATACCGCCGTCCGATGGGTGAGGAGTGACCCGCCGCTCCGTCAGCGGGTGACCCACCAGTAGGCCGTCGCGCAGGCGAGCGTCGCGACGCCGCCGAGGAAGAACAGTTCCGCGGGCGCGAGCGTCGACAGCGCGGCGACGACGGGGACGGCGTCCGCGCCGCCCCCGCCGGAACCGGCGGCCGTCTCCAGCGCCGTCCGGGTCGCATCGGCGGCGTGCGTACCCGCGCCGCTCGGCGCTTCCGCCGCCTGCGTCGCCTCCGCGGCCCGCGTCGCGGCCTCCGTACTCGTCGCCTCCCCGCCGGCCGTCGACGGCGCCTCCGCGATACTGAATCCGCCCCCACTGCCGCCGTTTCCGGCGTCCGTCGGCGTCGCGGCGGCGGTCGGTGTCGACGTCGACCCCGCCGTCGCCCCCGTTGCGTTCGCGCCGGAGGGGGCGCCCGGCGCCGCCCCGCCCTCGCCCCCGTCGCCGGCGAGCGAGACGGTGGGCCCCGCCGCCGTCCGCGTCAGTCGGTCGACGACGACGCTGCCGAGGGCGACGACGCCGAGGCCGCCGAGCAGTCGCGAGAGCACCGACCGGAGGCCGCTCGTGTCCTCCTCCCGGCCGGCGACGACGACCAGCGCCCGGTCGGCGGGCGCGTAGACGGTCATCTCCCGGCCCTTCTCCGAGTAGGCCGTCCCGTCCGGTTCGATGAGGCCGGCGTCTTCGAGGCGGCCGAGGTGGTACTGGGCGTTCTGAATCGAGGTGTCGGCCCGGTCGGCGACTTCCGAGGGCGTCGCGGGGTCCTCGTGGAGCGACGAGAGGATGGTCCGGGCCGTCTCCGAGGAGATGGCCGAGAGCAGGTCCGACACCTCCTCGCCGTCCAGTCCGACGACGCGCGGCTCCTTGTCGTCGTCGGACGGGTCGGGTCGGAAGGGGAGGATGTCGGCCACGTCGTCGCCCGATTTCCGGTGCGTCGACATGAGTCTTCTCCTCCTTTCGGCCCGGAGCGCGGCGAAACGGCTTTACCTCCGCCCAAGAAAGCCTCGGCCATGTTCTCCCGCCCCTTGCAGAGTTTCCTCGACGGCGCCGTCGAGTTCGTCCTCTCGGAGCCGATTTTCGTCGGATTCGTCGTTCTCATCCTCCTGTTCGTCTTCTTCGGGTATCTCTTCGTCCGCCGGACGGTACTGGGGATGCGCGAGGGATTCGACGAGGGATACCGGGGGAAGTAGCCGGCCGATGGCCGCCTTCGGAACGCTCGCGACGCTCGTCGTCGCGGCACTGGCCAGTCTGTTCATGGCGTGGGCTATCGGCGCCGGCTCCTCGGGTTCGACGCCGTTCGCCCCCGCCGTCGGCGCGAACGCCATCTCGGTCATGCGCGCGGGGTTTATCGTCGGTCTCCTCGGCTTCGCCGGCGCCTTCCTGCAGGGCGCGAACGTCACGCAGGCCGTCGGCAACGACCTCGTCGTCGGTAACGTGCTGACCGCGAGCGCCGCCACCGTCGCGCTCATCCTCGCCGCCGGCCTCGTCGCCCTCGGCGTGTTCGCGGGCTACCCTATCGCCACCGCGTTCACCGTCACCGGCGCCGTCGTCGGCGTCGGCCTCGCCAACGGCGGCGCGCCCGCGTGGGACAAGTACCAACAGATCGTCTCGCTGTGGGTGCTCACGCCGTTCCTCGGTGGGGGCGCGGCGTACGGCACCGCGCGCCTGCTCCGCAACGAGTCGGTGCCCGAACGGGTCGCCGTCCCGGTGCTCGCGGGAATCGTCGGCGCCATCGTCGCCAACATCGACTTCGCCCTCCTCGCGGGCGGCGGCGCCGACGCCGGGTCCATCGCGGGGTACGTCGCCCGGTCGCTGCCGGCCGTCGACGCGGGCGGCGTCCCCCTCGGCGCCGTCGCCGTGACGCTCGCCGTCGCCCTCCTCGCCGCCGCCGCCGTCGCCCGAGAGATGCGCCGCGACGAGGCGGCCGGTCAGCGCCGGTTCCTGCTCGTCCTCGGCGGTCTCGTCGCCTTCTCGGCGGGCGGGAGCCAGGTCGGCCTCGCCATCGGACCGCTCGTCCCCCTGCTCGACGAGGTGGCCCTCCCGCTCCCGGCGCTCCTCGCCGGCGGGGGCCTCGGCCTCCTCGTCGGGTCGTGGACGGGCGCGCCGCGGATGATAAAGGCGCTCGCGCAGGACTACTCCTCGCTCGGACCGCGGCGCTCCATCGCGGCGATGATTCCCTCCTTTGCCATCGCGCAGGTGGCCGTCGCGCTCGGCATCCCGGTGTCGTTCAACGAGATAATCGTCAGCGCCATCGTCGGCAGCGGGTTCGCCGCCGGCGGCGCGGGCGTCAGTCGCGAGAAGATGGTGAAGACGGTGCTCGCGTGGGCCGGATCGCTCGCCCTCGCGTTCGGGCTCTCCTACGGCGTGTTCACGGCGCTGGCGCTCCTCTTCGGCCTCTGAGTTCCCGTCCTTCTTCGTGTCGCCAGAGTCACGCTCATCCCGCTCGGACGCGTATCTCCTCTCATGTCCTCCCCCGTGAAGCGGCCCGACCAGGCCGGCGAGGACGACGGTCGACTCGGACGAGTTCTCTACGCCGCGTTCTGGGCCCTGTTCGGGGTCGGGTTCCTCGCGTTAGGACTCGCTCGCGGACTGACGCTCGTCGGCCTCGCCTTCGTCGTCGTCGGCGCCGGCGGCTTCGTCCTCGCCGGCTACTCGCTCGTGGCGCCGCCGACGGCGATTCCGACGACCGACGTGTTCTCGCGCCGCGCCGACGGCGCGCCGGTCGCGGACTCGCGGAGCGTGCTGGCGGCGTACGCGCTGGCCGTCGTTCTCCTCGGCGTCGCACTCGTGCTGGTGGCGCTGTGGGCCCTCGCCTGAGGGCGGGACCGCACGTTCACGACCTCACGACCCGCTTCACGACTCGTTCTCTATCTCCTCGGCCTCGGACTCCTCTTGGTCCTGCGGGTCGTAGGACTCGTCGACGGTGATTCGCGCCTTCATGATGCGCGTGTTGTCGACCTGCTCGATACGGATGGTGATGCCCTCGAACGCGATCTCCTCCCCCTCTTCGACCAGGCGGCCGGCGCGGTTGAAGATGAATCCGGCGAGCGTCTCGAACTCCTCGCCCTCCGGCAGGTCGAGTTCGAGCACCTCGTTCACCTCGTCGATGTTCACCTCGCCGCGGACGAGCGTCTCGCGTTCGTTGACGAACTCGAACGCCTCCTCCTCGTCGTCTTCGAGGATGTCGCCGACGATCTCCTCGACCATGTCCTCCAGCGTGAGGAGGCCCTCGGTCGTCCCGAACTCGTCGATGACGATGACCATCTGCAGGCGGTTGTCCTGTATCTCCGCCAGCAGTTCGTCGACGTTCTTCGACTCGGGAACGTGCAAGGTCGGCTGGACGATGTCGGCGAGTTTGCCGCCGCCCTCGCCGTAGAACTGCTCGCGGACGAGGTCGCGGATGTTGACGATGCCGATGACGTTGTCGAGGTTACCGTCGTAGACGGGGACGCGTTCGTGGTCCGACTGGATGCAGGTCTCGATGGCCTCGTCGAGCGTCGCGTCCTTCGAGACGGCGGTCATGTCGAGACGCGGCGTCATCACCTCCTTGGCGATGGTGTTGTTGAAGCGGAAGATGCGGTCGAGCATCTCGCGTTCCTCCTCCTCGATGACGCCCTCGCGCTCGCCGGTCTGGATGAGGTCCTGAATCTCGTCGCGCGTGATGTACGACGTCTCGATGGACGACCGGCCGCCGGTCACCTTGTTGATGACGCGCGTCAGGTAGTCGAAGAAGACGACCAGCGGGAACAGCACGTACTCGGAGTACTTCAGCGGCCGCGCGATGCGGAGCGACCACGACTCGGTGTTCTCGACGGCGTAGGACTTCGGCGCGCTCTCGCCGAACAGCAACACGAGCGTCGTGATGCCGAACGTCGAGATGAGAACCGCGAGGCCGGCGTCGTAGTAGATGCCGACGATGGCCGTCGAGATGGACGACATCGCGATGTTGACGATGTTGTTGCCGACGAGGATGGTGATGAGCAGTCGGTGCGGGTCGGATTTGAGGTCGCTCACGGCCTTCGCTCCCGGGACGCCGCGTTCGACGAGCGAGTCGACGCGGTGCTTGGCGAGCGAGAACATCGCTATCTCCGACGAGGAGAAGAACGCCGAGAGGGCGATGAGCAGGACGATGGCGACGGCGCCGCCGATGGTGATGGTGGTGTTGTCTACCGGGACCGTCGGCACCTGCAGGACGCCGGCCGCGACCGAGGAGGCCGCGTTACTCATCGCACTGGCGGGCTGAACGGAGACTGCCGAACCCGCCGGAGGGCGGTGCTGAGCAGCGAGAGATGGTACGAGCGACGACAAACCCATGCAAATACGTCCACTTGTCCGGCCCCGGAATTAAGAGTTGCCCTCTCCCTCCGGTCCGAACGCCCGTCTCGTCGGGTTTCGCCGCTCGCGGCGGGGGATTCCGGGGGCGAAGCGCTTAGGGACCGGACAACCCTACGGGCGAGCATGACGGGCGACGAACCGGCGATTACGCTGTATCGACTCCAGGCGTGCCCCTTCTGCGAACGGGTCGTCCGCGTGCTGGACGAACTGGACCTCGCCTACGAGTCGCGCTTCGTCGAACCGATGCACTCCGACCGGAACGTCGTCAAGCGCATCTCGGGCAAGCGGACCGCCCCGGCCGTCGTCGACGACGAGACGGGCGTGACGATGTCCGAGTCGGCGAACATCGTCGACTACCTGAGAAACACCTACGGCGACGGCTCTGAGGCGAGCGAAGGGGGTGCGGCCTGATGGTCGACTTCGAAGTCGTCGACCTGCCCGAGTCGGACCACCCCGAAGTCGGCGACACCGCGCCCGACTTCACCCGCCCGCTCGTCGGCCCGGAGTACTGGGAGGACGTCGCCCTCTCGGACCTCACCGACGAGGGACCGGTGCTGCTCGTCTTCCACCCGATGGACGGCGCGTTCCCCTCGACGTACGTCTGGAACAACCTCCGCGACGAGGGCGTCGTCGACCGGGTGGCCACCGTCGGCGTCTCCGTCTCCTCGCCGTACGAGCACAAGACGCTCCTCGACGAACGCGACATCGAGGACTCCGTCCGCCTCTACTCCGACCCCGCCGCCGGCGTCGCCGAGGGGTACGGCATCGAGAACCCCCTCGACGGCATGACCGGCATCACCGAGCACCGTCCGGCCGTCTTCCTCCTCGACGGGGAGCGCACCGTACAGTACGCGTGGGTCGCGAGCGAGTGGCCCGACTTCCCCGACTACGAGGAGGTCGCCGAGGCCGTCGAAGAGCACGCGTAACGCTCCGGCACCCTCTTACTCCCCCGCCGTCTCCCATCCGACGAGCGATGTCGAACCTCGACGACTCGATAGACGCGGCCGCGGCGGCCGTCCGCGCGGGCGAGGCCGTCGTCTATCCGACCGAAACCGTGTACGGCCTCGGCGCGGACGCGACGGACGCGGACGCCGTCGAACGCGTGTTCGAACTGAAGGGGCGCGACCGGACCAAACCGCTCTCGGTCGGCGTCCCCGACGTGGCCGCCGCCCGCGAGTACACCCGCCCGACCCCGTTCGAGGCCCGGTTCATGGAGCGGTTCCTCCCCGGCCCCGTCACCGTCGTCGTCGAACGCGGCCCGGCCCTCCCGGACGTGCTCACGGCCGGCGGCGACCGCGTCGGCGTCCGCGTCCCCGACTACGAGGTGACGCTGGACTTCTACCGGCGCGCCGACCGGCCCGTGACGGCGACCAGCGCGAACCGGAGCGGCGCCCCCAGCGTCCGGACGCCCGCGGAACTGGACCCGGACCTCCGCGAACGCGTCGGCGCGGTCCTCGACGCCGGCGAGACGCCCGGCGGCACCGAGAGCACCGTCGTCGACCCCGGGCGGAACGTGATTCACCGCCGCGGCGCGATGTCCGACGAGGTGGCGGCGTGGCTCACAGAGGAGACGGGCGACCCGCCGACCGTCGAGTAGGCGGTCGTCGGAACTCGGGAGCTCTCACAACCCAAGCAGCGTCTTCAAAGACCGCGTCTTCGTCCCGCACGTCGTCCGGTACTCGCAGGACGCGCACTTCGCCGAGTCGTTCACGCGGGGCGGCACGCCCGTCGTCCGCCTGACCGTCCACAGCGTCCGCCGGTAGGCCCCCGCGTTCCGCGTCGTGACCCGGACCGTCCGGACGACGCCGTGCGCCGGATACTCGACCAGCGCCCGCGGAATCTCCTCCTCGCGCTCCCACGCCAACGCCTTGGCGACGGCGACGGCGCGGACGCGCTGGGGTTCCCAGACGCCGCGTTCGGGCGGGTCGCCGGGGGAGACGAGCGTGGGCGTCGGCGGGTCGCCGTCGAGCACCTTGTGCGCGATTCCGTGGCAGTCGCGGCCGCGGAGGAACACTTCGCGACCGGACGGGTCGGCCAATCCCGCCCAGTCGTCGCGCTCGGTCAGACGTTCGAGGTTCGCGCGGTAGGCGCCGGGAGCGACCGAGAGCGGAAGGTCGGCGAGTTCGGCGTCGTTCGCCGCCCGCAGGTCGTCGTAGCGGAACGCGAGTTCCCGGACCGCTTCGACCTCGGGCGGCGGCGCGTGGTCGTCGTACTTCTCGGCGTAGTACAGTTGCCGGGGGCAGTAGGCCGCCCGCGCGAGGTGCGAGAACGGCGTCGAGGGTCGTGACACGGGGACGCTGGCGTCGCTCCCGTACTTGAACGTTCGTCGAGCGGGGAGCGGCGGAGAAACGGGAACGAACCGACGCTCAGAGGTCGAATCCGGGTTCGCACGCGAGCAGTTTCGTCATCGCGTCCTTCGTCGACCCCTCGCGCACGCCCAGTTCCGCGTCGGAGACGGCGGCCAGTCGCTCGACGGCGCGTCGTCGCTCCGGCACTTGCGAGGGATGCTCGCGGGCGAAGTGGACGAGCGAGACGTGCGCGTACGTCCGCACGTCCCCGTCGTCGTCCGACAGCGTCTCGGGGAGCGCCGTCACCGTCCGCGGGAACCGCCGAGGGTCGGCGCCGAGCAGTTTCCCGGCCGCCATCACGCCCGCGAGTCGCACCGTCGCGTCGCCGTCGCGCATCGCCGCCGTCACCTGTCTGTCGGTCCGGACGACCGATTCGGGGAACGCCTCGCCGACTTCGCCGACGACGGCCAGGGCAGCCCATCGGGTCGGTGCGTGCGGCGTCTCCAAGCGCCGCACGGCGGCGTCGAGACCCTTCCGCGCCGCCGCGGGGCGGACGGCGGCGAGTTGCGCGAGGGCGCGCATGCCGACGAACGAGAGCGACTCGGCGTCGGCCGCGGCGAACGCCGCGACGTCGTCGGCCCACACCTCGAACTCGACGGGGCGGAGGAGGCCGATGAGGTCCAACGCCTCCTCGGCGGCCCGTCGGGCTTCGTCCCCGCAGTCGCGGACGATGACCAGCAGGTCGCCGACGGCGTCGCCCGCGGCCACGGGGTCAGACAGCGCCGTCTCGACCACCCGGTCGACGTACGCCGCCGGGTCGACGGCGCCGTCCGGGTCGTCGGGGACACCGGTCGCTCGCTCTTCGCCCGCCGTCCGGTCCGGCGTCCGCTTCTCCGCGCTGTCGTCGACGGTTTCGAGTCCGGCGTCGTCCCCGTCTGGAGGGTTTCGTGACACGATGTAGCCTCGGATGTTGCTCGCCACTGCACGACGGGGACGGTTATAGCTACGCCAGCAATTCCCCGTTTTGAGAATTTGGGCGCCCCTATCGTCGACTCTTCCGCCGTCCGTCGGACGCCCGCCGGGAAGGCGTCGAGTTTCCGGGAGGGGAGAGGATTTACGTGCCCGTTCCTTACCGCCGAGCGTGGATTCTCCGTTCGACGTTCTCGGAGTCGGGCCGGACGCGGACGACGCGGAGGTCGACCGGGCCTACCGGCGCCGGGTCATCGAAGTGCACCCGGACCAGGGCGGGTCGGCCAGCGAGTTTCACCGGGTCCGGACCGCCTACGAGCAGATCATGTCCGGCGAGGTCCCGGACCCGGCCTCGAACGGCGCCGCGGCCGGTCCCGGTTCCCCCGACGACTCCGACCCCGGCGCCGAGTCCGCCGGCGTCGACGACTCGGACGCCGGCGAGGACGAGGAGGCCGAACAGGAGGGGTCGCGGGTCGAGTACCTCAACTACGAGGTGCTCGACGACCACGGCTGGGACCTCGGCGACGACGACCTCTTCGAGAAGGCGGCCGAGGCGGGTCTCGCCCACGAGGACTACGGCCAGTTCCTGGCACACCCGCACGAGACGCTGCTCGAAGCGGCCGAGAACCGCGGGTTCGCGTGGCCGTACGCCTGCCGCGGCGGCGCGTGCGCGAACTGCGCCGTCGCCGTCTTCGAGGGCGAGATGGACACGCCCGGCGACCACATCCTCCCCTCGACCATGCTCGACAGCGACATCCGCCTCTCCTGCATGGGCGGCCCCGTCTCCGACGAGATGAAGGTCGTCTACAACGTCAAACACCTCCCCGGCCTCGACGAACTCCGCCTCCCTCCCTACCCGTTCGACAAGGCCCGCATGAACGACTGACGCGGGAGTGGGGACTACTTCTCCTGTTCCGGCGCGGTGAACGGTATCGTCGCCGCGGTGCGGCGATTGACCGTCGCCGTCCGAACGATGAACGACGCGAGGACGGCCAGCGGCGTCAGCGCGAGCGTTATCGACACCGGGACCAACAACCTGAGGTGGTCCACCGCGGCCGGATTTCCCGACTCGACGGTCATGAACAGCAGCGACGCGATGGCGACTCCCTCCGCGGGGAGGCCGGTGACGAGGAGGACGCGCGAGAACGACGACAGCTCCTGTTTGAAGTACACCGTCTTGAAGTACTGGCGGGCGACGTCGATGCTCTGGAGGCCGTCGATGAGGCGGTCGACGGACGCCTCGACGGAGTCGGGGAGGTCTCCCTCGTGGTCGTGCTTCGTCCGCCGGAGGTCGTTTATCTGCCGCGCGTAGTTCGTCGTCAGCATCGCCGAAAGCACGTCGATGGTGCCTGAGGAGCCGCCGACGAGCAGCTCGTCGGTGCGGTCCAACTCCTCCGTGAGCGTCGCCATCACGTCTAGTATCTCGTCGGCGACGGCCAGCTCCGACTCGCGGACCAATCCGCCCAGCGCCTGCGATTCCTGTCGCGTCGCTTCGAGCAGCAGGCGAAGGAACTCCAGCGGTTCCACCGGGGCGATTCGCCCGGCGGCGTCCTCGACATCGCGCCGGTAGTCTATCACGTCAGATATCTGCCGACGGAGTTCGCCGGGCGCGCTGAACTCGCGGGACAGGAGTAACTGGTTGACGGACACGACGACGGTGATGAGCGTGAGATTTCCGCTTATCACGCCGCCGTAGACGTAGTACACCGCCTGCAGGTCCGAGAGCGGGAACTCACCCGAGAGCGACAGTCCGGTCAAGGCGACGAGGACGGCGCCGACGATACCGGCGCTCACGACCGTTCTGTCGCCTCGAAGGAGGATCCACTCTCGCACCGCGCGGAGGCTGTTCGCGGGCCGGACGGACGTCGTCTCGGTGTGCTGGGTATCGTCGGTCACGCGTCGTCACCCTCGACGGGGACGGCCGGTAGATGCGCGAGCCGTAAAAATCCGGCTCGACGCCGCCGTACCGACCGACAGTCCTGTCGAGGAACTGGCGATTCAGTGGCTCTACCCCCATCTATTTGCTACTACGCGTCATCACACGAATCACGACGGCAACGCGGTGACGCCGGTGCGGACGTCGCGGACGCAGTCGGAGAGGGGAAACAATGAGCAACGATACCACGAGGGCCGATTCTGACGCACTTCCGACTGACGAACCACCCCGGGAACCGCTGTTACACGAGATCGTCTCGCGGGTCGCGGCGGCGAACGACTGCGAGCCGCTCGACCTCCGGCCGGTGTCGAGCGTGGTCGACCCGGAAGCCCTCGAAGCGCTCTTCACCACGTCGGAGACGGCCGTCACGGTCAATTTCCCGTACGGAGGCGGACTCGTGCGAGTGAGCGAGGCGGGCGTGGAGTTCGACTCCGAGTTGAGGTCCGAGGTCGACTGACCGCATGACTGTCTCGGCGTCCGCCCCTCCGGACGTGCGGCGTCGTCCCGCCCGACTATCGACAATTATTTGACAACTCGTCCGTGATTCACGGTGTGTTCGACCGCACGTCCCTCCTCTCCGGCGCCGCCGTCGGCGCCGTTCCCGTCGCAGTCCTTTACGTCGACGGCTTCTGGGACCCGTGGCTCGCGTTCTTCGTCTGGATATCTTGGACCGTCGTCGGACTGCTGTTCTTCCGGAGCGACCTGCGCGCGTCCCGTTCCCGGTGGCAGCTCCTCTATATCCTCCTCATCGTCGGCGGCGCGCAGTTCGGCGTCCACACGAACCTCCCCATCCCGTCGAGTCTCACCATCGCCCTCGGATTTCTCGTGCTCGGCGTCGGAACGGCGTCGCTGCTCGTCGGCGTTCAGATAGGCCGCGAAAACGCGTCGTCCGCGTCCGGTCCGACGGCCGCGACGACGGACTGAGTCGCCCCCCGGCGACGTCCGTCCGCGGTTCCTCCGACCCCCCGGTCGGTTTCCCCGCCGCGTTCGGCTCTCCGCGTACCCCCCTGTTCCCCGTTTCTCTACCCCCGTCTTCTATCTCCCCCCTTCGAGACGAAGCGACTCAGTAGTGCGAGCAGTGCCCGTCGAGGTGGTGCCGAACGGTGTCCTCGTCGAACTCGAAGTGCGTCGAGAGCGCTTCGACCGTGTACCCCACTTCGGCGGCCAGTCGCATCTCGGTGCATTCGTCGGCGTCCACGGGTTCGAATTCGTCGTTGAGTTCTGCTTCTGTGTGCATACTTCCCCATTGGACGGTGGGAGGATTGGAATTATGCGTATATACATAGCCACTCGAAAAACGGGTTACTATAGTGGCGGCATACAACTATATACCTGATATTCACTATCTAGAGACATAAACGTTACGAAGCATTTTCGGATCAGCATCGCGGGTCCGTCGCGACGACTCCGTCGGTTCCGACGGCGGCTACCTTGTCGGAAGCCAGACCGCCATCCGCCCCTCCTCGCGGTTGTCCCACCCGTAGTACGGAACCGCGGTGACTCGCTTCTCCTCTCGGTGCTCCTCCCACTCCCGGTACAGACGACCGTCCCAGCCCTCGGTGCCGGCGACGCGGGTTTCACCTTCGAGCGCGACCACGCCGTCCAGCAGGTCCTCATCCCAGCGGGCGTCGAGCGAATCCTCGGAGTCCATCCGCAGACGCGACGGCGGGACGTCGACGTCCGTCTCCTCGACGCAGTACACGAGCGGGCCGCGCTGGAGGGCGAGGCGCCCGGCGTCGTCGGGGAGGTCCGGGTGGGCCATCATCCGTCGGACGGGGAGGTTGAGGGAGAGTTCGACGCTGTCGCCGTCGTGCCACGTCCGGTCGAGGGTACGGTAGCCGTCGTCGGCCTCGCCCTCGACCCGCTCGCCGTTCACGCTGAGTCGGGCGTCGGCGCACCACTCGGGGACGCGGAGGTGTAGCGCCGCCTCGACGGGCGAATCCACTCCGATTTCGAGGTCGACGGAGCCCTCCCACGGATAGTCGGTCCGCTGAGTCACCGACACGGTTTCGCCCGCCACCGTGACCTCGGTTTCGCTGCCGACGTAGAGGTTCACGTAGACCCCGCCGTCGGTCGTCGCGTAGACGTACTCGCCGAGCGACGCCAGCAGGCGGGCCAGGTTCGGCGGGCAGCACGCGCAGGCGAACCAGCCCTTCCGGTGGTGGTGGCCCAGGCTCTCGAGCGGGTTCTCGTAGAAGAACGCGGTGCCGTCGAGCGAGGTGCCGGCGAGCGCGCCGTTGTACAGCGCCCGTTCGAGGACGTCGTAGAAGCGTCCTTCGCCGGTCAGACGGAACAGCCGGCGGTTCCAGAAGACGCTGCCGACGGCCGCGCAGGTCTCGGCGTACGCCGTTCGATTCGGGAGGTCGTAGTCCTCGGTGAAGCGCTCGCCGTCCGCCGTCGACCCGATGCCGCCGGTGACGTACGTCCGCCGCTCGGTCATGTTGCGCCAGAGTCCCACCAGGGCGTCGAGCAGGCCCTCGTCGTCCGTCTCGCCGGCCACGTCGGCGGCGCCGCAGAAGAGGTACATCGCGCGAACCGCGTGACCCTCCACGGTCTCTTGGGCGCGCACCGGCGCGTGCGTCTGGTAGTAGGTCGGGTCGTACTCCGACCCGGTGTGCCACTCCTCGTCGCCCGGGAGTTCCTCGGCGTGATCGGTCTCCCACTCGAAGCGCCCGGTCGTGCCCCGCGCGTCGACGAAGTACCTCGCCAACTCGAGATAGCGCTCCTCGTCGGTCGCGCGATGGAGTTTCACCAGCGCGAGTTCGATCTCTTCGTGCCCCGGCGCCGCGTCGAGTTCGCCCTCGCCGGTCCCGAAGACCCGGTCGACGTGGTCGGCGAACTCCGTGGCGACCGTCAGCAGCGAGCGCTCGCCGGTCGCGCGGTAATGTGCGACGGCCGCCTCGATGAGATGCCCCGCACAGTACAGTTCGTGGAGGTTCCGAACGTTGGTCCAGCGCTCCTCGTCGAACTCGAGTTGGTGGTACGTGTTCAGGTAGCCGTTCTCGTCCTGAGCGGCCGCTATCAGGTCGACGAGTTCGTCTACCCGCTCTTTCAGGTCCGGGTCGTCGCGGTTCGCGAGGACGTAGCTCGCGGCTTCGAGCCATTTGTAGGCGTCGGAGTCCTCGAAGCACATCCCCCGAAACCCGCCGGTCTCTCCGTCGCGGACGCGCCGAAAGTTCGGCAGGCAGCGCTCTCCGAGTCGGTCGTACTGATGCTCGATGGTCGTCTCGCGATTCGTCGCCAATCGCCCGTTCCAGAACTCGTCGTCGACGGACACGTCCGCGAGGGGAACCGGGGTCGGTCGGTCTTCCGAGGGAAGGAGTGACACGGGGCAGATTCCGAACCGGCGCACATAAACCCCAACGCCTCGACAGTTCGAGGTCGGGAAAACGCTCGAAGGGGCGAACCGCTCGCTCGGCCTCGGCCGACCGTGGGTCTCTCCTACTCGAACCCCGTTTGTTCCTTCCCTCCGCTCTCACCCGTCGTCACGTCCACTACACAGAGGCGAGTCTCGGCCCTTTTTGCTCCAGATTTCGGCGGGGTGCACGAGACGCGAGGCGTCTCGCGAGAGCAGTCGCGCGGAGTGCGACCCGACGAGGTAACACGGCGAAACGGGGCCGCCCGGATTCGAACCCCGGTCGCTCGGCACGGTTTCGTCCTCGCTTCGCTCGGACAGAAATAGTGGGACCGCCCGGATTCGAACCGGGGTCACGGGCACCCAAGGCCCGAAGTATACCAGGCTAACCCACGGTCCCGCGTCTACGGTTCAGTCCGTCCGGCGGTAAAGCGTTTCGCTCGGGTCTCACGCGGGCGGCGTGAGACCCCACCACGCGGCGATTCCGACCGTCGTCACCACCGCGAACAGCAGTTGCAGGGGGGCGCCGACCCGCAGGTAGTCCGTGAAGCGGTAGCCGCCGGGGCCGTAGACGAAGAGGTTCGTCTGGTAGCCGACGGGCGTCATGAACGCCGTCGACGCCGCGAACGTCACCGCGAGGATGAACGCGAACGCGTTCGCGCCGAGCGTCTCCGCCGCCTCGACGGCGACCGGAACCATGAGCACGACGCTCGCGTTGTTCGAGACGACGTTCGTCAGCAGGGCGGTGACGAGGTAGAACACCCCGAGAACGCCGACGAGGGGGAGCACGTCGCCCGACAGCACGACGAACTCCGCGAGCAGTGCCGCCGCCCCCGAGTTCTCCATGGCGATGCCGAGAGGGATGACGCCCGCGAGGAGGAAGATGACGTCCCACTGGACGGCGTCGTACAGTTCCGGCGGGCGGAGACACCGCGTCGCCACCATCGCCAACGCGCCGGCGAGCGCCGAGACGACGATGGGGACGACGTTCAGCGCCGCGAGAGCGACGACGACGGCGACGATGCCGATGGCGACGGGAATTTTCTCCTCGCGGTAGTCGTGCCGGTGGACCTCTTGGGCGACGATGAAGTCGCGGTTGTTGTCGAGGCGTTCGACGCTCTCGGTCGTCGCCTGCACGAGGAGCGTGTCGCCGACCCGGAGCGAGATGTTGTCCATCCGCCGACGGACGAGTTCCCCGCCGCGGCGGAGGGCGAGGACGGTGGCGTCGTATCGCTGGCGGAAACTCGCCGAGGCCAGCGACTCGCCGACGAGCGACGAACCCGGCGCGACGACGACTTCCACGAGGTTCTGCCCGGACTCGCCCGCCTCCAGTTCCGCCTCGTCGACGGTGACCGGAACGAGGTCTAAGCCCTCCACGTCGAGCAGTTCGACGAGCGTGTCGCGGTCGGTTCGAAGCGCGAACACGTCACCGGACTGGATCTCTTTCGGGCCGAGGGGTTCGAGGAATACCTCGCCGCCGCGGATGAGTTGGATGAGGTCCACGTCGAACTCCGTCTCCACGAGCGCCCGTTGGACCTGCTGGCCCACCAGCGGCGAGTCCTCCCGGACGACGACTTCGGTCAGGTAGTCGCTCATCTCGAACTCCTCGGTCAGGTCGCGTTCGGGTTTGATGCGCTCGGGCGTGAGCCACTTCCCCACGGTGAGCAAGTAGACGGTGCCGACGACGCTCACGGCGAGTCCCAACTGCGTGAACTCGAACATGGTGAACGTCCGGCCGATGAGGCGGCCCGAGAGGTCCGAGGCGAGGATGTTCGTCGACGTGCCGATGAGCGTGAGCATCCCGCCGAACATGGAGGCGTACGACAGCGGCAGGAGCAGTTTCGACGGCGAGGTGCCGCCGCGTTCGGCGAGGTCGGTCACCATCGGCAGCAGGATGGCGACGGCGGCGGTGTTGTTGATGAAGCCCGAGATGGGGCCGACGACGCCGATGGTCGCCCCCAACTGCCGGGACTCGCTGTCGCCGGTGAACGACGCGATTTTCGCGCCGAGCATCTGGACGATGCCGGTCCGCTGGACGCCCTCGCTCAGGATGAACATCGCCAGCACCGTCAGCGTCGCCGTGCTGGCGAACCCAGAGAGCGCCTGCTGCGGGTAGGGGTCGAACAGGAGAATCGGCTCGGCGAGGAGGCCGAACGCCACCAGCCACTCGGAGGCCGGTTGCGCGAGCATCAGCGTCACCATCACCCCGAGTGCGGTGACGTCCACCGGCACCGGTTCGGTGGCGAAGAACGCCAACGCGAGGAGGATAACCGCGAAGACGACGACGACACTCGGGGTTATCGTTACCACACCGTCACCGAAACACCCCCGTCAGAAAAGGATACAGGTTCACGCGGCTGCCGTTTGCCGGTTTCCCAGGGGTATACCCGCTACAGTTCCTCGTCGGCCAGTTCCATCTCTGCGACGACGTCGTACGGGCTCAGACCGCCGCGGATGCCGTCGAGGATGCGGAAGGCGTCCCGCGGCGCGAGGAAGTGCCGGCAGACGGCGCGGCCGAGCGGCGTCGGCTCGAAGCCGTCGATGAACTTCCACTCCAGGAGCTTTCCGACGGCGTGCTTCGTCGGCACGTCGCCGAGCATCCGGTCGTTCAGCCGTTTCGCCTTCTTGCCCGCCACGGTGATGTTCGCCAGCGTCTCCTCGGCGGCGGCGGACTCGTCGTAGACGGTGACGACGTCCTCCATCTCCCCCTTCAGGAGTTTGAACGCCACCTCGTCCTCCGTCATCTCCATGGAGTTGTGGTAGGAGGCGTCGGGTTCGACGAGGAGGTACACCGTCCCTTGGTCGTGGTAGTCCGGCCGCCCCGCCCGCCCGAGCATCTGCTCGAACTCCTGCACCGAGAGCCACTCGATGCCCATCGCCAGCGTGTCGAACACCACCTGCGAGGCGGGGAAGTCGACGCCGGCGGCCAGCGCCGCGGTGGTGACGACGGCGGCCAAATCCTGGTTGCCGAACTGCCGTTCGACCTGCTTGCGGCGACGGTAGTCGAGGCCGGCGTGGTACGGCGCCGCGTCGTACTCCAGTTTTCTGGATATCTCGTGGCAGCGCCGCCGGGAGTTGGTGAACACGATGGTCTGGCCCCGGTAGCCCTTCGAGGACTTCGTGTCGAACTCCCGCCTGACGAGTTTGTTGATGATGTCGGGTTTCTCGCGGCCGTCGGCGAACGTGACGTGGCGCTCGATGGGGACGGGTCGCTCCTCGAACTCGATGAGCGTCGCTCGGAGTTTCTGCGCCAGCGTCTCCGGGTTCCCGACCGTCGCGGAGAGGTAGACGTACTGCGCGCCCCCGTAGTTGCTCCGTCGCTCCTGTCGCTCCTCGCAGTAGTGCTTGAGACGAGAGATCATCCCGTCGAGGCGGTGGCCGCGTTCGTCCTCCTTGAGCGTGTGCACCTCGTCGATGACGACGGTGGCGATGTCCCCGAGGTCCTTGCCCGTCCGCAGGGCGTGGTCGATTCCCTCGTAGGTGCCGACGATGACGTCGGCGTTCGGGTCGAAGCGGTTGCCGTCGTCGTTGATGCGCGAGGCGCCGACGCGGATGGTGACGTTCAGGTCGTCGCCGTAGCGCTCCTCGAAGTCCTCGTGCTTCTGGTTGGCGAGGGCGACCAGCGGAACCAAGAAGAGCATCTTCCCCTTTCCTTCGAGCGCGCGGTTCACGCCCGCGAGTTCGCCGACGAGCGTCTTCCCCGTCGCCGTCGCGGACACGACGAGTTGGTCCCTGCCGTCGAACAGACCGTTGTCGACGGAGAGCGACTGCACGGGAAGGAGGGTGTCGAAGCGGCCCTCCACCATCGACTGGAGTTTCGGGTGCAGGTCGAGCGTCGAGGTGGAGACCAACTCCACGTCGTCCGTCGTCGCCGAGACGGTGTCGAACTTCGTGAGGTCGGGGTCGAGCCCCCCTTTCAACAGGTTCGAGATGCGGCCGAGGTCCTGCGTTTCGAGGAGGAGGGCTTCGAGTCGCTCCTGTGCGGCCTGCGTCATCGCTCCCGTCCCGGAGAAGTCGAGTTCCCGCTCTAATTCCCGCTTCGCGCAGTCCGGACAGATGTACTCGTTGTCCGTCTTGATGGCCGTCTCCTCGGTGATGGGCGAGTAGCGGCCGTTCGAGGCGCAGAAGCGGCAGGTCCGAACGACGAGGGCTTCCAACTGGTAGCCCTCCAGCATCTCGCGGAACTCGTCGCGGCGGCTCTTGGAAGTCTGCTGGGAGATGCGGATTCGCTCGGCTCTGCGGGCCAGTTCGACGAACTGGCTCGGGTCTCGGGGTTCGTCCGACGACCCGCGCTTGACGCGGAACTTCGCGGGGCGGGGGCCGGCGCTCGTCTCCTTCAGTTCGAGCACGGCGCGGAAGACGCGCTCTCCGTCCCGTTGGACGACGACGAGGAAGTCGTCGTTCGTCTCGTGGACGAACAGCGTGTCGACGCGGCCGACCTGTTTAGACACGCTCTGTGGTATGCGGACGGGGTATTTCAGAGATTCGTCTGTGCTTCGGCCGGTGCAATTGATTCAGCAGCAGCGAATACATGCGACGACAGTAGTGTAGATTCATATGAAGCAGCTAATTCATCAGTGTTTGTTAGGCAATCTACTGTTACAGCTTGATACCCGTATTTTGCTTCAAATACTCGCTGTCATTGGAGGAGGAATTGCGTCGTTGCTATTCGCTGCTCCTAGAATCCCTTTCGTTGAGTCGTTTGCTCGGCCGCAGAAATTTGAGACAGGATGGGAGTCGCTAATCACAAATGGATCTCTAAGCTATACCGACCCTGGATTTCGTGAGGTAACTGGATTCCTGCTCAGAGAATATCCAGAATTTAGAAAGCACGTAGCTAACGACCTGAGTATCGATCAAGCCATAGTACCCTACCAGCAGGATGGCTCTGACTGGCTCATCGAGGAAATCCGTATAGCAATGAATCCCGGCGAACTCAGACCGCATATTCTGCTTTGCTACGAGAAATCCACGGATGGTCCTGGGACAGTTGAGACTCGCCGTGGAGATCAAATTCCTGTCACTGCCGATTCTGGCGAAGAGTGGCGGTGGTTTGGAGATATCATGATTATTGAGTATAAAGTTCAGAACTACATTACCAGTGAAATTCAGAAATGGAGTATCTTCGGCGCATTGTTCCTCGCACTTTCTATCGCGCTCCAAACGGCATCGATTATACTGTCATAACATGTTAATTGTGTGAGGATCAAAATGTGCGATCTGACTATTCTTGATGTGAGTGTTCAGATTAGCATTTACTCCTCCTCCAGCAGTTCGATGCTGTCGTCGCCGTTCGGGACGGCACAGAGGAAACTCCCCTCCTCGTCTGACTCGTTTCGGTACCAGTGGACGACGCCCGCCGGGATGAGAAGCGAGTCGCCCTCCGACACCTCGTACTCCTCGTCGTCGATACCGACGGTGTACGACCCCGAGAGGACGTACTGCTCGTGTTCGACCTCGTTCGTGTGCTTCGGGACGGCGGCGCCCGCCTCGAGGACGAACCGCCGAATCGCGAAGTTCGGCGCGCCGTCCGAGTCGTCGAGGAGGACGCCCTTGGACATCCCGTCGGCGGCCCCGACGGCCTCGTACTCCACGTCTTCGGCGCGCTTGACGACCGGTTTCGGCTGGGATTCGCTCATAGCGGGGAGAGGACGACCGGCGGCCTAAACGTTCGCCCCGGGGACGCGTTTCGGCGCCCGGCGTCTTCCGTCGTCCGGCCGCGTCGCCCCCCGCCTCGCCCCGCCACCGGCGTCCGATTCCCGGTATCGAGACTGGACTTATTATCCGTCGCCGGCTAGGCTCCCCCATGCGCGGAATCCGCATCGGACGCGTCTTCGGCATCCCGATTCAGCTGAACCTCACGTTCTTGCTAGTTCTTCCGCTGTTCGCGTGGCTCATCGGCTCCGACGTGGGGCAACTCGTCGGGGTCCTGAACCAGTTCGCCCCCACTCCCATCGACGGCGCGCCGCTCACCGAGGGGTCGATGCAGTGGATTCTCGGCACCGCCGCGGCGCTCGGACTGTTCGTCTGCGTCCTCCTCCACGAGTTCGGCCACTCGCTGGTGGCGATGCGCTACGGCTACGAGATAGAGTCCATCACGCTGTGGCTGTTCGGCGGCGTCGCCAGTTTCGTCGAGATGCCCGAGGACTGGCGGCAGGAACTCGTCATCGCCGTCGCCGGCCCCCTCGTGAGCGTCGCCGTCGGCGCGCTCTCGCTCGTCGGCTTTCTCGCCCTCCCCGCCTCGCAGGGGCCCGCGAAGTTCGTCCTCGGCTACCTCGCGCTGACGAACGTCCTGCTAGCGGTGTTCAACATGCTCCCCGGCTTCCCGATGGACGGCGGGCGCGTCCTCCGCGCGCTCCTCGCCCGCACCCGCTCGCACGCGCGAGCGACGCAACTCGCCGCCGAGGTGGGCAAGGCGTTCGCGTTCCTCCTCGGCATCGTCGGCCTGTTCTCGAACCTGTTTCTCGTCGCCCTCGCCTTCTTCATCTACATGGGCGCCTCTTCGGAGGCCCAACAGACGGTGATGAAGGCCGCCTTCGAGGACGTGACCGTCCGGGACATCATGACCGACCGGGACCGACTCGACGTCGTCGACGTGCGGACGAGCGTCGCGGAACTGCTCGACCGGATGTTCCGCGAGCGACACACCGGCTACCCGGTGCTGAAGAACGGTCACCTCGCGGGGATGGTGACGCTCAACGACGCCCGGTCGGTGAACGAGGTCGAACGCGACGCCTACCTCGTCGGGGACGTGATGTCGGGCGAACTCACCACCATCGGCCCCGACGCGGGCGCGATGGACGCCATCACGGTCATGCAGGAGAACGGCGTCGGCCGACTCCCCGTCGTCGACGAGGAGGGGGAACTCGTCGGTCTCATCTCGCGCTCGGACCTCGTCACCGCGCTCAACATCATCCAGTCGCGCGGGTCGCTCCCGGCGGTCCGTCGGGGCGACCAGACCGAGGTGGTCGACCCGCGGTAGCCGACGACTCCCGGCGTTCTACTCCGCGCCCTCGACGCCTTCTCCGTCGACTTCGGTCCCCGCCTCGACCAACTCCCGACCCGCGTTCTCGACCAGCCACGACGACGCCTCGGCCAGCACCGACGGGTCCGTCGCGGTGAGTTTGATGCGCGTTCGGGTCCCCTCGCGGTTGGGGTAGCTCCCGACCCGGATGTTGAACCGCGCGGCCGCCTCCGCGAGCGGTTCCGCCATCGCCCCCTCCGGTTCGGGCGTGTAGAACGTCCTCGTCGCCACGGTGCCGCCGAAGTCGTCGGCGACGTTCCCGAAGACGGCCCGCATCTCCTCGGGGATGCCCGGGAGGACGTAGACGTTCTCGGCGACGCACCCCGGCGCGAGGCCCTCGGGGTTCGGAATCGGCGTCGCCCCCGCGGGCATCGAGGCGTACCACGGCACTTCGAGGTCGAAGTCGATGTCGGGCCGCCGTTCGAGGATTCGCTCGATGGTCGCCTCCACGTCGGCGGCGGCGACGGAGTTCACCTCCAACTCCAGGTCGAGTCCGGCGGCGACGCCGTCCATCGTCAGGTCGTCCGGCGTCCCCCCGAGGCCGCCGGTGACGAGGACGGCGTCGAACGACGCCGCCCACTCGCGGACCGTCTCGGCGATGACGGACTCCACGTCGGGGACCGTGAGCACGCGGACCACCTCCGCGCCGCGTTCGGTCAGTTCGCGCGCCAACCACGTCGCGTTGGTGTTGTCGATGTCGCCGGCGAGCAGTTCGTTGCCGACGGTCACGATGGCGACGTTCATGCGTCGGCTACGACCGCCGGACGGATAGCCCTACTGCGAGACGGCGTGGCGGGCCGGGGGAATCGGACGGGACGGGGACGGAAACAGCGACACCCTCGTCGTCCCGAATGAAAATCTCATATAACAGTGCCGTCAACGTCGCCCATGAACCGGTGGTCGCTCGGCCTGCGGAGCCAACCGGAGACGGTTTCGGACGCCGAGTTGCGGGTCGAGGGGACGCTCCCCGACTGGGTGGACGGATCGTTCGTCCTGAACGGTCCGGGACAGTTCGACGTGGGGGGTCGGCCGTTCGCGTACTGGTTCGACCCGTTCGCGATGCTCCGACTGCTCGACGTGAGCGGTCCGGACGGAACCGTGCGCTACACCAACCGGTACGTCGATTCGGAGGACTATCGGTGGGCGCGCGACCGCGGCGGCGTCCGCACCGCGTTCCCGGGCACGCCCCCCGACCGGTCCCCGCTCGTTCGCTTCGGCCAACTGCTGACCGGGCGGTTCACCGACAACACCTCCATCGGAACCGTCCGAATCGGCGGCGACTGGGTGGCCGTCACCGAGTCGCCGTGGGGCTACCGCATCGACCCCGAGACGCTGGAGACGGGCGAGCGAATCGACCTCACGCGCGGCCTCCCCGTCGACGCGACGCTCGGACACGTGCACTTCGATTCGCGAACGGAGGAGTTCTGGGGGCTCGGGCTCTCCTACGGGCCGAAGACGGGCTACGTGGTGTTCAAACGCCCCGCGAACACCCGCGTGCCGACGATGGTCGCGCACCTGCCGTTCCGAGACATCCCCTACGTTCACTCGTTCTCCCTGACCGAGCGATACGTCGTGCTCCCGGCCGTCCCCTACGGTCCGAACCTCGTCGCCCTCCTCGCGGGGTCGCTGTTCGACTCGACGACGTTCATCGAGTCCTTCGAACGGCGCGAGGACCCGACCCGGTTTCACGTCGTCGACCGGCGGACGGGTGACGTCGTCGCGACGCCCGAGACGGACCCCTTCTTCGTCTACCACCACGCGAACGCCTTCGAGGACGGTGACGAGGTGGTCGTCGACGCCGTCGTCTATCCGGACGACCGGGCGATAACCGGCCTCTACCTCGACGAACTCCGCTCCGGCGACCCGGACGTCCCGCCGGGCCGTCTGGTCCGCTTCCGACTCCCGTTGGACGGGCGCGGCGCCGTCTCCCGAAAGTCGCTTCACGACGGCCCCGTCGAGTTCCCCACCATCAACTACCGCGGTCACAACGGCCGTCCCTACCGCTACGTCTACCTCGCGGAGATGAACGCCGGGCCGTTCCCCACGGGACTGCTGAAGTTCGATATCGAGACGGAGACGGAGACGGCCTGGACGCCCGCGGCCGCCGACGGCGGGGACGCCTACCCTAGCGAGGCGACGTTCGTCCCCCGCCCCGACGGGTCCGGCGAGGACGACGGCGTGTTGTTGACGCTGATGCTCGACCCGGCGGCCGAGCGGTCGGTGCTCGTCGTCTTGGACGCCGGGACGATGACCGAACTGGCGCGGGCGACGCTCCCTCACTGGACGCCGTACCCGTTCCACGGTCAGTTCTACGACCGCGAGAATCCGACGCGGACGATGCACTGAAATCGAACGCCGAACGCGGCGCTCCGACGAAAAGAGGACGTACTGGCGTGGAAGTGACATCTACCGAAAGAAGACCCGAACTCCGTCGGGCGTTCGACGATTTCTACCGGCCGAGCGGCGTCTGCCATGGACACGATTTTGGTATACGTGCCGCTCGGTCGCGGGTCGTCGTTCTCGCCGCAGCGAGATTGCGTGTGATGTGTGGTCGTCGCGCGAGGATTTCCCCCGAACCCCTCGACGACGACCGGGAGGGCCGCAGCAGGGACCGATACCGATCGACTCGCTATTCTGCCTGTCGTGACGAACTGGTGCTTTCCGATCGCCCACCCACCCCGGTCTCCCCCGAGACCGTTCGGGTCTCCCCCCTCAGGGTTCGATCGGAATCGAGACGGTCGACTGGATCCACGCGCTCTCGTTCTCGTGGTCCTGGATGACGACGACCGTTTCGTCGTCAGACTCGTACTCGATGTACTGATACTCCCCATCCGTTCCGGCGTCGTCTGTCGATTTTTTTGGCGTCTTCATCGTTGTTGTCGACCTCCCCACCGTCTCTGTGGCACGTCGTTCGACACTCTCACCAATGGGGTATGGGCATATACCGATACTGTCTATATGTATAGTTACCCGGCCCGGTCGGTACTATAATACCGAAAACAGCGCCCGCATTAGTAGGAATAACTTACAATCACTAAAAGATTACTGTGGTTGTATAGTATGTGTTCTCCGAGGGCGGTCGGGTTCCCGTACGGTCGGAAGGGGCGAGTTCGCCGCCTGCGGCGGAGTACGAGGGTCCTACCGCGACACAACCGATGCGACGGTGCGGGTTCAACGGGGGGTTAAGGCCCGTTCGCGGGCGGTAAACGATACAATAGCCAAAAGCGGTCGCACGTATGGAGAGTCATGGAAACGAGTACGTCTGACGGCGGATGCGTCGAGTCCCTGCGAACCTGCACGCACACCTCGAAGGGCACGGGCGAACGCCGATGAGCGACGACCCGAACATCGTCGACCGGATCAAGCCGACGTACCCGCAGTTACAGGACCTCCGGACCGACGACACCGACGTCTCGGAGGACGCCCCGATCGGACCCGGCGAGACCGTCCGTATCGACTACCGCGAACCGACGCTCGTCACGCGGGCGGGCACCGCGCGAACGTACAGCGCTCGGAACCTCGAGGACGGCGAACCGGTCGGCGAGGCCTGGTCGCTCTCGGAGACGGCCGTTCGGGGACTGATGCGGCGCTACGAGTGGACGCGGATGGAAAACGAAGCGGTGGCGTCGGTACGCGGCGAGAGGGGTGAGTGAGAACTGACGTGCGTCGAAGGCCTCTTCCGTCGGCGAACTTCGCGTGGTAGAGCGAGAATCGGGACACGGCGGAGGAGTGGTAGGTCCGGGTGCGAGAATTGAACCCCACTCGCTCCTTCCAGTCGCTCGCTGGTTCAATCTCGCCGTACGGACTTTTCACTCCTCACTTCGTTCGTCGGAAAAGGTCCGGGTGCGAGAATTGAACCCGCGTCTCAGCCTCCACAAGGCGTGGCGAAAACACGAACCATATTTGGTGCATCTTTTACCAACAGACTGAATCTGAAGTCAATAGAATGTTCTTCTAAGGTATATTTAAGCTACCGAATCTCACAGCAATAGTGGTCAGTGTTACGACTTCGCTGCTTCAATAATCTCTTCGTCGACGTTGAGATACTGCTCAGCTGTCGGTCCCAGCCGATAGATTCCACTTTGCTTCGATTCACGCTGTATCCATCCATACTCCTCCATCTCCCTCAGAACTCGCTTTACAGTGTGTCTCTCCGTTTCTTTGAACGGTAGCTCGGCAAGTTTGAATTTCCCTTTGTCGGCCAAGTAGCGTAACGCGATATTCCAAGCTTGGTCACGCAGCGTCATGGTCTGCACATTCCACTGTCTGCTCTCAGGTAGGTGTGTATCATAGTGGTCTGCCTTTCCCATGAGCTTTTGAGCCGACTCTACTTGTGTTTCACTCTCCCGCTACCGCCTGCTAAAGTACCTATCAGCTGCTTGGTCAGCAGTCATTACGTACCGCATCGCTGTTTCATAGCGGTCGATTCGGAGTTGATGCATCAGGGTGATAATGTCGCCTTCTTTGTTTATGATGTCCGTCCCCACACCCCGTCGAATCATGTACCATCCATTCTCGCGCTCCTCAACGTTCATCCCCGCTGCCCGCTGAAGGCTCATCAACTGATATCGGAGTGAACGCGCACTGTATGGCTTATTCTTTTGATTGAGCCAAACGGCATCTGTACCTTCGTACGCGGGGTCTTCTTTCCGTTCTTCAAGCCAGTAATTGAAGACTCGGGCCGCTTCGGGACTGATTTTCCCACTCCGGTTTCTCTTTCCGGCTTTGCTGTCTTCTTCCCGCGGGAGACTGAGATGCGCATCGTTTTCGTTCTCTGTGTCGAACCACTGAACTCTAGAATCCTCTATATCACAGGGCCGGAATCCTATAGTAGACACTAGAAGTAATTGCTCACTTTAGGGACGGAGAGTTTGTCGAGAGCGGTGTCGATCGCTGTTGTTAGCTCGTCGAGTGAGTCAAAGAATCGGTTGCTCAGTGCCTTTTGCAGCTGT